>JAFEGX010000073.1 GCA_018239675.1 Verrucomicrobiota bacterium
CGAGACCTTGCTCGCTCCAGACTTGGCCCGCGCGTATCGAGTTGAGCCGCTGGGACTGAGAGCCGGGGTTCTGCAGGTTGCCGCGGTCGCCTCGGGACGACCGGGCCTCGCGAATGAACTGGCATTCTCCCTAGGGCGCGCCGTGCAACTGGTCGACCTCCAGAGCAGGGAGGTCGAGCAACTGCTCGCGGAGCATTATCCTGCGCCCGAGGCGAAGCCCGGTCGCGTCGAGGAGGATCCTCCCGTGTTTCGGTCCGACGGGCCACCGTCGCCCGAAGCCAATGAGGCACCGGTCGTGCGCTTGGTGCAGCGGTTGCTGGAGCAAGCGGTGGAGGCGGGGGCCAGTGACGTCCATCTGGAGCCATTTGAGGATCGCTTTGTCATTCGCTGCCGGGTGGACGGTACCTTGCGCGAAGTCTTCCCGGTTCCGCTGACCCTCGCGGAGCCGGTGACCTCGCGATTGAAAGTGCTGGCGAACCTCGACATTGCCGAGCGTCGGGCGCCACAGGATGGACGCATCCGGACGCGGTTGGCTGGCCGCGAGGTGGACCTGCGGCTGTCGACGCTGCCGACTCAAGGCGGCGAAAGCATCGTGTTGCGCGTTCTGGATACCCGCGCGACACGACTGGAGTTGAAGACGCTTGGGCTGCCTTCCAGGGTGGAGGCGGGATTGCGGCAGGCGGTGGAGCGACCGCACGGGTTGCTGGTGGTGACCGGACCAACGGGTTCGGGTAAGACCACGACACTTTACAGCGCGCTTCGAACAATCGACACGGTGGATTGCAAGATCCTGACGGTGGAGGATCCCGTCGAATACGAGCTTGAGGGCGTCATGCAGGTCGGGGTGAACCCGCTGGCCGGATTGGGCTTTCCGACGGTCTTGAGAGCGTTCCTGCGCCAGGATCCTGACGTGATCCTCGTGGGAGAAATCCGCGACGAGGAAACGGCGGCAATTGCGGTGCAGGCCGCCCAGACCGGGCACCTCGTGCTGACCACTCTGCACACCATCGATGCCGCGACGGCCGTCACCCGTCTCGTGGATCTCGGCGTCGAACCGTACCTCGTGGCGGCAACCCTCGAGGCGGTGCTGGCGCAACGATTGGTGCGGGGGGTCTGCCCGCAGTGCAGCGAGGCAACTTCCGGCGGGAATGGACCACAATTGGGCCCGGGATGTGAACACTGCCGCGGAACCGGTTACCAGGGCCGGATCGGCCTCTACGAGTGGCTGCCCGCGACAGCACCGCTGCGCGAGGCGATCGGGCTTGGCCGTCCGGCGGATGAACTGCGCCAGATGGCACGGGACGAGGGGATGCGTAGTCTGCGGGAGGAAGGACTCGACGCCGTGGCCGCCGGACGGACGACGCTGGATGAGGTCATCGCGCACACATGAATCCGGTCATCTTCGACTACACCGCGATCGATCCCCAATCCGGCGGAGAAATCCATGGGCAGGAGACCGCCGCAGACGCGAACGCGGCTGCGACAGCGTTGCGCGGGCGCGGCCTTGTGCCGGTGGCCGTGACACCGGCGGCGGTTGAGCGTCATCCTGAAGAGGTGCTCGCCGAGTCGAAACGACGAAGCAGCTGGATTCGAAGACGAGCCGTGGGTCCCAGGGAACTGCGTACGTTCACCCGCCAGTTGGCAACTTTGGTGAAAGCGGGCGTGCCGCTGGCTCGTGCCCTGCACGTGATCGGAGTGCACGACGCGCACCAGGGCGTGCGCCGGTTGGCGGACGAACTTCGCATTGGGATCGAAAGCGGCGGGACGCTTTCGGAGGGCCTCCGTCGGCGTGGCGAAGTGTTCGACGATACGTATGTTGCGATGGTCACCGCGGGCGAAACGGGCGGAGTGCTATCGGACATCCTGTCCCGGCAGGCCCTGGTGCTGGAGAAGCACGAGCGCGTTCGAGGCCGATTGAGGACGGCACTGGCGTACCCGGCCGTTGTGCTGGTCGTCGCAGCTTTGATCGTCGCGGTGCTGGTCACGGTGGTCGTGCCGAAGTTCGCCCTGATCTATGGCGGTCTGCTTCGCGGCCAACCCTTGCCGACCCTGACCAGCGGATTGCTGGCATTGAGTCACTTCCTGCGGGCGAACGTACTTCTCGGGGTTATGTTGGCCGCCATCGCGGTCTGGATGGGGCGTCGGTGGCGTCGCACCGAGCGGGGACGACGCCTATTTGACCGGTGGCAGCTCGGCGTACCTTGGCTGGGCGATCTCCTCCTGAAGGCGGCTGTGGCGCGCGTGGCCGGGCTGCTGGGCGCCTTGTTGGAGTCGGGAGTGCCTGAAATGGAGGCGCTGGCCATCGCGGAGGGGGCGAGTGGCAACACGCGGATCAGCGCGGCCCTGGCAGAAGTCGCGATGCGTTTGCGCCGGGGCGAAGGCATCGCGGGGCCGTTGGAACGCACCGGAGTCTTTCCAGGCTTGGTTGCGGGCATGGTGCGCGTGGGCGAGGAGACCGGTGCGTTGCCGGAGATGTTTCGGCGAGTCGCGGAGGCCTACGATGACGAAGTTGACCAGGCCGTCGCCGCGCTGGCCGCGGTCATCGAGCCGATGCTGATCGTCGGCATGGCCCTGATCGTTGGGATCATTGTGATTGCCCTCTTCCTGCCGATGGCGGGCGTGCTGCAGCATCTGCAGTAACGGTCATGCGCCAGTCCCGGTGCAGCCGCTGATGGGGTGCCGCAAGGTAGGCGAAACGCGCAGATCGATCCACGGGCAAGCGATCCAAGCGGATTGGGCGGCCTTCGCACCGTGGCCTCCGCGCGACCTCCGCGATCTCTGTGTCCCACGCCGGTCCTTCTAGCTCGAAATCGGCTATTCCTCGGGCGGGGAAATCAGGAGGGAACCATTTAGGCCGGGCAGGCGCTCGGAAAATTCGTCGTCCGGATTGGCCTGGCGGAGGGCGCGCTGCACCATGCCCAGCTTGGCGTCGAGGTTGTCGACCATGGACACAAAGACCGCCTCGGGCGTGGCCGCATAGACGGCCGCGCCCCATTCGGGTTCGCCCTGATGGCTCAGGACGATGTGCTCGAGCCGCTCGAGGAGATCGTCGCCGAGTTTACATTTCTTGCCGGCCTTGCGCACGAGCTGGTAGCCGAGGACCACGTGTCCCTGCAGGATGCCGCGCCGGCTGCGCTTGGTGGCGAGGGCGCCCTCGTACTCGATGGCCTTGCCGGTGTCGTGGACGAGGATGCCGGCCATGGCGAGATCGGCGTGGACCTCGGGGTAGAGCGGAAGCAGGGCCCGGGCGGCGCGCGCCATGTGCACGGTATGCTCAAGCAAGCCGTGGCGGTAGGCGTGGTGCATCGAGATCGCCGCGGGGATCCAGCGGAACGTCTCGCCGATCTCGTCAAAGACGGCGCGCACGGTGGCCTTGAGTTCGGCTTGGCCCAGCGCGTCGATGAAGCCGTTGAACTCGGTCCACAACGCCTCGGCGTTTTCCGGTGCGAGCTCCACGAGATTGTCCAGGAGCCCGGGCGCGGCGAGTTCCGCGTCGGTCAGAACGCTCGCCTTGCTCAGGCGGGGAGAAAGGCGGTTCTGGTAGTACTCGACCTTGCCCTCCACCCGCACCACGGCGCCCTCGCCGGCGGCCTTGAACACCTCGAAGACCGGACTGTCGCCGAAGATCGTGCAACTGAACGATCCGGTGCGATCACCGAGCTCGGCGCTGAAGTACGGATTCCCATTCGAAGCGGTCTTGGTGGCGAGCTTCCGGACGACGAGCACGCTGGTGAACAACTGCCCGTTGGCGCCGTCGTGCGCCTTGAGATCGCGGACCGTGGAGCAATTCGAAGCGGCTTCCGGCATGCGCTTGGTTTCAGGCGGCGGGGCGTGGGTGACAAGGGGATTCTGGGAGTGACGACGGATCAGGGACGAGCGACGAGACCGGTAATTTTATCTACCACCGACCTACCGCACGAATCGCTCGTCAATTGTCCCTCGTCCCTCGTCACTGCCGCCTGCGACCTCCGCTAGGCGGTGAAATACTTCTCGCGGGCCTTAACCTGGACGATCTTCCGCTCGGGGAGGATGCAGGCGGTGAGGGCCCCGCCGAGGACGCAGGCGGTGTCGATGCCGAGCGACCATTTCAGGTGCTGGACGTCGGGCCGCGGTGTGTGGCCATAGACCACGAACGGCGGGCCCTTCCACAGTTCGGACCAATGCGGGGCGTCCGGTTCCTCGGAGCGTTTCTTGGGGGTGCCATCCTTGCCAACAACCTGGATGCGGGTGACAATCCGGGCGGGCTGCCGGCGCCAGGACTGTGACGGCAGGAAACCGCCGTGCACGAGGACCACGCCGTGCTCGGCATCGTGGAACGTGAGTGGCATCGCGTTCATGTAGGCCCAGTCTCGGCTGTTGAGCTGCTTGAGCGTCTCGTAGTCGGAACGCTTGAGGTGGGTCGGGTCGCCGGTCTTCCGGAAGTTGAGCAGGCGCAGTTCGTGGTTCCCGAGCAGCGCGCGCCAGACGTGCCGGCGGGCAAGGGCGATCACCTTGGCGCTGTCGGGACCGCGGTTGACGAGATCGCCGAGGAGCACGACGCGATCGTGCTTCCCGAGATCGAGCTTGTGGAGCAAGTCCTCGAATTCCCGGTGGCAACCGTGGATGTCGCCAATGGCGATGAGCCGGCCTTTCATGCGTGTCCTCCGCGCGGAACTTTCGGGCTAGCATTCGGCCCGACCGGCCCTAAAGACAAGGGCGCATGGAACTGACGCTCCATCCGCTTTCGAAGGTCTGCCACGCCACCGGCCAGGTGTTTGCCGAGGGTGACCGCGTGATCTGCCATCTTGTGCGCGAGCCGAGCGGCGAGATCACGCGCCAGGACCTGCTGGCCTCGGCCGACGCGGACCATGCGAAGCCCGGCCAGGTGCTCTGCAGCTGGACCGTGAGCTTCAAGCCGCGCCATGGCGTCGAGAACCCGGGCCGCGCGCTGAAGCTGACGGCCGAGAACCTCTTCGTGACCCTGGCAGACCCGGCGGTGGAGCCGGATCCGGCGAACACCCCGATGCTGCAGTTCCTTGCGCTCATGCTGGAGCGGAAAAAAGTGCTGCGCCCGCGGGGCCTGACGGCCGACGGGGCGCGCCAGGTCTATGAGCACGCCCGGAGCCACCTCCTGTACGAGGTGCCGGTCGGCACCCTCGACGAGGCGTTCTTCGTGAACATCCAGGGCCAGCTTGACCTCCTTGTGGGCGGGCCGAAGGCGCCAGCCGCGGCGACGCCGGAGCCGGCGCCCGCACCCGCGACGACGTAAAAGGCCGGACCGCATTCGTGTTCAGACCACGGGTTCGGCCTGGGGCACCGCGCGGAGCCGCGCCGCCGCCATGAAATACCGCTGGGCCGAAAATGACGGCTCCCCGGCGGGACGAGCCGGAGGCGCGTAGGTGCTGTCGGGCCGGAGTTCCTGGGCGTCCTCGTTGTCCCGAAGCTCTGTTGGAAGGATCTCGTCGATGATCCGCTTGCGGAGTTCCGGGTCCTCGATCGGGAACAGCAGCTCGACGCGCCGGAAGAAATTGCGCGGCATCCAGTCGGCGCTGCCGCAGAAGATGAGCGGCTGGCCCCCGTTCTCGAAATAGAAGATGCGGGCGTGCTCAAGGAAGCGGCCCACGATGTTCCGCAGGCGGATGTTTTCGCTCAGCCCCTTCACGCCGGCGAAGAGGCAGCACGTCGCGCGGACGATCAGGTCGGTCTGCACCCCGGCCTTTGACGCGGCATAAAGGTTGTCGATCGTGGTCTGGTCCACGAGCTTGTTCATCTTTGCGATGATCCGGGCGGGCTTGCCGGCGGCGGCATTGGCCGCCTCGTTGACGATCAGGTCCTGGATCCGGACGTGGAGGTTGAACGGGGCGACGAGCAGGTGCTTGAATTCCGGCGAGCGACCGAAGCCCGTGAGCGTGTTGAACAGCTGCGCGACCTCGGCGGTGAGATACTCGCGCGTGGTGAAGAAACTGATGTCTGTGTAGAGCCGCGCGGTCTTCGGGTTGTAATTGCCGGTGCCCAGGTGGACATAGCGCCGCAGGCCGCCGCCCTCGCGCCGGACCACGAGGCTGCACTTGCAGTGGGTCTTGTGGCCAACCAGGCCGTAGACCACGTGCACGCCGGCCTCCTCGAGCTGGCGGGCCCAGTGGATGTTGTTCGCCTCGTCGAAGCGCGCCTTCAACTCGACCAGCGCGGTGACCTGCTTGCCGTTCATCGACGCGTCCATCAGGGCGCGCACGATCGGCGAGTCGCCGCTGGTGCGGTAGAGCGTCTGCTTGATCGCGAACACCTCGGGGTCCCGGGCGGCCTGCTCGACGAAGTCGACCACGGGATTGAACGAGTCGTACGGATGGTGGAGCAGGAGGTCGCGCTCCCGCATGACATCGAAGATGCTGCCCGCGCCCCGGAGCAGGGGCGACTCGGCGGGTGTGAACGGCGGGTACTTGAGGTCCGGCCGCTCGATCATCTCGTAGAGGCTCATCAGCCGGAGGAGATTCAGCGGTCCCTGCAGCCGGAACGCGTACTCGAGGGACAGCCCGAGGTAGCCGCAGAGCGTGGTGAACATCGGCTCGTCGACGCCGGCCTCGACCTCCAGCCGGACGGCGGCGCCCCGCCGGAGATTGCGGAGCTCCTCCTCGATCTTCTTGAGGAGGTTCTCGGACTCCTCCTCGTCGATGTAGAGGTCGCTGTTGCGCGTGAGCCGAAAGGCGTGGGCGCCGTTGATCTTGTAGCCGGGAAACAGCGAGAGGGCGCAGAGCTTGACGATCTCGCTGAGAAAAATGAACCGCTGCGGTCCCTCCTGCGCGGGGCTGATCTGGACGATGCGCGGCAGGATCCGCGGCACCGGCAGGATCACCATCATCTTCTCGTGCTCAGGGGTGTCGGGATTGTCGAGCGAGACGAGGACATTGAGCGTCTTGTTGCCGATCTGGGGAAAAGGATGGGACTGGTCGATGGCCAGCGGGGTGAGGACTGGGAGGACCTGCTTCTGGAAATAGTCCTCGATCCAGGCGCGCTCGCCGGGGTCGAGCTGGGCGCCGGTGCGGAAGACGAGCCCCTCGTGCGCCAGCAGCGGCACGAGCTGCTCGTGCCAACACCGGTACTGCTCGTTGACCAGGATGTTGGCCGCCCGGTGGACCTGCTTGAGCTGCTCGCGCGGCGTGAGGCCGTCGAGGCTCAGTTCGCCCGAGGAGGACTCGACCTGCTGCATGAGCCCGGCCACGCGGATCTCGAAAAACTCGTCGAGGTTGGAGCTGACGATGGCGAGGAACTTTACCCGCTCCAGCAGCGGGTTCGCCGCGGACTGGGCCTGTTCGAGAACGCGGCGGTTGAAGGCCAGCCAGCTCTGCTCGCGGTTCGCATAGGCGCGCCGCGCGTCGTTGGCCGCGCGCGGGGTGAAGCCGTTCCGGGCCGTGCCCGCCGGCAGCTTGGAGATTTTCTTTCCGCGTGTCACAGGTGAGAGAGCGATGACGCCAAGGTGAATCTAGTCCTATTCATCACCGAAACGAGCGGATAAGGCCGTGACACTGAAATGTCACACAAGCTGCGGTTGGACGCCGGTTTCCATCGGGACGTGGCGATAGGCGATCAGCATTCAACCGTCAGCAATCAGCGACCCCGGACCGGCCTTATATGCGGCGGTCAGCGGGTGCGGGTTAAGCCCATCCGCTTCCTGTGCTTCTTGAGAGGCCAAACCAGCGCGTCGGAGCAGACGGTTGGTCGCGCTTCAGTTCCTGACCGGGACTCCCTTGCGGCCGAGGAACTCCTTGGCCTGAGGAATGGTGAACGTGCCAAAGTGGAAGATGCTCGCGGCGAGGACGGCGCTGGCGTGGCCTCGGTCGAGGACCTCGGCGAGGTGGTCGAGCGTGCCGGCTCCGCCGCTGGCGATGACGGGCACCGACACGGCGTCGCTCACGGCGCGCGTGAGCTCCAGGTCGTAACCCGTGCCGGTGCCGTCGCGATCCATGCTCGTGAGCAGGATTTCCCCGGCGCCCAGCTCGACGGCGCGGCGCGCCCAGGTTACGGCATCGAGCTCGGTGGGATTGCGTCCCCCGTGGGTGTAGACGCGCCACGAGCGGCCGTCCGGCTCGCGCTTCGCGTCGATGGCGACGACAATGCACTGGCTGCCGAACCGGTTGGACGAATCGGCGATGAGCTGCGGCTGCCGAATGGCGGCGGTGTTGAGCGAGACCTTGTCGGCGCCGGCCTTGAGCAGCGCCTCGATGTCGGGCGCGGAGCGGACGCCGCCGCCGACCGTGAGCGGCATGAAGCACTGTTCCGCGGTGGCCGCCACCACGTCGTGCATGATCCGCCGTTCGTCGCTAGACGCGGTGATATCGAGGAAAATGAGCTCATCGGCACCCTGGGCATCGTAGGCCCGCGCACACTGCACCGGATCGCCCGCATCGCGTAGTTGCTGAAACTTCACGCCCTTGACCACGCGGCCGGCGTTGACGTCCAGGCAGGGAATGATGCGACGGGAAAGCATGGGTGGGAGTAGCGGGTAGTGGGTAGCGGGTAGCGAGTAGGAATTCCAGCGAAGAAGGCGGGGAAAACTCCGTAAGGCTGTGGGTGCTGACGAAGCCCAACACCCGGCGCGGCAGATGCTCGCTACCCGCTACGCGCTTCTCGCTACAGCATGCTTGAGCCGCTGCGCGGCTCAGGCATGCGCGACGTCCGGGTCGAAGTTCACCGCGAGGCGGTAGACGTGGCCGGGACGCATGATCAGGGGATGGTCGCGCACGAGGTACTGCAGGTAGTGGATCTTGCCGTAGTTCGTGCGATAGGCGGCGTCGGCACTGACGACCTCGGTCTCCTGCCAGGTACCCTGGAAATCGTCCTTGGCGACGGTGCAGCGGTGGCCCTGCGGCCCGAGCGTGAGCGCGCCGGCAACGTGGTATTTCGAGTGTGGCGCGGCGATGGCGAGGACGTAGCGGAACTTGTCCAGCGTGACCTGCTGCTTCACCGTGTAGGCGAATTCGCAGCTGATCTTGGCGCCGGCGAAACTCCACTGCACCTTCACGCTGCCGAGGTTGCGGACAAACTCCTCCTTGGTGTTGATGAGCTCGGGCTGCTCGTAGCGGAAGTAGAAACTGTTGCGGAGGCCGAGGCCCGTGACGCAGTTCTTGCCGTAGAAGGCCGGGATCGTGACCTGGTCGCCGAACGTCAGTTCGGGGAGCATGATCGGCAGGTAGACATTGTTCGGCCAGTCGAACACGCCCGGGCAGTGCGGGAAGGGCAGGGAGTCGCTGGTGAGCGTCGAGCCCGAGCTGATCAGCGGGATCTGGGTGTGCAGGCCGCTCTCGGCGTCGCGGTAGAGGAACAGACCCTGCTCCTTGCGGTTGCTCTTGTCAAAGATGACAAAGCGGCCGGAGGTGCGCGGCGGCTCGATCTTGGGCGCGCCCGGGGGAATCTGGACCGTCTTGGCGAGGCGCGACCACTGGCAAAGGTAGCGCGCCGCGTCGAAATTCGCCATGCGCGTGGTGTGCGGATTGTAGGCGGTGCGCTCGGAGTCGCGGAGGTCGAGGAAGCCCTGTTCCTGGTCGAGGTAGGTCTCGTAGAAGAACATGAACAGCCGGCGGAGAATGTCGAAGTACCGGACCTTCTGGTCGTCCGGAATCCAGCCATCGCGGAGACCCTGGAGGATGACGCTGATGCAGTGCATCTGGCCGTAGGCGCCCGCGGCGCGGCCGAACGCCCAGCCAAGGCCGTCGGCCCGCACGAGGTCGGGCATCATCTTGATGTACTTTTCCGCGTAGGTGCGGAGCGTCGGGAGCTTCCGGTCGCGCACGCCGCTGTTGGCGTGGAGCTGGAGGGCCGAGCGGATGAACACGAAGTTCATCACGCCGTAGAGATTGAAATTGCCGCCGAAGCCGTGGGTGGCGTCGTCGAAGAAACCGGCCGAGCTCGTCGCATTGATGCGCTCGACCATCCGTTCGATCAGCCGCGAGGTCTCGTCCTTCTTGGACAGGCCGAAGCTGAAACGGGCCACGGCCTTGGCGATGTTGAACGCCTGCCAGTGGTTGTCGTAGTCGCTGCGGTGGAGCAGCTGCTTGTCGATGCGCTCGCGGGTCTCCTCGACGAGACGCTCCCAGACCGGATTGCGCTCCTTGGACGGGCCGAACGCGAGCAGGCCGAGCGCGGCGTAGGCCAGGCCGTTCTCGGCTGCCGGCTCGGTGAACATCTGGGCGGTGATGCTGCGGGCCGCGAGGTCGATCAGGTCGACCCCCTTGAGGGTGGTCTCGCCGGTGGCGCGATAGAATTCACCGAGGGCAAAGGCGACGTGGCCAGGCTCGTCAGGACGGGATTGCTCGCCATTCGCGGGGAGAATCGTGCCGTCGGGCTGAACTGAATCGAGATTCTGGGCCAGCATTGAGCGGGCCATGTCGAGACATTGCTCGGAGAAACTATGCATGCGGTGGTGCGGTCGAGGTGTTGGGCGGCAGCGAAAAAGGAATCGTGAGACTGCCGGTCGCGGGGCGGGCCCGGCAAGAGTGAATTGCGGATCAGCGGGCGATCAGTTTCAGGAACTCGGCGTTGGTCTTCGTCTTGGAAAGGCGGGCGATCATCGTCTCGGTGGCCTCCTCGATCTTCTGCTGCACCAGCGCGCGGCGGAAGAAGTGGATGCCCTCAAGCGTCTTGGCGTCGATCAGGAGTTCTTCCTTGCGGGTGCCGGAGGCCGCGACGTTGATCGCCGGCCAGAGGCGCATCTCGGCGCACTTGCGGTCGAGGACCAGCTCCATGTTGCCGGTGCCCTTGAACTCCTGAAAGATCACATCGTCCATGCGGCTGCCGGTCTCGACCAGCACCGAGGCGATGATGGTCAGCGAGCCGGCCTCCTCGGTCTTGCGCGCAGTGGCGAAGAGCTGGCGGGGCTTTTCCAGGGCCCGCACATCGAGGCCGCCGGAGCCGGTGCGGCCCGAGTTGCGGGCGGTGTTGTGCGCACGGGAAAGACGCGTGATCGAATCGACGAACAGCACCACGTCGCGGCCGACCTCGACCAGGCGCTTGGCGCGCTCGATGCAGAGGTCGGCAATGCGGAGGTGGTTCTCGATCTGCTCGTCATTCGACGAGGCCCAGATCTCGGCCGGGACGCTACGGCGGAAGTCGGTGACCTCCTCGGGGCGCTCGTCCACGAGCAGGATCATGACGTGACACTCGGGATTGTTCTCCAGCACGCCGAGCGCCATGTCGCGGAGCAGAGTGGTCTTGCCGGTGCGGGGCGGCGCGACGATCAGGCCGCGGGTGCCCTTGCCGATCGGGCAGAAGAGGTCGACGGCGCGGGTGGTCATGCGGCCGTCCTTCATCTCCATCTTCAGGTGCTGGTTCGGCGAGATGGTCGTGAGGGTGGTGAACTCGAAGCGTGCGCGGCGATCCTCGAGGGCGACGCCGTCGACGGTCTCGATGAACCTCATCTTCGGGTTCGGAAAGCGGCCATCGGGCGGAAATGCGGTGCCGCCGATCATGGAGCCGGTGCGGAGCTTGAAGCGGCGGATCAGTTCCTTCGGGACAAAGGGATCCGTCGGGCGGCGCTTGCCGCCTCGCGAAATATCGAGGAGTTGCCCATTGCCGCCGCGCTGCAAATCAATGTCGAGGACGCCCTCGACCTTGATGGTCTCCACGGGGGCAGCGGCAGGCGCCGCAGTTTCTGGGCTGGCAGGGGCCGCGCTCGGGGCGGGCGCGGGAGTGTCCGCCGGAGCGGACGCGTGTTTCTTTTCCATACAAAATGTGTGACAGTCTCGCCCCCGCGCTTGACGCCTAAAACTCAGGGCGGGATAAGAAACGCGACTTGCGATCTTAAACCCTAAAATCCGCCACTAACGTGTCAGACCAGACGATTACCTCAGTTTCCCGGGAACACCGGAAGTTCAGGCCCTCGGCCGAGTTCAAAGCCCAAGCAAATCTTGGGAGCGAAGCCGCCTATAAGAAGCTCTATGCCGAGTCTGTCAACTCCCCAGAGAAATTCTGGGGCCGTCAGGCCAACGAGCACATCGTCTGGCGCAAGCCGTTCAAGAAGGTGCTCGAGTGGAATATGCCACACGCCAAGTGGTTCACGGGAGGCAAGTTAAATGTTTCGGAAAACTGCCTCGACCGCCACCTAGGCACTTATCGCGAGAACAAGGCGGCGCTCATTTTCGAAGGCGAACCGGGCGACGTTCGCACGATCACCTATAAGCAACTTCATTTCCACGTCTGCCGCCTGGCGCACATTTTCGAGAACATCGGCGTGGGGGCGGGCGACCGGGTCGCGATTTACCTGCCGATGATCCCGGAGGCGGTGATCGCCATGCTCGCGTGCGCGCGGGTCGGCGCCATTCACACGGTCATCTTCGGCGGGTTCAGCTCCGAAGCCATCAAGGACCGGGTCAATGACTGCAAGGCCAAGCTCGTCATCACGGCTGACGGCGGCTGGCGCCGCGGCAAGATCATCGAGCTCAAGGCTAACGTCGACAAGGCGATCGAGGGGACGCCGACCGTTCAGTCCGTCATCGTCGTCAAGCGCTGCGGCAATCCGGTCACGATGGTCGAGGGCCGCGACATGTGGTGGCGTGATGCTTGGGAAGGCGCGCCGAACACGCACAAGGCGAAGGCGTTCGATTCCGAGCACCCGCTCTTCATCCTCTACACATCGGGCTCGACCGGAAAACCGAAGGGTGTGCTGCACACGAGCGCCGGCTACCTGCTCGGCACCAAGCTGAGCGCCAAGTATATCTTCGATCTCAAGGAAAACGACCGGTACTTCTGCTCGGCCGACATCGGCTGGATCACTGGCCACAGCTACGTCGTGTACGGCCTGCTCTCGAACGGCGCCACGATCTTCATCTACGAGGGCGCGCCGAACCACCCGGAGCCGGACCGTTACTGGCACATGATCGACCGGCACGGCATCACGATCCTCTACACGGCGCCGACTGCGATCCGCGCGTTCATGCGCTGGGGCGACAATTACGTCCTCCGCCATCACCTCACCTCGCTCCGCCTGCTGGGCTCGGTCGGCGAACCGATCAACCCCGAGGCCTGGATGTGGTATCACAACATGATCGGCAAGAAGCGTTGCCCGATCGTGGACACGTGGTGGCAGACCGAGACGGGCGCCATCATGATTGCGCCGCTGCCCGGCATCACCCCGCTCAAGCCAGGCTCCGGCACGTGGCCGTTCTTCGGCGTCGTCGCCAAGGTCGTCGACGAGAAGGGCAAGGAGGTTCCGCGCAATACCGGCGGCAAGCTGGTTCTCACGCAACCGTGGCCCTCGATGCTCCGCACCTTGTGGGGCGACGACGAGCGGTACAAAAAGGCCTACTGGAGCGAGTATCCCGGCATTTACTTTACCGGTGACGGCGCGCGCCAGGACAAGGACGGCTATTTCTGGATCGTTGGCCGCATTGACGACGTGCTCAACATCTCGGGCCACCGCATCGGCACCGCCGAGATCGAGAGCGCCCTGGTCTCGCACCCGGCAGTGGCGGAAGCCGCGGCGGTCGGCCGACCGGACGAACTCAAGGGCCAGGCGCTCGTGGTGTTCGTCACGCTCAAGACCGGCCACAATCCCAGCGACGACCTCAAGGAGGCGCTGCGGAATCACGTCGGCAAGGAGATCGGTTCCCTCGCGAAACCCGATCATATCCGCTTCGCCGCGGGTCTGCCGAAGACCCGGAGCGGAAAGATCATGCGCCGCATCCTCAAGGAAATCGCCGCCGGCGGCGTTGTGAAGGGCGATACCACCACGCTCGAGGACTTCAGCGTCGTCGCGAGCCTCCAGCAGGAGGAGTGACCTCGCACAGGCTGCACTTGCAAGGGATTATAAAATGTTCCTTGCAAGCAGCTTGCGGCGTTTTGTGATTGAGTTGGAGACGCGCCCGAGCTGACTCGGGCGCGTGTCTTTTTCAACAACTCCAAGCCGTCGAGTCGCGGAAGCCACCGCGGATGGTTTCACGCTGATTGAACTGCTGACGGTCGTCGCGATCCTTGGTGTCCTCGCGGCGATCCTCGTGCCGAGCATCGCCAGTGCCCACGTGGCGGCAAAGCGATCTGAAACCAAGGTCCGCTTTGCCGGATGGGTGGCGGCGATGGAGGGATACCGTCAGGCCTACGGCGCTTATCCGGTGGTTGACGACGGTTCGGGGCGTCTGGATCCCGAGCGGTTTGCCGCGGCCCTGACGGGACGTGCGCTCAACGGCGGCGAGTTGAGCGACGCTTCACAACTGGCGGGCAACCTGCACCGGACCCGGTTTTATACGATCGACGAGAGAGAGCTGAATGGCGCGCATACGGCCCTGGTGGATGCCTTCGGCAACGAAGATATTGCCGTGCTGGTGGATCGCGATGGCGACGGGAGGATTTCAACTGCCGACGGGCCGCTGCCCGGGGTGCTCGGCCGCGAAAGCCAGCAAACGCTCCAGCCCTCGTCGACGGACCTCGATCTGGCGGGGGGCCTCAGGGCGGGCGTGATCTTCTATTCGGCGGGTCGGGGCCAGACGGACACCGACCTGGTATTCAGTTGGAAATGAGTTCGACGACTGAAGCGGAACCATGCCGTCGAGGGCCATGATAACGAAGTTCGAAAAACCGATTGTCCGCAGCTTCTGCCTAGGCGTCAGCGCCAATAACCTTGCTCTGGACCTTGGTCATTCGACTCCCCGGCACGCGACGTTCGGCTGCATGATTACGGCCGCGCCGGCGGGATACACGCTTGTGGAAGTGGTGGTGGTGGTCGGTCTGATGGCGGTCCTGAGCGGTTCGATCAGCCTGCTCGCGCGGAGCCGGGATTCGGCTACGAGTCTGCGAGTCGGCCAGAGTCTGGTGGCAAGCCTCCTCGACGAAATGCATGTCGAGTCGGAGGCCTCGCGTGGTCGTGTGACTGTAGTGGTGGCGATCGACCCTGACACCGATGGGTTCCTGCGGACTCTTTGGTTGGCGGCTGAGACGGATGCCGATTCCGGTCGCTGGAAGAGCCTGCGTGCTGGAGAGCATCTGCCCGCCGGTGCTTTTCTTGTGCCCTCGTCGAGTATCGTCCCGGGTGACTGGGACGATGGAGCCCCGATCGGCCACGACGAGGGCACGCCGCTGGTGGAGATCGCAGGTTCGTCATTTGACGGCGCCGCCGCAGGCGAGGGGAAGCAGTTTGCCCGGCTGGCTCTGACCTTTGTTGCCGGGCGCCCGGAACAAGGAGGGGCCGATCCGGTGGTGGTGATCGGAGGCGCGACGGTGACATCCCAGGGGCTGCGGTTCGCACCGGTCCAGGGAACGCGCGCAGTGTGGGTGAGCGAGTATGGTGCCGTGATACCGTTCACGGGGAAGGTTTTTTCAGGCACGCCATGAGCGCGCCGCCGAAGCCGAGGCGACGCAGAAGGATCGGACCGGCGTCGGGCTTGAGCCTCATCGAAGTCTTGGCCGCGATGGCGCTGCTGGCCGCCGGTGGCACGGCGATCATTGGTTCTCTCGGCCGGCTGGCCTCGGCGAGGGCGCCCGCAGAAATGCGGGCGCAAGCCATTCAGCTGGTGGCACCCCTCGAGTGCGAATTGGCGCGGATGCGGGAAAGCACCGGCGCCGGGCAGGGCCTGGAAGCAATGCGCGCATTGAGCCAGCTCATCCCGAGTGCCGGAGAGCAGGCAACCCTGCGCTGCGTTGGCTCCCGCGACGGTTTGCACGTGGTCTGCGAGGCCGAGTGCGACAATCCGACTCTTGGCCTGCCCGCGAACGAGCGTCTGTATCTGCTCGAGGTTCGGCGAATCGAAGGGGCGGTTAGTGGAGATCCCGGAGACGGAATCCTGGTCGTGGCGGCGACCGTGAGTTGGCCCTATCTCGAACCGGGACACCCGGGAGGCGCAGTTGAAGTGGTCGCGTCAATCCGTCCATGACCGCTGGCGGCCTGTATGAACCGGCGAAAACCATACGGCTTTACCCTGCTCGAAATGCTGCTCGCGGCCGCGTTGACGGCAGGTTTGGTGACGGGCCTGTTGGTTGCGGCAGGCAGGGCGGTCGAAGCATGGGAGCGATCCGTGGGGCGCGTCGAAGCCGGACGGAAAGGACAGAGGATCCTCGACCAGCTCGAATCAGATCTTGCGTGCGCGGGTCGCGGTGAGCCGGGTGGGGTCTGGCTGGCCATTCGTTTAGGTTCGCCGCCGCAAGGCTCATCCGTGCGGCTGGGCGGAGCGAACGTTGGGGAGGATCGCTATGGTCCCGGCGTACTGACCCTCACCATGGCCACGCGCAATCAGTCACTCGGTCGTGCCACCGAAACTCCACTGCCCGTGGTGGCCTCGTACCGGATCGAACGCCTGTCGTTTGGGGTCGGAACAGATCCCCGCTATATGCTTTGCCGCCAGGAGGCCGATCCGTCCGCATCGTTCCTCAGCGGGTTTGATCTCGCTGCCGAAACCTCCACCGCGTCGGGGGCGGATCCGGCCGCCCAAGGCAATTCCGCGACGCGCGCCACCCTGCGGACGGTCCTCGCAATCGACGTCGTAGACTTTGGGCTCCGCGTTGTCGCTGGTCGCCAGGTGGTGTTCCCGACTTCGGAAGGACCAACGGAGTTCGTTCTGCGCGACGGGGCGGTCGACCAACGGCCCCTGGCCGTCGAGGCGATGGTGCGGGTGCTCTCCGGCCGCGGCGCAACCGAGATCGCGGCCATTGAGTCGAACCGCCTGCCCGGCGACTGGTGGCGCTCGGCCGAAGTGGACTCGGTCGTGGTGACCCGGCAAATCAGGCTCGGCTGGCAGGAACCATGAACGGCAGGAAAAACCCAGGCTTTGCGACGCGCGGTTTCGCGCTGCTTCTCGTGGTGCTGGTGCTCGCGTTCCTGACCATGCTGGCAACCTCGCTCGCCCTGCTGGCCGGTCGCCAGAGTCAGAGCGACGCACACCGCGAGGCGGCGGCCCGGGCGCGCCAGCATGCGTGCCTGGCCCTGCGCGCGGCCTTGGCCCAGTTGCAGCGGAAAGCCGGTCCTGACACCCGTGCCACCGCGAACGCGGGTGGCGCGCTCGGAGTGCCGGGCACCGAACGATGGACCGGCGTGTGGGACACGGCTGATCACGGAGTGGCCCCTTTGGCGTGGCTCGTCAGCGGGGACGGGCCGTCGCCACTGACGGCCGAGTCGCTGGCAGGCATGCCAACGATCCAGTTGATGAGCGAGACCTCACCCGGATCGGGCGACGGCGTGGTGGCGCCGCTGCAGGCCCTCACGTTGCCATACGGCGGGCCGTCGGGCCGTGAACCTATTTTGGGCCGTTATGCGTGGTGGATGGGCGACGAAGGCGTGAAGGCCTCCATCGCAACGGCCGCGGGAGCCGCGCCGCTGGACGAATTGGGCCGGGTGCAGGTTGAACCGCGGCGTGCGGAAAATGCGGAATTGCTTCCGCGTGTGACGGAACTCGAGCAACTGGCATGGTTGCGGTACGGCGCCAACGAAACCCCGCTCGACGGGGCGACCCTGCGCTCACGGCGCCAGGAGTGGACGCCGCGCCACGCCGCCGTACTTTCGGATCCGGTTCGGGGCGGTCTCAAGCGTGATCTGTCGCTCCAGCCGGGACTGCTCGGCAGGGCTTTTTCGGCCTGGGCCGAACCGGGGACGTCGATGGAAGATCCGGCGCATCCGCTGACTCCGCGGATTGCCCCGGATTATGGACCCGTTCCCCTGAGACGCCGATACCGCATGGTCGCTCCAATCGAAGACCACGGCATGGTGCACTCCGTCGCGCCGGTCCTCTCGTATTTCCTGCTCGCCTTCAATCTGCGGACGGATCCCGCCGGCAGTGGCGCGACGCGCCCGCTCGAGTCCCGGGCGCGCTGGCTGGTCACCCTGTGGAATCCCTATTCGAGCGCCATGGTTCCCGAGGACCTTTCCATGGAAATTGAAGGCCTGCCAGCGCTCACGGCGATCAATGACACCAATGGCACCCAGTCTGGCCCGATCGCGCTCGATCACCAGTGGGGGACTCCGCTGCGCATTCGGTTGCCATGGGTGGCCGACGGGCGCCCTGATCGTCAGTCATGGTTTCCCGGCCGGGTGCACGCGTGGGCTGCCCGGGAGAATCTCGCGAAGACCGAGGAACCGCCAGCCGCCGGCTTTGACAGCGTCTTTTACAGCCGCACGCTGACCACGGCCTCCGGTCAGGGCGTGCAGCGCAGCCTGACCGGATCCTTGTGGCCCACCAGCGCAACCACCCATCTCGTCGGGGCGGCGACGCAGTTGACGATTCGCCTGTATCATCTGGCGCCCAACGGCAGCCGGGAGTTGCTCCGGTCCTTTGTCAGCCCGGCCTTCAGTGCGTTCGTGACGCCGGCTGCGTCGGCGACCAGCGGCACCTACCAATTTTCCCTGGTGTTCCATCTGGCGGAGAGCATCGATGCTCCGGATGATCCGGATGCTTGGCTAACCACGGCGGGCCGGGATCCCCGCGAGGCGGTGCTGGGCCCCGCAGCCTTTGCGCCCGGCGCAAATGGGCCCCATCCCGAACTCTATCCGAACTACGCGGCCGCCTCGTTTCCCGACCGGCTGCTCGACCGCGCGCTGCCGGCCAGCGCGGCGAGCACCACGGGCCAGTCGTACAACGAAGACGTGCCCGTTTTCGAGATGCCGCGCGAGTCCCTGAGGTCGGTGGGTGATCTGCAGCATCTCGCCCTGTCGGGCGTCAGGCCCTTCGCGGTTGGCAATGCCTGGGGCGCCCCGGGCGGATGGAACGATCTGTTCGATCGCTATTTTGTCACGGGATTGTCGACGGAAAGCGTGGCCGCAGCGCGGGACCATCTCCCGGAGCTTCCCAATCCGGGACAAGTCTGGGCAGCGCCCGCCGGTGGACGCGCGTTGCCCGCCGTAGCGACAGCGATTGCCGCCGCCCGCGATGGACTGCTGGCGGGCCAGCTGCTGCAGGAGGGCGCATTCAATGTAAACTCGTTCAGCGCCGACGCGTGGCACGCCTTCCTGCGGACCGCCCGAAGGGATCCCGGTGACCCTTTCCGGTATGTGGCGGCGGCAGTGGGAACCGGCACCGGCTCTGATGACGCCGAATCGATCGACTTTGCCGACGAAGCGGTGTTCGGACGATTCGACCAATCAGCTCCGGAAACCTACCGCACCGATACTGGTTATGCGGCCAGTACCACGGTGCCGCCGGCGCCACCCAATGTGCCTTCGAAAGCGAACACACACCTTTTCCGTCAAGGGATTCGCGTCCTCACTCACGACGAGAGCGGAGCGCTGGCAGCCTCCATCGCTGAGTTGGTCCGTGGAGCGGCGGCGCGAGAGGGTCCATTCCGCAGCATGGCGGATTTCCTCGGGCCCCGAGAGATCCTCGGAGGACAAAGCGTGCTTGAAGCGGCCATCGAACGGGCAGAACTGGCCGACGGCAGGAAACTGAATGACCGCAGCCGGGTGCCGGAATTCAGCTCCCAGACGCTGTTGCCGGGTGATCTGATGAGCCGACTCGCGGAGTATTGCACGACGCGGTCGGACACTTTCCAGATTCGCGTCTACGGCGATGCATGGAACGCCGCAACGGGAAGCGTAAGCGCGCAAGCTTGGGCCGAGGCGGTGGTGCAACGACTGCCGGAGTGGACGGATCCACGACAAGCACCAGAGACCGCGCC
>JAFEGX010000074.1 GCA_018239675.1 Verrucomicrobiota bacterium
GACCTCCGACGTTCGGTGCTGGCGTCGACCTTCGTCGAGGTCCGCGGATGTCAGCCCGTCGTCCTCATGACGGTTCTTCGCGGCGGCGGTAAGTTGCGAGGAAGAGATTCTGTCCGGCGGCGGTGGCGAAGGTGCTGGGCCGGATGCCGTCGAGGCCGTAGCAGATGCGCAGGCGGTCGCCGACCTGCTGGTAGATCGCCGGGATCGTGCGCCCGGCATTCGTGCCTTCCACGCCGTACAGGCGGATCTCCTGGACGCCGCCGTCCGCGGCCAAGGTAAACGTCCCGCGGTCCGCCACCTGCCCGGCGAATCGCACCACATAGGTGCCGTCGGCGAGCTCGACTTCAACCCGGCTCGCGACGAACGCCGGCATTTCCTCGCCGGCCAGTTCGGCCTTCACGATCTGCCAGGTGCCCGAAAGAGGCATGGGGAATTTTCGAATTACGATTTACGAATTACGATCTGGTCGTAGGCCGGGCGAGTCTGCGGATCGCGGTCCTCGAACCGTTGACGCTTGGTCCGCCACGCACGCCAAGAAATCGTAGGTCGTAAATCGGAAATCGTAAATTGCATCATTCCTTGAACTCGGGGGCGGTCAGCGCGTGCGGCGTGTCGTCGACGAGGCGGGGTTCCACGATCTTCCGGTCGCTGCCGGCGCCCAGCTTCTCGAGCCGGCGGCCGGTCACGAGGACCTGGCTTTCCGTCTGGTAGATCGTGCTGTTGTAGGCCTCGACGGCCTGACGGAGGCGCTGGCCGAGATCGTCGAGATTCTTGCCGACGGCGGCGACGCGCTCGTGCAGCTCGAGCCCGAGTTTCCGGATGTCGTCGGCATTGCGGGAGAGCGCCTCCTGCTTCCAGCCGTAGGCGGCGGCCTTGAGCAGCGCGATGAGCGTGGCGGGGGAAGCGAGGATGACGCCCACGCTGGTGCCGCGCTCGAACAGGTCGGGCTCGGAGCGGAGCGCGGCCGCGTAGAATGACTCGCCGGGGATGAAGAGCACGACGAACTCGGGCGACGGTTGGAGATTTTTCCAGTACGACTTGCCGCCGAGCGAGTCGATGTGGTTGCGGACGGCCCGCGCGTGCTCGGTGAACTTGGCGCGCCGCACCGTTTCGTCGGACGTTTCGAGCGCCTCGAGATAGGCCTGCATCGGGGCCTTGGCATCGACGGCGATCGTCTTGCCGCCCGGCAGGCGGATGATCATGTCGGGCCGGCCGTCGCCCGCCGCCTCCTGCTGGATGAAGTCGACGTTCTCCAGCATGCCCGCGAGTTCGACGACGCGCTGGAGCTGCAGTTCACCCCAGCGGCCCGCGGTGCTGGTGGACCGGAGCGAGCGGGAGAGCTTGGTGGTCTCGGTCTGGAGGGTGTTCTGGGCGCTGGCGAGGGTCTTGAGCTGCTCGGAGAGCGCGCCGTAGGCCTCCTTGCGGGCGTTCTCGATGGCCGCGACCTTGGCATCGACCTGCTGCAGCGATTCTTTCAGCGGCTTGACCAGCGCGTCGATCGCCTGCTGCCGCTTTTCGAGGTCGCCGGTGGACTGCTGCTGCAGCTGCGCGAACGCCGTGCGGGCGAGCTCGAGGAAGGACGACGAGTTCGCCTTCAGCGCGTCGGCGGAAAGCGCCTTGAACTGGTTTGCGAGCCGGTCCTGCGCCTCTTTCTCGGCGGCCAGCTGGGTGGTGAGCTGGGCGTTCGTGCCGGTCAGCCGGGTGGTCTCGGCACGGAGGCCCTGCAACTCGGCGCCCAATCGGGCGTTTTCCTCGGTCGTCAGGCGGAGCCGCTCGCGCAGCGCGGCCTGCTGTCCGCGAAAATAGAGCCAGGAGACAATGCCGGCCGCCGCGGCCCCGAGGGCGATCAGGAGAAAATCCACTCCGCAATTCTTCGGGGCCGACCGGCTAAATCAATCCCAGAGGTTGGCACCGCTGAGATCCTGGACTCCAGGCGGTGATCAGGCGAAACGCCAAATGCCAGAGGTCAAACGCCAGACCGTTCGAACAAACGCCAGTGATTGTCCGAAAGATCCGCATGAAAGTGCCGACGCAGGGTCTGCTCTGATCGGCGAAGCAATTTGGGATGATATCGGGCCTGAAATCTCGACCCTGAACCGGGTTGCTTTGTGGAGCGATTGGGTGGCCCGGCAATGTCCCGAAACGGGTCGGGAGATGGCCCCCGAAAAGGAACGTTCTTGGGATGCCGTTGGGAGCCATGGGTTTCTTGACAGGTGTGACCCCTTCTGAGAGTACGTGTCATGCTCTCTGTGAGTTATTTACCCGGCATTCGGCGAGACTCCGCGCCGGCCCCTGCGGCATGCTGACAAGCTCATCGCCGACGGGTCCCGTGTTGGGGGAAAAACCCTTGGTCTTGGTGGTGGATGACGAGTATGGTCCCCGCGAGTCCATCGCGTTCACGCTTTCGTCCGAATTTTCCGTCGATACGGCCGAGCGCGCGGCCGAGGCGCTGGCGAAGCTGAAGGAGAGGCCGTATCACCTGGTCGTGCTCGATATCCGCATGCCGGAAATGGACGGCATCCGGGCGCTGGAGGAGCTGCGCAAGATCGATCCCCACGTTTCGGTGATCATGCTCACCGGCTATGGCACGCTCAACACGGCCCAGCAGGCCATGGTGGCGGGCGCGAACCAGTACCTGCGCAAGCCGCCGGACATCGTCGAGCTGATCGAGGCGGCGCGAAAGCAGACCGAGGCGACCCGCGTGCGCCGCCACCAGGCGAAGATGAACGCCGAGGCGCACGAGATGAACGCGGCGCTGAAGCGCGAGATCGAGCAGAAGGAGCCGCAGATCTGGCAGGGCCGCGCATCCGTCGAGCTGGTCCACGACCTCAACAACCCCCTCACCGTCGTCATCGGCTACGCCACGCTGCTCGTCGAGGAGGCGCGGATCGTGAGCGCCACCGACCCCGAGCGCGGCCGCCGGCTGCTGGACTACGCCAGCGTGGTCGAGCGCGCCGCCGAGTACTGTCACCATCTCTCCGAGAACTGGCGGCTCACGTCGAAGCAGACCGAGGTGTTCACGCCGGTGGACATCGTCGAGATCGCGCGCGACGTGCAGCAGGTCGTGTTCTTCAGCTCGGTCGCGATCAAGTTCGGCGGCCTGCCGCGGGCGATGATCCGGGGCTCGAAGTTCGAGCTGATGCGGATCTTCCAGAACGTCTTCAAGAACTCCCTCGAGGCCGGGGCGGACCGCATCAATGTCGACGTCGCGCGCGCCGGGGACAAGATCGAGCTGACCATCGCGGACAATGGCGCCGGCATGGACGCCGAGGCGGTCCGCAAGGCGCTCAAGGGCGGTTTCAGCAGCAAGAAAAACGGCACGGGCCTCGGCCTGAGCATCTGCCGTCACCTGCTCGGCGCGCACGGGGCGACCCTGGCGCTCGAGTCCACCCCGGGCAAAGGCTCGATCCTGCGCATGGTCTTCCCCGCGGCCGACTGACCGCGCCATGAAACGCCGTCGCGTCAAGATCACGGGCCTCGGATTCGTGACTCCCGCCGGCATCGGCAAGGAGGGTT
The DNA here is from genome assembly GCA_018239675.1 of Verrucomicrobiota bacterium. Lineage (GTDB taxonomy): Bacteria > Verrucomicrobiota > Verrucomicrobiia > Opitutales > Opitutaceae > Opi-474. Next base: position 3,517 of record JAFEGX010000074.1, read on the forward strand.
TCTGGTCCGGCATCCTGGAGCCCGTGAGCCGCGTGACCGCGGTGCGCAAGTTTCCCGACGAGGCCGGCTCGTTCGTGGCGGCGGAGGTGAAGGGCTTCAAGCTCGAGCACCTCGTGCCCGGCGTGAACGCCAAGCGCATGCCGCGCCACACGCAGTTTGCCGTGGCCGCCGCCACCCTGGCGCTGGAGGACGCCGGCCTGAGCCTGGCCGCGCTGCGCGGGCGCTCGCCGCTGGTGATGATCGGCGCGTCGCTGATGGACTTCGGCTCGATCAACAAGGGCGTCGAGATCATCGTCCGCAAGGGACCGGTCAATGGCCTCCCGAGCTCGGTGTTCTCCGCGTCCGTCAGCTCGATCAGCGGCACGCTGGGCGAGCTCATCGGCGGCGTGACGCGCACGCTGTCGCTCCAGAGCGCCTGCTGCGCCGGCACCGACGCGATCGGCCATGCGGCCGAGATGGTGGCCCGCGGCGAGATCGACCTCGCGCTGGCGGGCGGGACCGAGGCGCCGCTGTTCTTCCACCCGATGCTGGAGCTCAAGATGGCGGGCCTCGCGCCGGGGAATCCCGAGCATCCCGAGCGCCAGTCGCGGCCGTTCGACCTCTGGCGCACGACGGGCGTGATCGGGGAGGGGGCGTGCGTCCTGCTGCTCGAGCCCGAGGAGAGCCCGCGGGCGGGCTACGCCTACGTGCGCGGCTACGCGTTCGCGTCCGACCCGCTGGAGGCGCCGGGCTCCGGCCTGTACGACGCGGTCCGGCTCGCGGTGGCCAACGCCGGCCTGCACGTGGACCAGATTGACTGCATCAACGCCTGGGGCCCCGGGCACAAGATCATCGACCAGGCCGAGGCCAAGGCCCTCAGCCGCGTGTTCGGCCCGACGCTGGGCCAGGTCCCGGCGGTGTCCCTCAAGGGCGCGATCGGCAACCCGCTCGGCGCCGGTGGCGCGATCCAGGCGGGCTGCGCCGCGCTCGGCCTGGTGCGGGGCGTCGTGCCGCCGACGGTCAACTGGCAGTACCCGGACCCGGGCTGCCCGCTCAATCTCAGCGCCCAGGCGCGGGCCGTGCCGCACTCGACCACGATCGTGAACGCGCACGGCCTCTCCGGCACCAACGCATGCCTGGTACTCAGTCGATAGTCTTCAACCCGACCGTCGTCGCCGCGCTGGCCGCGGTGTTCGTGGGCACCGCCGCGCTCTGGTCCAACCCCGGGCGCCGGATCAACCAGATTTTCTTCAGCGCCTCGCTGCACGTCGCGACTTGGCTCTGGTTCCTGCACCTCGCGGTCAACGACCCGAACCACGGCCTGACCTGGCTGCGGGTGACCACCGCCGTCGGCGCGTTCCTGCCGCTGCACCTGTGGCTGATGAAGGAGAGCATCGTCAGCGGCGACGAGCGGCCCGCGCACGTACTGAGGCGCAGCCGCTGGTGGCTGCTGGCTGGCACCCTTCTCGCGGTCCTCACCTTCACGGACTGGTTCATTCCCGGCCGCGTGACCCACCAGGCCGCCGAGAAGCAGGTCTACGGCTGGGGCTACTACGCCTACACCGTCGGCATCGTCGGACTGTACGCCGCGCTCAGCCGCGAGGCCGTCTTCCAGATGCGCCGCATCCGCGGCGTCGGCCGGCTCGAGCTCCAGATCGTGCTCCTCGGCGGCAGCTCCACGGTCGCCGCCGTGCTGCTGCTGATGGTGCTCCGCGCCGTGCTGGGCCTGCCGCTGCTGGTGAAGCTGGTGCAGCCGCTCGTGATCCTGGCGTTCTACACGGGACTGGTGATCGCGATCACGACCCACCGGATCTTCGACGCGCGGCAGATCCTCAAGGTGGGTCTCCAGAAGGTGACGCTGGTCGCGCTGGTCGCGGCGCTCGCCTACGTGGCGGACCTGGTGTTCCAGACGATCCTGCCGGAGCCGTTTGCCTTCGTCGGGACCACGGCGCTGGCGCTCTGGTTCGCCGCGCTGCTCAACGGCTGGCTCAACCGGATCTTCCAGTTCTACCCGCAGGATTCCGCCGTGCGCCAGGCGGCGTACGCGGTCGCCCGGCGCGAGGTGCGCGTCGACAGCCTCGAGAGCTCCTACCTGACGGTGCTGAAGGGCTGGGGCCACACCGACACCGCGGTCATGATCTCGGGCGGCACCGGCCCGCTGAAGGGCGGCGGCATCGAGTTGCCCGAGGGCTGCTCGATCATTCGGACCCTGCGCCAGATCCGCTGGGCGACCCCGGAACGCCTCGCGCGCGAGAAGCGGACCCCGGAGCGGGTCGAGCTCGCGAAGTTCCTCGCGGACCACAATCTCGGCGTGGTGGTGATTGGCGAGGGGCCGACGCTCACCGTGATCGTCGGCGTCGGCGTCTCCGCGTCGCGGCAGCCGTTCACCTATCCGCAGGTGACGCAGCTCATGGAGCTCGCGTCGATCATCGAGAACGCGCTCGAGCGCGCGCACTTCTCGGTGAAGGCGCAGCGGGCGGAGCAGCTGGCGACCGTCGGCCTGCTGGGCGCCAGCCTGGCCCACGAGATCCGCAATCCCCTTGTGTCGATCAAGGCCTTCGTCCAGCTGCTGCCGCAGCACTACCAGGACCCGGCCTTCCGCGAGAAGTTCTTCCGCCTGATCGGCGACGAAGTCACCCGCATCGACCGCCTGACCGAGCAGCTGCTCGACCTGGCGTCGCCGCGCGTGTACTCGGCGCAGATGGTGGAGCTGCACCCCGTGCTGCGCTCGAGCCTGGAGCTCGTCGCGGCCAAGGCGGTGGACAAGCACATTCCCTTCCTCACGGACTTCCAGGCGATCCCGGATCGCGTGCACACGGACCCGGCGGCGGCCCGCCAGGTGCTGCTCAACCTCTGCTTCAACGCCATCCAGGCCGTCGAGACCCATCCGGGCGAACGGTGGGTGAAGGTCTCGACCCGCAACGTCGACAAGGGCGTGGAGGTGTGCCTGGAGGACAGCGGCCCGGGCATCGCGCCCGAGATCCGGCCCCGCCTGTTCCAGCCTTTCCAATCCACTAAGTCGTCGGGGTTTGGGCTTGGACTTGCGATCTGCAGCGACATTCTGGCAGGCCTCGACGCCACCATCTCGGTTGACCCGTCCCAGCCGGGGCGCGGCGCGACCTTCCGCATCGTCTTCCCATGCCAAGCCTAGTCATCCTTGCCACAGCCGACGCCGCGCTGGCCGACGCGTGGGAGCGCCAGCTGCCCGCGGGGCGGTCGGCGCTGCGGCTGACGCCGCAGACGTTCTCGGCGGGGACGGCGCCGGGCTTCGCCGCGGTGGTGGTGCTGGACGCGGCGGCCGAGGCGATGGTGCCGACCGCGCTGGTGCGCTGCCCGACGATCTACGTCGGCGAGCCGCGGAGCCTGCCGTTCGAGCAGGCGCGGCTGGCCGGCCGGGCGCGCCTTTACCTGTCGTACGAGGAGAGCACGGCCCGCCTGCGCGAGCTGCTGCCGCTGGTCGAGGAGGTCGCGGAGAAGCAGTCGATGGTCGAGCTCCTGACGGAGAAGACCCGGCGCCAGGAGCCCATCCGCCCGCTGTCGCGCGCGGTGGCGGCGGCCGACGCGGCCGAGCTGTGGGACTTCCTGGAGGGCGCCGTGGAGAACCTCGACACGCGGGACCGCCTGATCGCGGAATTCCGCCGGGCGTCGCGACACCTCCTGCGGGCCTCGCACGCGGTGTTCTTCCTCCGCGAACCCGACGGCTTCCGGGCGGACCGCGGCACGTCGTTCTTCCCGGCCGACGACCCGCTGGTGGCCCTGCTGGAGACCCGGCCGGCGGTGATTGACGGGGCAAGCTGGGAGGGTCCGGCCGACCCGGTCGCCGAGCTCGCCGTGCGGAACCGCCTCGCGCTCTGGGGCGCGCGCCTGCTGGTGCCGATCCACGACAACGGCCGCCTGCTGGGCCTGATCGCCCTCGGTGTCCGCGACGACGGCGAGCACTACGACGAGGCCGACCGCGCCCGGGCGGTGTTCTTTGCGCGGCTCCTGCGGCATTTCCTCGCGCGTTCCGCGCAGCTCGCGCGCCTGAGCCAGCTCGCCGAGCAGGCCCGCCTGGGCAGCAAGTACCTCCCGAGCACGCTCGTGCTCGGCGCGGACGAGGCGGCGCCCCGCACCGTGCCGCTGGTCGTGCGCGACCTCATCGGCCAGGCCCGGCGCACCCGCGAGGTCTGCCGCGCGGCGCCGACCGAGGCCCAGCCGTTCCGCGCGAGCGCGGGCGTGGTCGCCGAGACCGGCGGCATCTGGGCCTTCTGGGAGGAGGCGAGCAGCGAGGTGCACGACGCCGCGGCGCGCGACCGCGCCAGCCGGCACCACCTGCTCCGCGAGCTCGCGCTCACGCTCAACCACGAGCTGGGCAACGCGCTCGTCTCGCTCGCGACTTTCCGCCACAGCACGCCCGAGCAGCCGCTGACGGCGCCCCTGCTGGAGACGGTGAAGGGCGACATCGCGAAGCTCGAGGCGCTCAACAAGCACGTCGCCATGATGCACGCGCTGCAGGAGGCCGAGGTCATGCCGATCGACATGCGCGAGCTCGCCCAGTCGATCGGCTACGCGCTCGGCCTCCGGGTCGAGGTCGGCCCCGACCCGGTGGTGCTGGAGGTGAGCCGGCGCCTGCTGGACTTCGCCCTGCGCTCGCTGATCGCGACGATCACGGAAAACCGCGGCGAGCTGGGGGCCCGCGAGCTGTCGCTGCAGGTCCGCTCGACCGGCGAGGGCGACGACCTCACCGCGCTGTTCTCGATCAAGGGCCGCCAGCTGGAGCTCGAGGGCATCATTCCCGAGCCGATGGAGGGCGCGGTGCCGAACCAGGGCCGGCTGGGCGTGTTCCTCGCGAAGGAGATCCTGCGCCTGCACCACGGCGAGATTCACGCCGGCCCCGGGATGGAGGGTACCGAGATCCTGCTGTCGCTGCGCAAATGGTGACGCTGCTGGACTCCCTCCGCGAGTGGATGCGGGACCAGGCGGACGTCCGCGTGGCGGCGGTGTTCGGCTCGCATGCGCGGGCGCTCTCGGGCGAGGGGCAGCCGGCGGACCCGTGGTCCGACGTGGACCTGCAGCTCGTGACCACGCGGCCCGACCTGTACCGGTCGAGCGCCTGGACCGCGCGCCTGCGGGGCCAGGCGCTGCACGCCTATGCGGTGCGGCCGGTGTTTGGCGGGGTGCGCAAGGTGACCGCGCTCTTCTCGGGCGGCGAGGCGGACTTCGTGATCGTGCCGTACCGGCGCCTCTGGCTCGGGCGGGCCGCGTTCAACCTCGGCTTGCACCGGCACGTGCCGGGCATCGCGCGCGGGCTCGGCGAATTCGCGCTGGTGATGAGCTTCGGCCAGGTCGTGCTCAAGGGCGGACCAAAATGGCAGGAGTTCTACACGCGGGCCGTGAAGGAGGTGCCGCTGGCGCACCTGACGGACGAGGACGCGATCGCCCTGGCGGAGGGCTCGTATGTCGACGGGGCCGCGATGCTGGCCAAGCTGTCACGCGGGGAGTTTGTCGCGGCCCAGCGGTGGCTGCACCGGTCGATGGTCGAGGCGAATCTCCGCATCCTCCATGAGCTGCGCTATCGCCGCGGCCAGGTGTCGTATCCCGATGGCCGCCGCGTCGAGCAGTTGCTCACGCCCGAGGAACTGGCGATGGTGCGCTTCGAAACCGACCTCAACGCCGAGTCCCTTCGCGCCGCCATCTTGCGCGCCGTCGCCGGCACCCGAAGGCTGATCACCGAGCTGACCGGCCGGGCCCCGAGCTGGCCGGAGCTGCCGTAGGAGCGAGTCAGCGGTACACTTGGCTGCGATGGGCGATGCGGATCACCAGGATATTGAGCATGTGGTCTTGAACCTCGTAGAGGATCCGATGCTCGCCGACGCGCAGGCGCCAAATCGTCGGTTGGCCAGAAAGCTTGCGGCATCCCGCTGGTCGTGGACCAAGAGCCAGGCCATCAATGGCAGCGGCGACCCGTCGCTTTAGCCTTTGATCCCGACAATCGTCGAACCAGTCCTGCGCCTTGGCGTGCAGGCTGATTGAGTACTCGTTCAAGCCAGCCCGTGACGCTGCTTGACGATGGCCCAGGGAGCGGCGGGACGCCGATCCTTGCGGGCCTCCGCGACCGCCTTGCGATCAGCGATGTCCTCCTGGGTATTGACTCCGTTGTCCGAAGAGGAAGGAGCCTTGGCGCAGGGTTTGGGCGAAAGCGATCTGGGTGCAGGCAATGCCGGAGTGACTGTCATGCGCCGAATCTTTCTGGCCTGGCTCATGGGTCAATAGTGGGAAGAGTCACACGCGTCCACGCGTCTGAGGTTCGAATCAGGCCCGGGACTGAAAGAGCTCGGCGATCACGTCCTCGAGCGGCACATCCTCGATCGTGATGTCGGCCACCGGGCCGGTGCTGAGGATCTCCTGCGACACCTCGACGACCTTGTCGGCCGGCACGGCGAGCGTGAACTTGCCGTCGTCGGAGCGCGCGGTGGAGCCATGTCGCGACTGCCAGGAGTCGGGGAAGGCGGCGGTGCGGTTGGTGGCAGGCCCTTCGACGCTGCTCAGGGCCGGGAGGAAGCTGATGATCTTCTTCTTGGCGCCGCCGGCGTGCTCGAGCCGGTCGAGGGCTCCGTCGTAGATCTTGATGCCCTTGTGGATCACGATCACCCGGTCGCACAGTTCCTTGATGTCGGCCATGTAGTGGCTCGTGAGGAGGATCGTCACGCGGTGCCGGCGGTTGTAGTCGCGGAGAAACTGGCGGACAGCCTTCTGGGAGACCACGTCGAGGCCGATGGTTGGCTCGTCGAGGAAGAGGACCCTCGGCCGATGGAGCAGCGCGGCGATGAGCTCCATCTTCATGCGCTCTCCGAGCGAAAGCTCGCGGACCATCACGTTCAGTTTTCCCCGCACCTCGAGCAGGTCGAGCAGCTCGTCGAGCGTCCGTTGGAACTCCTCCGCCGGCAGCCCGTAGATGGCGCGCAGCAGATGGAAGGACTCCATCGCCGGGAGATCCCACCAGAGCTGATTCTTCTGGCCGAGCACGAGCGCGAAAATCCGGCGGTAGGCGTTCTCGCGGCGGGTCGGGTCGAAGCCGGCCACGCGGGCCGAGCCGCTGGTCGGGAAGATCAGCCCGGAGAGCATCTTCAGCGTGGTGGTCTTGCCGGCGCCGTTCGGCCCGAGGAATCCGACGAACTCGCCCTCGGCGATGTCGAAGGAGATGTCGTTCGCCGCGGCCGTCTCCTCGAACTCCCGCCGGAAGAGACCCTTCACGCCACCCCAGAAGCCGGGCTGCTTCTTGTAGGTGCGGAAAACGCGGGTGAGGTGGCGGACTTCAATCATGGAAGGACGGACAGAAACACAATCCCCGCCGGACGCAAAGCGAACCTGCAGGGCAAGATCGCACAGGAGACAACGGAGAGAACGGAGGAGGAGAAACCACTAATTCACGCTAATTCGCGCTAATTGTTCCGGACCGGATTAGCGTAGATGAGTGGATTCCCAACCCTCCGTTCTCTCCGTTTCCTCCTGTGCAATCTCACTGTCCCGCGGTGGGCACGCTTGCGAGGGCGAGGGCGGTGAGGAACTCGTCGTAGCGGGTGTAGTCGGGCACGACCTGCGTGACGCCGAGGCGGCGCAGGCGGTTGCCGTGGCCGTCGCGGCCGACACCGACCAGCGGCCAGCCCAGTTCGCGGCAGGCGCGGACGTCCCACGCGCCGTCACCGATGTAGGTCACGCGCTCGAAGCTGGATTGCCCGTAGTGGGCTGACGCCCGCGCCAGCGCGGCGCGCATGATCTCGGTGCGGACGTGCGAGGCGTCGCAGAATGCCGCCGGCAGTTTCTCGAACGGAATGCGCGCGGTGGTCAGCTTGTGCTGCGCCGTCGACTCCCAGTCACCCGAGGCGATCGCGACCGCGTGTCCCGCCACCAGCAGCGCCTGCACGCAGGCCGCGGCGCCGGGAATCTCGCGGGTCGCGCGGCCCTTGGCGGTGTAGAGCTCCTCCATCAGCTGGATCATGCGCCGCTGCACGGCGCGCGACTCCTCAGCCGTGGGCGGGTGGCCCCGGGCCTGCCGGACGATGGCCTCGAGGCAGTAGGACGAGCTGGCGTGGGGGTAGGACTCCCAGTCGGTCACCACCGCCTCCAGCCCGAGCGCCTGCTCGATGGCGAGGACATAGCAGTTCTCGTCGAGCGAGAACGTGTCGGTGAGCGTGCCGTCCATGTCGAACATGATGAGATTCATGAGCGGTCAATCATGACTCCCAAACGCCTGGACGGAACCATTATTCCGCTGCCCGAACCATCTGCGGGAGTTGCTCGGGGAAATCTCCAATCCAATTGGCTGTCACGCCAGTCCCTGCGAACCGCTCCAGCTCCCAATTCCGTTCGTCCTTCGCTGCGCTCAGGATGATAACGGGTGGAGCGTGGCCGCCCGGCCACGACGGTGTTATCGCCAGCCCGCAAGTCCTCCCTAGGGCTGCCCCAGCCGGGCATAATCGAGGACTGTGTGGCTAATCTGTCCGGCGGCCAGGGCGGCGCGGTCGGTGAGTGGCGTCGCAGGCGACAGGTCGTCGCCGAGGCGGAAGATGAGCCGGTGGGTGCCATCGTCGGCCGCCGGACTGAACAGCTTCGGCACGATCACCTGGGCGGGCACCGTTCGCTGCACGACGGCACCCGGGCGGTGGGGGAACGGGAAGTTCACGTTGTGCACCGTGAAGCTGCGCGGCCGGGTCGCGGCGACGAGCGCGGGCGTCAGCTGCGCGGCCCGGGCGGCGGACTGGGCCAGCGAGCCGAGCAGGTGGTCGTCGGGCCGGTCGGCCTGGTCCTTGAGCCGATTGTAGGCCTCCTCGGTGAGGTCCTGCGAAAACGCGATGGCCGGCAGCCCGTGCAACGCGCCCTCCCAGGCGCCCGCGATGGTGCCGCTGGCGATGATGAAGCCGAGGCTCGCGTTCAGGCCGACGTTGATGCCGGAAATGACGGCCTCGGGGCAGGCGTCGGGCGGCAGCAGGTGGTCGAGCGCGATGTTCACGGCGTCGCTTGGGGTGCCGTCGACGATCCACGTCGGGCAGCCGAGCCCGCGGTCGGCGCGGGCGGCATGGACGGCGCGGTTGCGCGACTTGGCCGCGCCCACCCAGCTCTGTTCGTGTTTCGGGGCGACGACGTACAGCTGATGACCGGCGGCGCGCAGGGCGTGGATCAGCTCGTGCAGGAACAGGCTGCCGATGCCGTCGTCATTGGTGATCAGTAACCGCATGCCGTCAGGTTGGCGGACAGGCGGTGGATTTACGATCTACGATTTACGAATGACGATTTCGAATGTGGCTCCCGATCCTCTCGTGCATTCCGGCCCGGCCAGAAGCTTGCTCGGGCCCCCAATCGTAACTCGTAAATCGCAAATCTGAAATCTCCCTACCTCACCAGGTACACCTCAATCAGCGTGACGCCGCTGGCGTTGTTGGTGCTGGTGACCTGGGCCGTGTAGCGGCCGGGGGGCAGGTCGGCGAGCAGGGCGGAGTCCTGGCTGTTGGTTGGGAGGGCAAAGGCCCCCACCGCCTGGGCCGCGCTGGTCAGCGCAGCCAGGTTGGGCGCGTCGGACCAGTTGTCATTCTGCGCAACGACCTTGCCGTCGCCATCGTAGATCGTGAGCACCGGGTCGATGAGCGGCTGCGTGATGCCATAGCTGCCGAGCGTCGGCCCGACCGCGCGGATGAGGATGCGGGTGGGGCGGTCGAAATTCTGCGGGTCGACCAGCACGAAGCCGGCGATGGCCACCTGCTCGCCCGGTCCGGTCCGGGCGCGCAGCGAGAGGTTGGTCAATTCTCCCGGCACGTAACCGCTGGGCACCCGGTAAACCTCAAGCAGGCCGACTCCCGAGGCATCGGCCTGGTCGCGGAGGTGGATGGTGTAGGTGCCCGTGCCGTACGCCGGCAGGAGCGCGGCGTCGTTGCTGTCGTTGCGGAACGGGAAGGCGCCGCAGGTGTTGAACGCGTCCACCAGGACCGCGGCTCCGCCCCACGTGTCGTTGTTCGCGATCAGGGTGTTGGCTGAGTTGAAGACATCGAGCAGCGGGTTGGACAGGAAATGGGTGACTCCGTACGGCTGCAGCGCCGGGCCCGCCCCGCGGATCAGCAGGGGCAGTCCGAGGGCGCCAGACCGGATGTTCACCGCGATGCCGGCAATGGCCAGATTCTCGCCCTGGCCGACCTGCACCCGGCCCGAAAGGTTGGCGAGGTAGGGCAGGTCGCTCGAGCTGAGCAGCGCGCGGGTGACATTGCTGAGCGCCGTGCCGCCGGGCGCGGTGACCCGCAATTGGTAGCGCCCGAGGTGCGCGAGCGAAAAATTCGTGATCGTCAGGGTCGGCGAGGTGGTGTCCGCGGGCAGGGGCTGGCCGTCGAGGGCGAGCCACTGGTAGGTGAACGGACCGGTGCCGGACACAAAACCCGTGAACGTGACGGTCGAGCCGCGGGCCGGCGTGACGTCGCCGGGACCGATGCTCACCACCGGTGGAAAGAAATTCACGACGTCATCGGGACGCAGGCGGACGATGCCGGCGGTCGCGAAGCCATCCCACTGGGTGAAATAGCCAGACACGTAGAGCGCCCCGGTGCTGGAGAGCGTGAGGCTGCTGGCGGATCCGTTGCCGGCATAGAAGGTCGGGTCGACCGCCGTGAGCCCGGTCGAGGTGATCAGGGCGCGGCGGAGGGCATAGCCCGAGTCGAGGTAGAAGATGCGGTTGTGGGCGGGGTCGACCACGCAGCCGTACACGATGAAACTGCTGCCGCTGCTCCAACCCGGATCATCGGTGCCGTCGTCCCGCAGCATGGACCAGTATGCGATGGTCTCGTAGCTCGCGAAGCGCAACAGCCGTCCGTCCGGGAACGGGAACAGGGCGAGCCCGCCGCGGCGAAGCGGCGGCTCCTGGCGCGCAAAGCCGAGGTCCTGCGCGCCGCCCGCCGACAGCCGGTACATCACCGTCCAGGATGACGGGAAATTGTAGGGAACCGGATCGCGCTCGGTGGCGGTGACGTAAATCCGGTTGCTCGCGTCGAGCTTGAATGCCGTCACGACGTGCTGGCTGCTGAGCGTGCTCGAGTAGGCGAACGTGGGGTCCACCGAGTCGTCGGCCATCAGCCGCATCACCTGGCGTCCCTGCGCAATGAGCACCTTGCCGTCGGGCTGGACCAGCGCGCCGGTGAGGGCCTGCGTGGTGTTGTAGCCGACTGGAAGGGTGAGCGGCAGCGGGCTGCCGTCGGCCTGGAGGCGGTAGGGCGGGTTGGAGACGATGACGCGGCCGTCGGGGTAGGCGGCGAGCACGGTGCCGGCGGTCGCCGGATACGAATAGGTTGAGTCAACCGCGCCCGTGCTGGTCAGTCGCGTGTGGCTCGTGGTGCCGAGGGCGGGCGTGCTGACCAGCATGCCACCGTCGGCGAACTGGGCGACGATGCCGGTGCCGTAATACGTGGTGGGCAGCTGGCATGAGAACGTCTGGTCCACCGGGCTCGGCGGCAGCGGGAGCACATTCACGGTCACGTCATTGCTGCGGCTGGCGGTGCCATCGGTGGTGTTCTCCAGCGCATAGTTGCCCGAGTCGGCGCTCGTGAGCGGGTTGAGCGTCAGGGTCGGGCTGGTTGCTCCGGCGACCGGCAGGCCGTCGTGATACCACTGAAAGGTTCCGCTAGTCGGCACCCCGTAGGACGGCCCCATCGTCAGGGACGTGCCTGGGGCGTAGGTGCGGGGCAGGGCGCTGTTGGCGGGACTGGTGACCGAGATGTAAAGGTCGGCAAAACCGGTGACGGTGGCGAAAAGGCCAACCATCCCGGTCGCGGCCAGAAGAACAAGGCGGCGCAGGCGCAGGCTCATAAGCTATCCGGGATGACAATCCTACCCCCGAAATCCGCCATTGGCAGGTGCTTTCCCGAGCTGATCCAGCGCGGTGGCCGGGTCTACCCCGGTCAGGCCATGTCCCGAGCGTCGAGAATCACCTGACGGCCCAGCCAAGCAAGCGTCCAAGGCCGGGATGGAGATAGGTCTCGCAAGCTTCCGGATCGAATGGCTTGGGCTTCGTGGCCTTCGCGATCTTCGTGGTGAAAATCAAGACGCCGAACGGCCCGAGCGAGCCCGCCGGCGGGTCCCGGGAAGCGGGCAAGAAAAAGGCCGCGCCCGGTGAGGGGCGCGGCCGGAAGGGAACGGGCGGGTGGTCCGCCCGGGGTTACTGGGCCGGGGCCTCGGGGGCGGGGGCGGCCTCGCCGCCGCCCTGCTTCTGGGCCTCGAGTTCCTTCATCGCGGCCTTGCGCGACAGGCGGACCTTGCCGGAGCGCTCGTCGATGCCGATGCACTTCACGGTGATGGACTCGCCCATCTTGACGACGTCCTCGGTGCGGCGCACGCGGAAGTCGGCGAGCTCGCTGATGTGGCAGAGGCCCTCCTTGCCGGGCAGGCACTCGACGAAGCAGCCGAACTCCTTGATGCCGGTGACGCGGCCGGTGTAGATCTTGCCCATCTCGATTTGGGCGCCACCGCCGCCGCCGCCGGCGCCGCCGCAGAGACCGTCGATCTCCTGGATGGCGCGGGCCATGGCCTCGGCGTTGTTCGAGTAGACGAAGACCTTGCCGGAGTCGTCCTCGGCGATGTCGATCTGCGCGCCGGTCGTCTCGGTGATGCGGCGGATGGTCTTGCCGCCGGGCCCGATGAGCAGGCCGATCTTCTCGGGATCGATCTGGATCGTCTGGATGCGCGGGGCGAACTTGGACAGGTCGGCGCGCGGCGCGGGCAGCGCGGCCAGCATCGTGCGGAGGATCTCGACGCGAGCGTCGCGGGCCTGGAGGATGGCGGCCTTCGCGATCTCGAACGGCAGGCCGTTGATCTTCAGGTCGAGCTGGAAGCCCGTGATGCCCTTGGTCGTGCCGGCGAGCTTGAAGTCCATGTCGCCGAAGTGGTCCTCCTCACCGAGGATGTCGGTGATCGTGACCCACTTTGCGATCGAGCCGTCGGCCGCGTTCTCGGTCATGAGGCCGCAGGAGATGCCGGCCACCGGGGCGATGATCGGCACGCCGGCGTCCATGAGGGCGAGGCAGCCGCCGCAGATCGAGGCCATCGAGGTCGAGCCGTTGGAGGCCATGATCTCGGAAACGACTCGGATGGAGTAGGGGAAGACGTCCTCGGAGGGGAGGACGGGCACGAGGGAACGCTCGGCGAGCGCGCCGTGGCCGACCTCGCGGCGGCCCGGGCCGGTGAAGCGGCCGGTCTCGCCCACGGAGAACGGCGGGAAGTTGTAGTGGAGGATGAAGCTCTTTGACGTGGCGCCGCCGGTCAGGCCGTCCATCTCCTGGGCTTCCTTCGTCGGCCCGAGGGTGACGAGGGCGATGTTCTGGGTGTCACCGCGCTGGAACATGGCGGAGCCGTGGACGCGCGGGAGCACGTTCACCTTCGCGCTGAGCGGGCGGATCGTCTTGGCGTCGCGGTGGTCCGAGCGGACGCCGCGGGCCAGCACGGTGGCGCGGTAGGCCTTGTACTGGAGCTCCTCGAACACGACGTTGAGGTCGACGTCCGTGAACTTGCCCTCGCCGAGCTCGGCGAGGAGGGCGGCCTTCGCCTCCTCCTTGAGCTTCTTCACATTGGCGGAGCGGACATTCTTCTCGAAGCCGAAGATGGCGGCGGAGACGCGCTCGGCGGGCACGACGCGCTCGATGATGGCGCGGGCCTCGGGCGTGGCGCCGACGAGGGCGAAGGTGGCCTTCGGCTTGCCGGCGACGGCGACGAGTTCCTTGATCGCGGTGATGATGGGCTGGATGGCCTGGTGGCCGAACGCGAGCGCCTCGATGAACTTCTCCTCGGGGATCTGGTCGGCGGAGCCCTCGATCATCAGCATGTCCTTCGCGTTGCCGACGTAGATCAGGTCGAGCGTCGACGAGTACATCTGCTCGATCGTCGGGTTGGCGACGAACTGGTCGTTGATCAGGCCGACACGGACGGCGGCGATCGGTCCGCCCCACGGGATGTCGGAGATCGCGAGCGCGGCGCTGGCGCCGTTCACCATCGCGATGTCGGAGTCGTGGATGAGGTCGGCCGACATGAGCTGGCCGATGATCTGGACCTCATTGAGGAAGCCCTCGGGGAAGAGGGGACGGCAAGGGCGGTCGCAGAGGCGCGAGATGAGGATCTCGCGCTCGGTCGGACGGCCCTCGCGCTTGAAGTAGCCGCCGGGGAAGCGGCCGGCGGCGGCGTACTTGTCGCGGTAGTCGACGGTGAGCGGGAAGAAATCCTGGCCGGGGCGCATGGTCTGGGCGACGCACGCGGAGACGAAGACGTTGGTCTCGCCGATGTTCACGTTGACGGCGCCGTTGGCGAGCTGGGCGATGGAGCCGGTGGAGAACGTGATCCCGAGGCCGGGAACGGTGACATTATGTTTCTGATTCATGATCGGACGGATGTTCGGATGACGGACGGTATCGGATGACGGACTAGCCGGCGGAAGGCCGGCGGGGTTGGGTGAACGGAGGCCGCCCGGGAGGGCTGGCGCACCGGTGCGGCCGACGGGCCGCGGTGGTGGTGACTGGCACCCACTCAATCTCCTCGTTGGGGACCCGAGAGATTTCCGTTTGCCGTCGCCGTGGCGGAGCGCCGTGGCGGCAAGCGGAAATGTCCCGGTCCTGCGCGAGTGTCGGAAAGACAACGGGCGACCCGCGGATCGGGTCGCCCGTGTGACTAAGAGGATTACTTGCGGAGATTCAGTTTCTGCAGGAGTTCGCTGTATTTCGGCAGGTCGTGCTTCTTGAGGTAATCAAGGAGCTTGCGACGACGGCTGGCCATCTGGAGGAGGCCGCGGCGCGAGTGGAAGTCCTTGCGGTGCGTGCGGAGATGCTCGGTCAGGTGATTGATCCGGGCGGTCAGCAGGGCGACCTGGACTTCGGACGAGCCGGTGTCCTTGTCGTGGGTTTTGTATTCGGCGATGATTGCGGGCTTAGCGACTGTAGGCATGGTTTTGGGCTGAGGGTTTCACGACTGTAGGGACCCCTTGCGGGCTCCGTGGCACCCGCCCCCTCCCAGCCGAAGCCAGGGTGGAGCCGGCACCACCGTTCCAATCCGGCGGAGTGCCGGACCAGTCATGGTGGGAATCCGCAACCGACGGATTTCCACTAACGCAAGGAGCCACACTCCGAAACCCGCCCCCATGGCGCAAGCGAAAATTTGGGTGCCCGAAACACGCATGCAACGACTACGACTAACCTGCTGAAAATCGCTATTTTAACCGCAAAGGCCGCGAAGCGCGCGAAGCCAAGGCCGCCCTTCGCGATCATGGCGGTCTTCGCGGTGAACAAGCTGCCTCCAGCCTGTTCCGACGGCATCGTCGCTCCCGCAATGCCACAAGGCCTTCGCGCCCTTGGTGCCCTTCGTGGCGACCCCAAGACCCAAGCCTATCCGGCCCGAATGCTCAGGGTTTTGACTCCTGCGCAGCCGGGCAGCTTCTGAATGCGTCCGAGGATGCCCTCGCGGTGAAGGTTCAATTCATTCCGGACCACCGAATGGCTGGCCACCACGGTCAGGCGTTTCCCTTCGATGTGCACCGCATGGGAATACGCCGCATTGGCCGGCCCGACCACCTCGGGCCAGTGGTCGCGGATGGTCTGTTCGGCCGACGGCCGGCCGACGTGATACTTGGCCATCGTTTCCTCGACCAGCTCCGCCAGCGGGCGCGTGGGGCGCTTCACCTGCCGCTTCGGTTCCTCGAGCGGCACGCCGCGGAGGTCGCCAACGAGCTCCTCGGCGAGCTTGCTGAAGGTGTGCGGCTGGTCAGGCATGGGGCAAACGCCGGTGCTCCACCTCGTACAACCGGCTGTAACGGACGAATGCACCAAAGGCCGTGGCCCATGCGATGTAGAATCCCGGGTAGCCGTCGAGGAAACCCAGCTTCAGCACATAGGCGCGGAAGAACCTCCAGCCGGGACGGAACACCGCGGCGAACACCGAGAAGCGTCCGCCCTTCGCCTGCTGCTGCTGCACAAACAGGTCGGCGAACGGATTGATCTTCGCGACCTGGCTCGCGAGGTCCGGGAAGGAGTAGTGATGCAGGTCGCCGGCCAGCGTCGCGACCGGACCGTCGCACTCGACCTTCTCGTGCACAAACGCGTCGCCGCCCCAGCGGCCGCGTCCCTGCTGCACCAGGCGCAGGCTCAGGTCGGGATACCAGTCGCCGTGGGTGATCCAGCGGTCAATGAACCAGACCTTGCGCGGAAAGCGGGCGCCGGCGAACTCGTCGCGGTCGGCCCGCGCGAGGAATGCCGTGAGTGCCGCGCGCAGCGCCGGCGAGACCTCCTCGTCCGCGTCCAGCGAGAGCACCCAGCGCTGCGCCGCGAGCGCGAGCGCCGCGTTCTTCGTGTCGCGATAGCCCTGCCACGGGACGTGATGCACGGTCGCCCCGAGTCCGCGGCTCACCGCCTCGCTGTCGTCGGTGGTGTCGTTCAGCACCACGACCATCTCCGCCGCCCAGCCCCGCACGCTCGCGAGGCAGCGCGGAAGGTTCCGGGCCTCGTTGCGGGCGATGATGACGACGGAAAGGGGAAGCGGCTCGGCCACGCGCCAAGCTCAAGGCCTGCGGGCGGCGTTCACAATCCCGGAGTTAGCCGACGGGCGGCGGCCAGACGGAATTCACCACGAAGGCCACCAAGTGCACGAAGCTCTCGTGAATGCAGTCCGCCTCGGAACCTTCGCGTCCGTTGCGAGCTGCGCGGGGGAAGATTCTAGGCCGTGTCCTTAGACCCTGTCGGTCGCACCATCCGGAGTGAAGCAGCCAATGCGACGTGCTCGAAGTCCGTGGCGAACGCTAACTGAATTCTACGCGTTGCTCAAATTGACAGGCGGGAAAGCCCTATCGAGGACACGCCCTAGATCTTCCCGAACAGCGAGCGGGTGATCTGGTAGAGGTAGCCGCAGGCGCGCCAGGCGCGGACGAGGTCCTTCTTCGCGAGGCTCGGCCGTCCGACCACGTAGAGCAGTCCGCCGAGCAGGCCGAAGGCCGGGGCTTTCACCAGATTGCCGACCAGGCGCGAGAGCAGGTAGCCCAGGGGCGAGCGGCCTTCCTCCTGGTCGTCGCGGACGCGGCCCACCACGCGGGAACGGGCCGAGTCGAAGGCGTGCTTCCGGACATAGGCAAAGCTCGTCCGGCTCGCGGGCATCTGGTGCAGGGCCCGGGCGGCCGGCGCGAACCAGACCTCGTACCCCGCCTTGTGCAGGCGCTTGATCGCGCGGTTCTCGTCGCCGCCGAACACCACGCCGCCCTTGCGGCCGAGCTCGGTGTCAAAATATCCGACCTCGTCAAACGTGCGCCGCAGGAACGCCAGACTCGCGCTCATGGGCACCTGTCCCGGCCGCAGCGGCCCCGCGTCCGGCCGCAGCGCCTGCGGGCCGTGGAAGCCCGCGACCCAGGGCGGGCAGCTGTTCGGAAACACCGGAATCACCTCGCCGCCCACCGCGCCCACGCGGCCTGGCGGGTTTTCCTGGAATGGCCGTGCCATCTCTCGCGCCCAGTTGGGGTCGATGAGGATGTCGTCGTCGCCGAAGATGATGATCTCGCCGCGCGCCTCGCGGATCGCGCGATTGCGGGCGTGGTTCGCGCCCTGCTGGGCCTCGAGCACGTACCGTGGCGGATGCGGCGCATTGGTGAAGGTCGCCACGATTTCCGGGGTGTCGTCACCCGAGTTGTTGTCGACGACCAGGATTTCGAACAGTTCCCGCGGATAGTCCTGGTGAACCAGCCCGGCCAGCGTCTGGCGCAGCAGCTCACCGCGCTTGAACGTCGGGATCGCGACGGTGACGGTCAGGGTGGGCTCGGACATGGGCTGGCCGGAGTTGAATGCGCCCGGGTAAAAGTTGAAAGCCCAGAAATCACGCGCCGCCCGCCGGAACCCGGTGCGCAACCGTCAATCTTCAACGACCGGCGCCACCCGGCAGCCCGAGCATCGCCTTCACCGCCTCGACCACCTGCGGCACCTCGAGCTTCCGGACGCAATAGCTGCGGTAGGAATCGGTCGGCACGCAGGGACCGGGGGCGGCGGCCCCGAGACACTGGCAGGGCAGCGGGGTCTGCAGCACGACGTGCCGCTCCCCGAGCGGGTGCCAGATCGCGGCGTTCTGCGAGCCGAAGAGCGCGACCACCGGCGCGCCCACGGCGGCGGCGACATGCATCGGGCCGCTGTCGTGACAAAGCAGCCCGTCGAACTGCGTGAGCAGCGCCGCGAACTGCCCGACGGTGAAACGCTGCTCGAGCGCCACCAGGTGCGTCTGGGCCTGGGCGCGGATCTGTTTCACCAGCGCCTGCTCGCCGGGCCCGGACACGATGAACACCTGCGCGCCCAGTTCGTCCTGCAACCGGTCGCAGACCGCGGCGAACCGTTCCACCGGCCAGAGGCGGAACGCGCTCCGGCTGCCCGGATGCACGAGCACGCGGCGGAAACGGGAGTTCTTGATCTCGCTCCGGGGCAGGCCAACCAACGGCTGGACCGCCGCCAGGTCGGCCGGGCGCGGCACGAGCCGGACCTCGCGCGTGGCCACCGGCACGCCGGCGGGGGCAAGCAGCGAGAGATAGGTCTCGGTGATGTGCCGCGAGGTGTAGAACGCGTTCGTGACCTTGGCCGATCCGGTGTAGGCCCAGCGGTGCCGGAACGGATTTGTCTCCCGGTCAAACGTCACGCGCACCGCCGCACCCGTGAGCCGCGTCACCAGGGCGGTCTTGTCGGTGTTGTCGAAGTCGAGGACGTGCGTGATGCCGGCCGAGCGCAGCGCGCGGACGAACCCGGGCCACCCGCCGAGCCCCCGCGGGAAAACCAGGGCGCGGTTGACGTCGGGATTCAGCGCCAGGACGTCGGCGTAGGCCGGTTCCGTAAGCACGCTCAGCTGCGCCTCGGGCCAGTGCAGCCGGAGATTGCGCAGCACGCTCCCCAGCAGCACGACGTCGCCAAGATAGCGGCGGCGGATGACGAGCGCGTGGATGGGAGCGGCGGGCATGCGATGGAGACTGAAAAAGCGGCAAAGCGTCCGGGCCCGCAACGATTATAAAAACCGAATGTCGGACGCCGAGCGCCCAAATCTATACCCTGAAGGGACCCGAGACCAATCCCTTCGACGTCCGGCGTCCGATGGCCGATTTTCCTCCGCCTGCCTCCGCCTTATCCCGCCTGCCGGTCGTACAGTCCCTTGTAGAGCGGATTGGACGCGTAGAGCTCGGCGGGATTGCCGGTGGCGACGATCTGCCCGCGGTCGAAGACCAGGATGCGGGAGGCGTCGCGGATGGTGCTGAAACGGTGGGCGATGATCAGGACGGTCTTGCCGACGACCAGTTTCCTCAGGGCCTCCTGGATCAGCTGCTCGCTCTGCGAGTCGAGGGCCGAGGTGGCCTCGTCGAGGATCAGGATCGGGGCGTTGCGCAGGAAGGCCCGGGCCAGGGCCACGCGCTGCTTCTGGCCGCCCGAGAGGAGCGAGCCGCGCTCGCCGACGACCGTCTCGTAGCCGTTCGGGAGCGTGCGGATGAAGTCGTCGGCGTGGGCGTCGACGGCGGCCGCCAGCACCTCCTCGCGCGTGGCGCCCGCGCGGCCCAGCAGCAGATTCTGGTAGATCGTGTCGTTGAAGAGCACCGGGTCCTGCGACACGACCGCGATGTTGCGCCGCAGGTCGGCCAGGCGGAGCGACCGGACATCGTGCCCGTCGACCGTCACGCGCCCGGCCGTCACCTCGTAGAACCGCGGCACCAGGTTGGCGAACGTGGTCTTGCCGGCGCCGCTCGGCCCGACCAGCGCGCAGACCGTGCCGGCAGGCAGGGCGACGCGGATCCCGCGCAGCACCGGCTCGCCCGGGACGTAAGCGAAATCCACGCCCTCGAAGGCAAGGTCGCCGCGTAGGCGGCCCGGCACCGCGACCGGCTGGGCCGGGTCGGTGATGGCTACGGGCTCGTGCAGGATCTCCTCGATGCGGTTGAGCGAGGCGGCCCCGCGGGTGAACTGGCCGTGGAGCGCGCCGAGCTTCTTGACCGGCTCGTAACAGGCGAACAGCGCCGTGAGGATCGACGTGAAGACCGCCAGCGTGATGCCGGTGCGGTAGGCGTAGTAGAGCGAGAAGGCGATGCCCAGCGAGGCGATGACTTCGATGGTGGGCGAGAGCACCTGCGAGTACTTCACGACCTTCATCTGGACGTGGAAGAGCCGGCGCGTGGTGGCCCGGAACAAGTCCACCTCCTTGGCCTCGAGCCCGAAGGCCCGCACCTCGCGCGCGGCGATGAGGTTCTGGCTGGCGAGGTCGGAGATGTCGCCGAGCAGCCGCTGATTCTCGTCGGCGCGCTTCAGCAGCTGCTTGCCGACATAGCGCACGGGCAGGACGCAGACCGGGATGATGGCGAGGGAGCCGAGGAAGATCAGGACACCCTCGTGCTGCAGCGCGATGGTGGCGAGGAAGCTGATGGCGCCGACGAGCGTGAGCGGCTGGATCACGAGGTCGCTCGCGCTGGAGGTGATCGTCTGCTGCACCACGAGGGTGTCGGCCGTGAGCCGGGAAAGCAGGTCGCCGGTCCGGTTCCTGCCGAAATAGCTCAGCGGCAGGTGCTGCAGTTTCGCGTAGAGCTCGACGCGCAGCGACTCGAGCACGCCGATGCCGCAGCGGCTCATGAGGTAGTTGTTGAGAAAGCCGCAGACCGCGCGGATGAAGAACACCGCGGGGATCAGCATGGCGTAGCCGACGACCTGCAGGGTCGGCAGGCTCCGGGCCCCCGCCGTGAAGATGCGCGGGAACACGTCGTTGATCACCACCGGCAGGCCCCGGCCGAAGACCAGGCCGCTGATCGCGCCGCACAACAGCGCAAACACCAGGTAGGTCCGGTGGCCGCGGAGGTACTTCAGGTAGGGCAGGAAACGATTCATGAACGGCGGGGGCGGTTCACGCCGGGACGGGACCACGCTTGGACACGGGAAAACACGCTTGGTAGCGTCGCGGGATCGGGATTTGAGGGCAAGGCTGGGCTTGCGGGAGGAAAACTCCAAACGCCAAGTGCCAAACACCAAACACCAAACACCAAACCGCCAAACGCCAAACAAGGTCCGGCTTGGGCCAAAGCCTCCAAAGAACAAGCCCGCCGGGTCGACCGCTAGCTGTTTGGCGTTTGGCGGTTTGGCTTTTTGGAAATTCCAGCCCGCCTCAATCCTTCGCCGCCCGCACGTCCAGCGCGTCCCGCAGGCCGTCACCGAGGAAGTTGAGCGAAAAGAGGGTCAGCGAGAACACCCCGCCGGGGAAAACCAGCAGCCACCAGTATTCCTCCATTTTCTCGGCGCCGTCCTTGATCAGCGAGCCCCACGAGCTCATCGGCGGCTGCACGCCGAGTCCGAGGAAGCTCAGGAAGGCCTCGAGCAGCATCACGGCCGGTACCGTGAGGGTGGCGTAGACGATCACGGGCCCGAGCACATTCGGGAGGATGTGGCGGAAAATGATCCGTCGGCTGCCGAAGCCGAGGGCGCGGGCGGCCTCGATGTACTCCATGCGCTTGATCGTGAGCACCTGGCCCCGGACGATCCGCGCCATCGTCAGCCACTCGACCGCCCCGATGGCCGCGAACAGCAGCAGCATGTTGCCGAAGCCCTGGAAGCCGTCAAGGTGCGCCGTGTTGCGCAGCCACGCGTCGAGGCGCTCCGACGGCTCCTTCATGAACACCATGAGCAGGATCACGAAGATCGTGAACGGCAACGCATACATGATGTCGACGACGCGCATCATGACCATGTCCGTCTTGCCGCCGACGTAGCCGGCCACCGCGCCATAGGTCACGCCGATGGTCAGCGCGACAAAGGTCGCGACCAGTCCGACCATGATCGAGATGCGCCCGCCGTAGAGCATCCGGGCGAACAGGTCGCGGCCCAGGGTGTCGGTGCCAAGCCAGTGCGTGGCGCTCGGGGCCGTCGCCCCGAGATCCAGGTTCTGGTCCTGGTAGCTCTGCGCGAACCACGGCCCGCAGACACAGAGGAGGGAAAGCGCGAGCAGCACCAGCGCCCCGCCCACCGCGAGGCGGTTCTTCCGCAGCCGGACCCACGCGTCATGGCCCGGCGACGAACCGCGCTCGAGGGGCTCGGGCGCGGTCACCAGGGCGGCGGGGGCGGAAGTGGTCATCGGGACGGTGGGACGGCGCCGGCGGCGGTCACTCGAACTTCAGTTTCGGGTTGAGCCAGACCTGGACGATGTCGACGACCAGGTTGAGCGCGACGAGGAGGACCGCGTACAGCAGCACGGTGCCCAGCACGAGGGTGTAGTCGCGGCTGAACGCGCTGTTCACGAACTGGCGGCCGAGCCCCGGGAT
This sequence comes from Verrucomicrobiota bacterium, assembly GCA_018239675.1. Taxonomy (GTDB): domain Bacteria; phylum Verrucomicrobiota; class Verrucomicrobiia; order Opitutales; family Opitutaceae; genus Opi-474. The sequence goes on from JAFEGX010000074.1 coordinate 25,781, forward strand.
CTGGAAGATGGTCTCGATCACGAACGATCCGGTGAGGATGCCGGCGATGGCCGGCCCGAGGAACGAGACCACGGGGAGCAGGCCGCCGCGGAGGGCGTGCCGGAAGATGACCCGGGCCTCGGATGCGCCCTTGGCCCGCGCGGTCCGGATGTAGTCCTGGTGCAGCACCTCGAGCATGCCGCCGCGGGCGAGGCGCATCACGTACGCCGCGTAGAACAGCCCGAGGGTGATGGCCGGGAGCACGCGATCGGAGGGCCCGTACCAGCCCGAGACATTGAACCAGCGCAGGTAGATCCCGAACGCGAGCGCGAGCAGCGGGCCGAGCACGAAGGTCGGCACGCAGATGCCGACGAGGCCGAAGCTGCTGCAGAGGTGGTCGAGCACGCGGTTGTGCCGAGCCGCCGCGAGGATGCCGAGCGGCAGGCCGACGCCCAGCGCCACGAGCAGCGCCCAGCCGCCGAGCTCGAGCGAGACCGGCAGGGTGTCGCCGATGATCTCGTTCACCGTGCGGTTCGGGTACTTGAACGACGGCCCGAGGTCGCCGCACAGCAGGCTGCCCACGTAGTCGAGGTATTGCCGGTACAGCGGGCGATCGAGGCCGTAGTGCGCCTCCAGGTTTCGCAGCACGTCCGGCGGCACCGCCTTCTCCGCCGTGAACGGGCCGCCCGGCACGAAACGAATCATGAAGAACGTCGCCGTGATGATGATCAGCAGGACGGGGATCGTCTCGAGCAGGCGGCGGGCGATGAAACGGAGCATGCGGCTGGGAGCAGGATTGGCGCCGCGCGCCGGTTGGCAAGGCGCGACGCAGCGCCGCCGGGGCACGGCCAGAGGGTTTTTGATCAGGAAAGTTCTGGGTGTGACACCGAGATCACGGAGGATGCACCGAGACCACAGGGCATGGACCCTCCGTCTACGCCGGGGCACGATCCACCTGGCTGGCTCCGTGCCCTCCGCCTCGGCTCTGTGCTCTCGGTGGCGTCAACTCGACCGAAATGGCCCTAGGGACCCTGGAGCCACATTCCCTGGTACGGATGGAAATCCAGCAGGTTCGGGTAGCGCCCGCGGACGGCGGGGTGGACGAGGTGGCGGGTGGGGTCGTGGAACAACGGGATATAGGGCGCGTCGCGGAGCAGCCGGGTCTCGGCGGCCTGGTAGCGCGCCAGCCGGGTGTCCTCGTCCAGGGTGCCGACCGCCGCGAGCAGCAGCCGGTCGTACTCGGGATTCGCATAGGAGGCGGAGTTCTGCCCGCCGCCGGTGAGGAAGACCGAGAGGAAGGCGAAGGGATCGAGAAAATCGCCGCTCCACGCGAGGCGGTGGAGCGGCAGGCGTCCGCCGATCCGGTCGGAAAAGTAGACCTTGGCCTCGATCGGGCGGATGCCGACCTCCACGCCGAGGTTCTGCCGCCACATCTGCTGGATCACCTCGGCAATTTCCTGGTGCCGCGCGCCCAGGTTGGTCGCGATCTCGACGGTTGGAAAGCCCCGGCCGTCGGGATAGCCGGCCTCCGCCAGGAGGCGCCGCGCCTCGGCCGGGTCGAATCGCGCGCCCGCCGGGCCGGCGTAGCGGTAGCGGCCCACCGGCGGGGTGAAGGAGGTCGCGGTGCGGATGCCGCTGCCGGTCTGGCTGGCGACCACCCGGTCGCGGTCGATGGCGAGCGAGAACGCTTGCCGCACCCGCGGGTCCTGGAACGGCGGCAGCTTCACGTTGAACGCGTACCCGTAGGTCGTGAAGTTGTCGGCGATCACCAGCGGGCTTGGCTGCTGCCGGGCGTAGTCGCGGAGCTTGCTGACCGGCACGCCCTCCGTGATGTGCAGCTGGCCCGAGCGGAACGATCGCTCCTCGCTGTCGAGGTTCTCGTCGAAGTGGAAGTAGATCGCGTTCAGCCGGACGTGGGCGGCGTCCCAGTAGTGCGGATTGCGGCGCACGACGACGAACTGGCCGGCCCGCCATTGCTCGAGCACGAACGGGCCGTTGCCGACAAAGTTCCCGGGCTTGGTCCACGGCGTGCCCGGCTCGTCGTAGCGGCCAAACTTCTCGATGGTCGGGCGGTGCAGCGGGTACCACGCCCAGTTGCCCAGCAGGAACAGGAAATACGGGGCGGGATGCTTAAGCTCGATCTGCAGCGTGCGGTCGTCGAGCGCGCGGACGCCGACTTTCGCGAAGTCCGGGTGCGCGGATGCGGCGTACTCCTGCGCCCCGCGCACATCGTCGAGATAGTAGCGAAACGGCGAACCCAGCCGCGGCGAGAGGATGCGGCGCACGCTGAACACAAAGTCGCGGGCCGTCACCGGGTCGCCGTTTGACCAGCGCGCGTTGGCCC
>JAFEGX010000075.1 GCA_018239675.1 Verrucomicrobiota bacterium
AACAAAGCCGCCGGTTGTGCGGCCACAACGCCGCACGACGCCAGCGCCATGCAGAGGGAGAATAGCGGTTTCATGATGCGATATCCTGAAGCCCGGCTGAGGGCCTGAGAATTGTATCAGACCTCCAACCCGACAATCCGCATCAATTCGAGTGCGTTGCTCCGGGTCACGATCCCCGGCTTCAGCCGGTAGTCGAAGCTGACGCGGCCGTCCTCCAGCCGATCTTCGAAATGGACGTTCACCGCCGCGCCGCCGAACTCCTCCTCGATGCGCGTCAGGGCCAAATCGTGCGTGGTGACCAGTCCGATCGCGCCGCGTTGCAGCAGCGTTCGCACGACGGCTTCGGCGCCAATCCGGCGATCGTGTGAGTTGGTGCCGCTCAGCAGTTCGTCGAGCAGGAACAGCGCCGGCCGCGCGCCCGCCAGTTCCACGATCTGCCGCAATCGCGTGATTTCGGCGTAGAACCGCGACTTGCCGTCCTGTAGCGAGTCGACGATCCGGATGGAAGCGCCGACGGCCAGCGGCGAGATCCGCATCGCTTCCGCGGTGACGGGCGCTCCGGCCCACGCCAGCACCGAGTTCAGGCCGATGGACCTGAGCAGGGTGCTCTTACCGGACATGTTCGATCCGCTCACGATGGTCAGTTTCCGCCCGCCTCCGATCGACACGTCATTGGCAACTGACCGGGCGGCGCTGATCATCGGGTGGCGCAACGCACGCGCCTCGAAGAGATGGCCGTCCGCGACGATTTCGGGGAAGCAGGCGCCGGGGTGTTCGAAGCTGAACGAAGCGAGCGAAGAAATCGCTTCGAGTTCAGCGATCGCGGCGATCCAGCGTCCGATGTCGCGCCCGGATTCCCGCCGCCACGCCTCGATGGCCATGGCCACCTGGTGTCGCCACACCAGCGGCGGGCCGATGATGCGCACTAGCAGGTGGTCGGCCGAATCGAGCAGTTCCATCCAGCGCTCCAACCGGTGGATTCGCTTGGAGGCCGGCACGCCGCCCGTGTCGAACGCGGCCCGCAGACGTTCGAGCAGAGGGCTATCGAAACGGACGTGCTCCAGGCGGGCGAGCAGCAGCGCGAGTATGTGCAGGTCGTGGGCCGGAGTGTCGGCGCCGGCGGAGACTTGCGCCGTGTGCTTGCGGACGGCAAATCCCACGGACAACGCGGCGGCGATGGCTGCGACGAGCGGACGCGACCCGAACCAGTGCGCCATGAATCCAACGAACGCGACGATCGACGCACAGGCCACCGCAAGCGCCACCCATCGCGCGCCCGCGAAGAACGGGACGGGCGGCGCGAGTCCCCATGCGGAGATCAGTTCGGCATGCACGCCGGCGCGGATGTCCTCGCCGAGCAAGGCCAGGTCCTCGCGTAACTGGACCGCATCGCGCATCTCGGCCACCGCGCGCTGCCGCTCGCGCACAGCCTCGGGTGAAGCGGGATTGAGCAGCCAGTCCGCCAGGTGGCGTTCGCCGGCAACCGTCCGCGCGGTCGAGATCAGTTCAAAGAGCGAGCCTTTGCCGAACAGGTCGAGGTCGCCCGAGTAGACATGGTTCGGGTCGGCGAACAGGGCGCCCGCGCTGCCGGTGCCCGGCCAGTCGTCGCCCATGCGCCGAAGCGCGCGCTGGTAATAGCGGATGCCGCGGCGGGCAAACTCCTCCCGGCCGGCGACACGCTCGTGTTCGATGACCAGGCCGATGAACACCGCGAGCGGGATCAGCAGCAGCCATGGCGTGATGACGTGCGGCCCGAGGCTGAGCCAGACCATCAGGACAGCCACGGCGGCTACACCCAGACGGTAGTTGCCGAACCGTATGGACTCGCGATGGGCGCGGCGTAGCTGCCCTTCCCATTCGCCCAGCCTCTTCCGATATTCGTTCGCCGGATCGATTGGTTCCACCGCCCTCAGGATACAGGAACCCTGGACCATATTGATATCCTGTAGCCAAGCGTAATGGCGTTTGTCACCATCTCGGGGGAAGCGGGGTGCCGCACCGGCGAGCTAGCCAGGGCCGTATCGCACCGGCTGCGGTTTGAGTTGCTCACGGCTTCGCGGCTCGACCGGCTGCTTGCCGACGAATTCGGCGGTCCCGTGCCCGAGAAGGCGTGGGATGCCGCGGTTACCAGCATCGCGGCACGGCTGGGGATGGAGCATGACCTGGTCATCGCCGTGCCAGGCTCGGAGCACCTTCTGCCCAAGCTGCAAGGCGTACTTCGCATCTGGCTGACGGCGCGGCCGGCCCACCGGGTGGGGAACCTGATGCTCGACCGTCAGTTGGACCGGGCGGGAGCGGTTGCGGCGCTGAAGGCGCTCGAGGTTGAGGAAACGGCCCGGCGCAAGGCGCGCTTCGGACGAGCCAGGCCACCGCTCGATTCGTTCGACCTGGTGCTGAGTTCCGAGAAGTTCGACGTCGAAGCCGCGTCCGCCACCGTCGAATCGGCCGCCGCGGTGCTCGGGCTGAGCCAGAACGGGAAGATCTCCCTGGCCGTGGAGGCCCAGTTGCAGTTCCAGGCGCGGCTGCAACTGGCGAAGTTCGGAATCGCTCCGGCGGGAAAGGCGGCGCTGGTCCGCAAGAT
>JAFEGX010000076.1 GCA_018239675.1 Verrucomicrobiota bacterium
CCACTAATGAATCGGATCCCATGTCATTAGCACAGGTTAGCGTGGATAAGGAGTCCCACCCGCTCCGTTCCCTCCGTTTCCTCCTGTGCAACCGCCTTCCCGTCGCCCGGCCTGCGAACGCACTTGCCTCGGGACGCGGGGGCCGGTTCCCTCGGCGGTTCCCGTAGGAGCACCGCCCATGGCCGAGATTTCCAAGAGCTACGATCCGCGCGAGATCGAGAAAAAATGGTACGCCGCCTGGCTGCAGGCGGGTTGCTTTGCCGGACGCGCCCAGGCGGGTCGCGAGCCGTACTGCATCATGATCCCGCCGCCCAATGTCACGGGCGTCCTGACCATGGGCCATGTGCTCAACAATTCGATCCAGGACATCCTGATCCGCCGAGCCCGCCTGGAGGGCAAGGCGGCCCTCTGGCTTCCGGGCACGGACCACGCCGGCATTGCCACGCAGACCGTGGTCGAGCGGGAACTCCGGAAGCAGAAGAAGACCCGCCACGATTTTGGCCGCGAGAAGTTCATCGAGAAGGTCTGGGAGTGGCGTCACGAGAAGGGCGGCATCATCCTCGAGCAGCTGCGCCGGCTCGGCGCGTCGTGCGACTGGAACCGCACGGCCTTCACGATGGACCCGGCCTACTCGGAGCGGGTGCTCCACGTGTTCGTCGAGCTCTTCCACCGCGGCTACATCTACCGCGGCAAGCGCATGGTGAACTGGTGCCCGGCCTCCCTCACGGCATTGTCGGACGAGGAGGTCATCATGAAGCCGGTCAACGGCACCCTCTACCGCGTGCGCTACGAGGTGGTGGGACAGCCCGGGCAGTACATCGAGGTGAAGACCACGCGGCCCGAGACGATCCCGGGCGACGTGGCCATTGCGGTGCATCCGGACGATCCGCGCTACACCCGGCTGGTGGGGCAAAAGGTGCGCCGGCCGCTCGGGCCCGCCGCCGAGCTCCCGATCATCGCCGACGCCGCGGTGGACAAGGAATTTGGTTCCGGTGCGCTCAAGATCACGCCGGCCCACGACAAGGTGGACTACGAGATCGGCCTGCGGCACCGCCTCCCGGCCATCGACGTGCTCCACCCGAACGGCGTCCTGAACGACCTGGCCGGTCCGGAGCTCGCCGGCTCGGACCGCTTTGCCGGCCGGAAGCGGGCCGCGGAGATTCTCCGGGACCGCGAGGCCCTCGTGGCCGAGGAACCGTACGCGAACAATGTCGGCTATTCCGAGCGCGCCGACGTGCCGATCGAGCCGCGCCTGACCGAGCAATGGTGGCTGCGCTATCCGCGGGTCGAGGAGGCCACGGCCGCGGTGCGCGACGGTCACATCCAGTTTCATCCCGAGCGCTGGACCAAGGTCTACTTGCACTGGCTGGAGAACATCCAGGACTGGTGCATCAGCCGCCAGCTGTGGTGGGGACACCGGATTCCGGTTTGGTACAGCAAGGGCTCGGACCGCAGCGACCCGAAGAACTGGCATGTGTCCGTGCGGGGTCCCGCCGACGCGGAGAACTGGGAGCAGGAGGAGGACGTGCTCGACACCTGGGCGTCGTCGTGGCTCTGGCCGTTTGCGACCCTCGGCTGGCCCGACCAGGCGGCCATGAAGCAGGCCGGCTTCGATTTCTTCTACCCGACCACGACGCTCGTGACCGGGCCGGACATCATTTTCTTCTGGGTGGCCCGCATGATCATGGCCGGCCTGGAGTTCGTCGAGGGCGGCGCGGCCGCCAATTCCGGAATCCGGTATCCGGAATCCGGAATTCCCATGCCGAAGCCGGGCGGTCTGACAGCGGAGCAGATCCGCCAGCGCATCCCCTTCAAGCATGTCTACTTCACCGGCATCATCCGCGACCACCTTGGTCGGAAGATGTCGAAGTCGCTGGGCAATTCGCCGGACCCGCTCGACCTGATTGACCGCTATGGGGCGGACGGTCTTCGCTTTGGCATCATCTCGATCGCGCCGCAGGGACAGGATATCCGGTTCCAGGAAGAGCGCATCGAGGGCGGCAAGAACTTCTGCAACAAGCTCTGGAACGCCTGCCGGTTCCGTCAGATGAGCGGCGAGGCCGGTGACAACACCTCGCTGGCGGCGATCGCGGCGCGGATTGACGTGGCGAAATTCGACGCCGACGACCATGCGATCCTCGACCGCCTGCTGGCGACGACCCGCGAGGTTGATCGGTGCTTTGCCGAGTTCGAGTTCAGCGCGGCCGTGCAGGCCCTGTACGGGTTTTTCTGGAACGACTTCTGCGACTGGTACGTCGAGGTCTCGAAGGCCAAGCTGCAAGCCCCGGACACCAAGGGCACCTGCCTCGCGGTGCAGGACCTCGTGCTCCGCCAGACCCTGCTGCTGCTGCATCCGTTCATCCCGTTCATCACCGAGGAACTCTGGGCGCTGCTGGGCTACGGCGCTGCCGGGACGTTCATCGAGGACGTGCGCATCGAGAACGCGTCGGATCTCGCGAATCTCGGGAAGTTGGAACTCGATCCGAAGCAGGTGGCTGCGGTGCAAAGCCTAAAGGCATTCGTTTCTCAGGCTAGAGCACTAAAAGCCGAGCGAGGCGTTGCGTCCCGAAAGGACGTTTCGTTCGCGAACGTCGCATCGACCACAGCTCAGTCCATCCTTGAACCAAATCTTGATAAGGTTCTTAGGCTGGTTGGGGCAAAGGAAGTTAGGTTCGTGAATTCGACACCGGAGGGTTCGTCGGCTGTCGTGACGCCGCTTGGCACGCTAGCGCTCGATCTCGCGTCAGCAGCAGATCCGGCTGCCGAGAAGCTCCGGCTGACCAAGGAACTCGAGGCATTGGCGAAGCACATCGCCGGCACCGAGGCCCGCCTGTCGAACCCGTCTTTCGTGAGCAAGGCCCCGCCCGCGGTGCTGGAAGGCGCGAAGAAACAGCTCGCCGACCAGCAAGCCAAGCGCGCCGAGCTCGAGCGACTGCTGGCTGCTTTGACACGCTAAATAGATCCCGGGCTTTGCTATACTCGGCCGGCGGTCTGGCGGTTTGTTTTTCACCACGGAATTCACGGATCACACGGATTCAGACGAATCCTCGCGGCGAATCGCACTGGCCTGCGGCCAGAGCAATTCGCCGCGAGGCGTGGGGGACCTGAATACCTGAAGCCGACGCAAGTGTGTCGCGGCTTGGTGTCTCAGGCTATCAGCTCCCCAAGTCTTCGCGGACCGCGGTGCTGGCGGAACGCCAGGACCGTGGTCCGTGAAGATTCGGATTGGATGGATCGATCCGCGCGATTCGTGAATTCCGTGGTCAAAAAAACCAAACCTCAGCCTACAACGCGTTTTATCCGCAGCGTCCCATATTTGAAATTCAGGAGCAGGCCTACTCGCAGGCCGGTGATGTTGAGGTAGCCGATCATTTGGGCGAGATGGGTGTCGGTGAATTCGGAAACCACTTTCGTGTCCACGATGACCGCCTCATCCACGACCAGATCCGGAATTAGGGTCCCGACCGTCTCGCCCTCGTACCTCACTGGAAAAGATTGTTGCTGGGCAATCCGGTGGCCGCGTCTCCGTAGCTCGAGCGAGAGGGCGATTTCATAGAGTTTCTCATCCAGCCCAGGTCGGAGTACATTGAGAACCTTCATGGCTGCGCCGATCACGTCTTCGGTGAGTTCTGCTTTCAGCATTCAACGCGGATGGACGCCGTGCGAGGTGGCGTCAAAGGCAAGTCTGTCTATGCAGATCGTTAACACCTGATGGTGAGCGGAATCAGGTGAAGTTGCAGCGCACGCCTTATGCGAGCTTGAGGAAATCGCTGCCTTTCGTTCGCTGCGTCATGGCCAATTCTCCCCGTATCCTGGCGTTTTCCGGCAGCGCGCGCCGGGAGTCGCTCAACCGGAAGCTGCTGGCGGTCACGATCGAGGCGGTGCGCGCGGCGGGTGGGGAGGTCACGCTGCTCGACCTCAATGACCTGGCGCTCCCCCTGTACCACGGCGACCTCGAGGACGCGTCCGGGATGCCCGCCAATGCCACCAAGCTCGTTGAGCTCGTTCTCCAGCATCAGGGCCTCCTCATCGCCTCCCCGGAATACAACTCGATGATGACGCCGCTGCTCAAGAACACCATCGACTGGTGCACCCGCGCCGACGACAACCCGTTCATCGGCAAAACGGCCGCCGTCGTTTCCGCCTCGCCCGGCATGTTCGGCGGCGTCCGCTCCATGCAGCTCGTCCGCCAGCTCCTCACCCACCTGGGCTGCCATGTCATCCCCGCCCAATGCGTCCTGCCCCATGCCGACCAGGCCTTTGATGGACAGGGTGCCCTCAAGGAGGCCCGGACCCAGAAGGCCGTCCAGGCCGTCGCCCGCCAACTGGTGGATGTGACGCGTCGCCTCTCCTAACCGATCGGGACCAACCATGAAACTTTTCATCGCCGGTGCGCAAGGCATGGTCGGCTCCGCCCTCGCGCGGCGCTTCGCCCGCGAGTCCGGCGTGACGCTGCTCGCGCCGTCCCGGGCCGAGCTGGACCTCACGTCGCAGGCGGCCTTGGACGCATTTTATGCCCGGCAACGGCCCGACGTGGCCGTGATCGCCGCGGCCAAGGTCGGCGGCATCCACGCGAACCACACCTATCCGGCGGAGTTCATCTTCAGCAACCTGATCATCGCCACCAACGCGATCGACGGCGCGTACCGTCACGGCGTGAAGCGGCTGCTCTTCCTGGGCAGCTCGTGCATTTATCCGAAACATGCGCCCCAGCCGATGCCCGAGGACTGCCTGCTCAGCGGCCCGCTCGAACCGACGAACGAGGCGTACGCCATCGCCAAGATCACGGGTCTGAAGCTCGCCCAATACTACCGGAAGCAGTACGGCGTGTTGTTCCACTCGGCGATGCCGACCAATCTCTACGGCCCCGGTGACAACTACCACCTGCAGAACTCCCACGTCCTGCCGGCCCTGATCCGGAAATTCCACGAGGCCAAGGAAGCCGGCCGACTCGAGGTCGTGGCGTGGGGCACGGGCTCGCCCCGGCGCGAGTTCCTTCACGTCGACGACCTGGCCGACGCCTGTGCGTTCCTGCTGCGGCTCGAGAATCCGCCCGACTGGGTCAATGTCGGCACCGGCACGGATGTGACCATCCGTGAGCTGACCGAGACGGTGGCCGCGGTCACCGGTTTCACCGGCCGGATCGCGTGGGACTCCACCAAGCCTGACGGCACGCCGCGGAAGCTCCTCGACGTCTCGCGGCTGTCGGGCCTCGGCTGGCGCGCCCGCATCGCGCTGCGCGACGGCGTGGAACGGACCTACGCGAGCTTCCTCGCGGAGAAGGCCGCCGGCACCCTGCGGGCCTGACGCTGGGTGAGGCGGGGGCCGACGCTGTCGTTGGTCTGGCGCTGAGTTTTTCACCACGGAATTCACGGATCACACGGATTCGGATGGGATGGATCGATCCGTGTTATCCGTGAATTCCGTGGTCAAGAGGGCTCCTTCGTTTGTCCGTCGCCCGAGTCATTTTCTAGACTTCCCTCCCGGAGGGACTTTCCGCTGAATCGCGCCGACTGATCCCATGGACGACAGCGAGTCATTCATCACCGAGGAGGAGGCGACGACCCCGAAGAAATCCTTCTGGGCGCACCTGAACGACCTCCGCACGGCGCTGGTGCGATCGGTGATCGCCATCGGCATCGCGCTGGTCGTCTGCCTGCTGATGGCCGACAAGCTGATCTGGGTCCTCGAGTATCCGCTCAGCCGGATCGACATGTTCGAGAAGCCGAAGCCGACGGTCAGTTTCCTGATCGGTTCGACGAGACTGGGGCCCTACGCCGTCACGCCGGAGCAGTTCCCGGGGATCAAGCCGGACGAGGCGCCCCAGCTGGTCTTCCAAGTCGGTTCCGCCAAGGTCGGTGACGATCAGGTCGCGACGCTCAAGCTGCTGCCGCCGGACCAGTCGGGCGCCCCGACCCTGAAGATTCGACTGCACAATTTCGGTCCCGCCGAGGCGTTCTTCATCGCCTTCCACGTGGGCATCTACGGCGCGCTCGTGCTCTCGGCCCCGTTCTGGGCGTTCTTCATGGGCCAGTTTTTCCTGCCGGCCCTCAACATCAAGGAGCGCCGGCTGTTCTTCCGGTGGATCGGGTGGAGCGTGGCGCTGTTCTTCGCCGGCGTGCTCCTGACCTATTTTGGCCTGCTGCCGCTGGCGCTGCGGGCGTCCGTGGAATACTCGCATCTGCTCGGCTTCGAGGCGCTCGACTGGCGCGGCGACGAATACATCACGTTTGTCGCCAAGTTCATCTTTGGCATGGGCCTCGGCTTCCAGTTCCCGATCGTGGTGCTCCTGCTGGTGAAGCTCGGCATCATCACCCATCACCATCTCGCGCGGTACCGCCGCCACGTCATCGTGCTGTGCTTCATCCTTGGCGCCGTCCTGACGACCCCCGAGGTCATCACCCAGGTCGCGATGGCCGTGCCGCTCTATGTGCTCTACGAAGCGTGCATCTGGATCGCGTGGTACTGGGATTGGAAGAAACGCCGCTCCGAACAGGCCGCCACGCCCGAGGCCTGACGAGCAGCCGGGCGGAAGTGGCACCGCCAAGATCGCCACGGACGCGAAGTACGAGGCTCTTTTGCCACGAAGGACACCAAGGTCACGAAGCTAGACGCCGGGTTTCGCTGAACTCTTCGTGCCCTTAGCACCCTTCGTGGTGACTACGGCTCGTCGAGATTCAGCCTGGATCACCGCCGATAATCGGCCGTCCACAGTCCACCGCCCACAGTCGGTTGCCGACCGTCCACCGCTCACTTCTTCCGGTGCGTCCGGTGAAGCCGGTGCAGCACCAGGTGGTTTCCGTCCGGGTCGGTGAAGCGGGCGAAGTCGCACACGCCGGTGTCGGTGGGGCCGAACAGGAATTTCACCCGGTGCTTCCGGAGGTGCGCAACCACCTCCTCGAAGCGGTCGGTCTCGAGTGCCACCGCGCCGCCGCGGGCGCCGGGCTTGCAGTCTTCCATGGCGGTCGACACGGCGATGACGTGGTCGCCGAGTTCGAACTCCATCCACATGTTTTTCCAGCGCGCACCCTCCGTGAGGCCGAGCACGCCCGTGTAGAACCGCCGCGCCCGCGCCACCGAGCGAACCGGGTAAACGAAGAATGGAACTCCGGTGAATTTTGGTTTCATGCCGTCAGCAAACCATCAGCGCCGTCCGGGCTCAAGGGCGCCCTTGGACCGGGACTTTGTTCACCACAAAGGACACGAAGCCCACCAAGGATGCCGTTCCTGCCCCAACTTCGTGGCCTTGGTGTTCTTCGTGGCAAATCTCCCGCCGATCGCGCCAAGTGTGACAATCCAACCTGTGACTCCGAATCACCGGAGATCCCCGGTTATGAGTGACTAACGCACGGCGCCGAACCGGAGCGAGGCCGTCTGCAGGAGCGGGCTTGAAACTATCGGGTTTCCAGTATCCCGTTCCCAATTCCCATGATCGCTCCCGAGACCTTCAGCCATATCGAGAACATCAAGAAGCGCGCCGGCCACTTGTGGAGGTTTCTTTGACGTCGAACAAAAGCAGCGCGAGATCGAGGCCATGGACGCCCAGATGGGCGAGCCGGGCTTCTGGGACAACAACGACCGCGCGCAGAAGCACATCGCCAAGCTGAACGGTCTCAAGCGCGCCGTCCTGCCCGTCGTGGCCTTCCACAAGAAGGTCGAGGACGTGGATGTCATGACCGAGCTTGTGGAGGCCGCCGACGGCGCCGAGCGCGAGACCTATGCCAAGGAGCTGGATGCCACGGTCGCGGCGCTGGTCGCGGAGCTCGACCAGCTCGAGATCGCGTCGTTCCTGACCGGCCAGTTCGACCGCAACAACGCGATCCTTTCCATCCAGTCCGGCGCCGGCGGCACCGAATCGAACGACTGGGCCGACATGCTCTTCCGCATGTACAACCGCTGGGCCGAGCGCCGCGGCTTCACGGTTGAGGTGCAGGATGTCCAGGTCGGCGACCAGGCCGGCATCACCAAGGCAACGCTGGTGCTCCGCGGCGAGAACGCCTACGGGTACGCCAAGGCCGAGCGCGGCGTGCACCGCCTCGTGCGCATCAGCCCGTTTGACGCGAACAAGCGCCGGCACACCTCGTTCTGCGCCGTGGACGTGATCGCCGAGATCAACGAGGACATCGACATCGAGATTCCCGACAGCGAAATCCGCGTCGACGTCTACCGCTCGTCCGGCAAGGGCGGCCAGGGCGTCAACACGACCGACTCCGCGGTGCGCATCACCCACCTGCCGTCCGGCATCGTGGTCGTCTGCCAGAACGAGCGCTCGCAGATCAAGAACCGCGCCAGCGCGATGAACGTCCTGAAGGCCCGGCTCTACGAGAAGAAACAGGACGAGCAGCGCGCCGAGATGGACCGGTTCTATGGCGAGAAGGGCGAGATCGGCTGGGGCAGCCAGATCCGCAGCTATGTGCTCCAGCCCTACCAGATGGTGAAGGATCTCCGCACCGGCATCAGCACCAGCGACACGCAGGGCGTGCTCGATGGCGACCTGGACCGCTTCGTGAACGCCTGGCTCCGCGCGGGCTGCCCGCGCCACCGGAACAAGGACATCCAGATGGAAGAGTGAGGGGGAAGTGACGAGGGACGAGTGACAAGTGGCGAGAAGGCGGGCGGCGGATAACTGGAAAGTGCGTTTGCCCTTTCGGGATTCTGACGTCTGAATTCTACCCCTCTGACTCGCCGGTCTCGTCACTCGTCCCTCGTCCCTCGTCACTTCTGCAATGCCCAACCTGCCTTATGAACAGATCCGCGCCGCGCTGGACGGCCAGCCGCTGTTCGAGGCGAAGACCTGGCAGCTGTCGCCGGACGCCTGGCCGCTGCCCCCGGACCAGCTGACCCAGCTGGAGGCGATCGGTTCGGCCTGCGTGGAGTTCCACCAGGCCCTCGAGACGCTTTATCTCCGCGCGGTCGCGGGCAAGAACCTGCTCCGGAACAAGCCGCTGCTGGCCCCGTGGGTGGCCGACTACCTGGACCGCGGCAAGCCGGCCGCCCTGGTGGCGCATGCCCGCGACGCCCGCAACCGCGGCGCGCTCCCGGTGGTGCTGCGGCCGGACCTGCTCCTGACCGACGACGGGTTCGCGCTGACGGAACTCGACTCGGTGCCCGGCGGCATCGGCCTCACGGCCTTCCTGAACCGCCTTTACGCCGCCGCCGCCGTGCTTGGTGCGAACGACGCGATGATCGAGCAGTTCTACGCGGCGCTCGCGGCGCTGCGGCCGGAGTCGCACAACCCGTTCGTCGCGCTGGTCGTGAGCGACGAGGCCGCGACCTACCGGCCCGAGATGCAGTGGCTCGCCCGCGAACTCCAGCTCCGCGGGCGCCGGGTGTTCTGCGTCGCGCCGGAGGACCTGTTCCCGCTCGGCTCGCAGCTGTGCGTCGACGTCGAGGGCAATCCCGAGAAGATCGACGTCATCTACCGCTTTTTCGAGCTGTTCGACCTCGCGAACGTGCGGACCGCGAAGTTCATCTTCGAGGCATGGTCGGCCGGCGAGGTGACGATCACGCCCCCCATGCGCCCGTTCCAGGAGGAGAAGCTCGCCCTCGCGCTGTTCCACCATCACCTGCTGCAGGACTTCTGGGCCGAGTCGCTCAGCGGCCGGGCGCTCAAGCTCCTGCGGGCCCTGATCCCGCCGTCGTGGATCATGGACCCCGCCCCGCTGCCGCCCGGCGCCGTGCTCGACGCCCCGCGCGCCGGCGGGCGCCAGCTGCACGACTGGCGGGAACTTATCGGGGCGACGCAGAAGGAGCGCGACCTGATCATCAAGATTTCCGGCTACCACGAGACCGCCTGGGGCGCGCGCAGCGTCGTCCTCGGCAGCGACTGCTCGCGCGAGGAGTGGCAGGAGGGCGTCGAGCGCGCGGTGGGCCTGGCCCCGTCCAATCTTCATGTCCTGCAGGTCTACCGGAAACCGCGCCGGGTCCGGCACCGGGTCTACGGCAAGCACTCGCCGCACCAGGCCCATGAAGTCGACGGGCGCCTTCGGCTGTGCCCGTATTATTTTGTGCAGGCCGGCCAGGCGCGGCTTGCGGGCGCGCTGGCGACCTTTTGCCCACCCGACAAGAAGATCATCCACGGCATGCAGGATGCGGCCTTGCTCCCGGCTAGGGTTTTCGCCTTAAACGGGCCTCGTGCGTAGCCTCGCCGTCCCGACGTCCGCCAACTTCCTGACCAAGCGACACCTCGCCCTGATTGCGGCCGCGCTGCTGGCCTTGGGACCGGCGGCCGGCGTGGCTCGCGCCGCCGTGGACGTGGCCGCGCTGCGGGCCCGGGCCGATCAGGGTGATCCCGAAGCCCTGAACGCCCTGGGCAATGCCTACGCCAACGGGCAGGGGGTCGCGCAAAGCTATGCGGACGCCGCCCGCTGCTACACCCAGGCGGCCGCCGGCGGCTTTGCGCCGGCGCAGTTCAACCTCGCGATGCTGACCGAGCTCGGCCGCGGGGTGGCCGAGGACAAGCCTGCGGCTCTCCAGCTCTACCTCAAGGCCGCGCAGCAGGGATTCGGTCCCGCCCAGTACAACGTCGGCAACATGTATGCCAACGGGGTGGGCGTGGCCCGCGACTATTTTGAGGCGGCGCTCTGGTTCCGCCAGGCGGCGCAGCAGGGCATTCCGGAGGCTCTGTACAACCTCGGCCTGGCCTACGAGCTCGGCCGAGGGGTCACGAAGGACGAGGCCCAGGCGCAGCGATTCTACCGCGAGGCGGCTGAGAAGGGCTACGCCCGCGCCCAGTACAACCTCGCGCTCATGCTCGAGGACGGTCGGGGCTCGGCCCCCGACGAAAAGGCCGCCGCCGAACTCTATCGCGCCGCGGCGCAGCAGGGCTACGCGCCGGCGCAGAACAATCTCGGCATCATGATCGCCGAGGGCCGGGGTGGTCTCGCGGTGTCGTTGCCGGAGGCCTATGCCTGGCTGGCGCTCGCGGCCGAGAACGGCGCCAAGCCGACGGGTCGCGACCTGCTTGCCGGGAAGCTCGACGCCGGCCAGCTGGCTGAGGGTCGGGACCGGCTGGCGCGCCTCCGGACCGAGCTGGCCGGGGTGGCCGCCGGCAAGCCGTCAGTCCCGGCGAAGCCGGCAGGCGGGGAAACGGCCGAGGGCCGCCTGAACGCGGCCTTGGCGGAGGTGGCGCGCCTGCGGTCGGAAAACGCCGCGCTGGCCGCGAACGCGTCAGCGGCGGCGAAGGCCGGGCAGCTGGAAAGGGAAAACGCCGCGCTGCGCGAGCAGGTGCAGGCCACGGGACGCCGGGTGGCGGATCTGACCTCGGCGCTCGCCGCGGCCCAGGCGGCCGCCAAGCCCGCGGCCGTGGATGCCGTCGAGGTGGCCGAGCTGCGCGCCCGGGTGGATCGCCTGCACCAGGACAACGAGGCGCTGGTGGCCCGGGTGAAGGATGCGAATGACACCGCGACCCGCCTTTCGGCCGACAATGCGCGCCTGGTCAAGGCCGCGACCGAGGCGGGCGCAGGCGGGGATTCCAGCCGGGTGGCCATGCTGGTGGCGGACAACGCCCGGCTGAACGACGAGATCAAGCGGTCCACGGCCGAGCTGGGGAACCTTTACCGGCAGCTGCGCCATGCGCAGTCGAGACTGACCAAGGCGGAGGAGGCGGCCAAGGGTGCCGCCGCCGGTCCGGACGGACAGGATGCCGCGCTGGCCGCCGTCCAAGCGGAGAACACCCAGTTGAAGCAGGAGCTGGCCAACGGCACGGCCTCGCTTGAGGGCCTGCGCGCGCAGCTGGCCGCGGCCGAGCAGTCGCGCACGGCGATGGCGGAGCGGGAGCAGAAAATGGAGCAGCAAGTGGCCGCGCTCCAGGCCCGGCCGGCGGTTGATCCGGCCGAAGCCGACCGGCGGGTGCGCGCCGAGGAGGCGCTGGCCCGGGCGCAGCAGGATCTGGTCGCGGCCCGCCGGGAAACCGAGGAGATCCGGGCCCGGGCCGATGGCGCCGAGGCGAACCTCCGGGTGCAGGCCGCGAAATTCCAGGAGCAGCTCAAGGAGGCGCGGACGTCCGCCGCCGCAGCAGCCACCCAAACCGCCGAGGCGGAGCTCAAGACGAGGCTGGCCGACGCCGAGGCGCAGATTGCCGTGCTGACGAAGGCCAACGCCGAGTTGCAGGCCAAGGCAGCCGCGGCGAGCGCCGCGCCCGGGGAGCCGGCCGAGGCGGCAAGACTCAGGACCGAACTCGCCACCGCCGCGCAGGCGGGCGCCGCGGCGAAGGCCGAGTCCGAGCGGCTGGCCGCGCAGGTGAAGCAGCTGCAGCTGGACCAGGCGGAGCTCGCCCGGACCAACCAGGATCTCGCCACGCGCAATGACGAGCTGACGGCCCAGTCCCAGCAACTGCAGGCCCGGCAGCAGGCCGCCGGCCGTTCCTCCGTCGAGCTGGAGCAGCTGAAGTCCCAGCTCGCCGCCGCCCAGCAGGCCCAGGCCGCGGCGAAGGAGAACCTGGCCAGGCTGGCCGCCCAGTTCAACGAGGCCCAGAAGTGGGGCGCTTCCGTCACGTCGGCCAACGAGGACCTGGCCCGCAAAAACGACGCGCTCGCCGCCCAGGTCAGGCAGCTTCAGGCCGACCTGACCTCGGCCGGCCAGGCCGGGGCGGACGCGGGCCAACTGAAATCCGCGCTCGCCTCCGCGCAGCAGGCGACCGCCGCCGCGCGGACCGAGGCGGCGAGTCTCACCCAGGCCAATCGGGAACTCGGCACCAAGCTCGACGAGCTGACGGCCGAGGCGCAGCGGCTCCGTGCGCAGCAGGTGGCCGCCGACCAGCTCAAGGCCTCGCTGGCCGCCGCCGAGGGCGAGTCGGCGAAACTGGGCCAGGCCAACCGCGAGCTTGGCACCAAGGTCGACGAGCTCACCGCCGAGGTGCAGCGGCTGCGGGCGCAGCAGGCTGTCGAGGGTCGCACGACTGCCGAGGTCGATCAGCTGAAGACGGCGCTCGCCGCCGCGCAGCAGGTACAGGCTGCCGCCCGCGACGACGTGGCCCGCCTCACCCGCCAGAACCAGGAACTCTCCACGCAGGTTGGGCAGCTGACCGCCCAGGCGCAAAAACTGCAGGCACAGGCGGCCGATGCGAACCGCTCCGCGGCGGACGTCGCGCAACTGCAGGCCGCGGTCGCCTCGGGCCAGGACCTGTTGGCCCGGGTGCAGACCGAACTCGAGGCGGCAAAGCAGGCTGCGGCCACCTCCGCCGCCGCGCGCTCGGACCTCGAGACCCGGTTGGCCACCGCGCAGTCCGATGCCGCGGCCCTGAAGGTGGCGAACCAGCAGCTGACCGCCGAGAACCAGCGGCTCGCGGCCCGGCCCGACGGCACGGCGGACCGCGAGGCCGCGACGAAGCTGGCCGCCCAGCTCGACACCGCGAATCACGCGCTCGAGGAAAAGAACCAGGCGATCGCCAGCCTGGCCGCGGCCAACGACTCGCTGCAGAAGGACCTGGAGGTGGCCAAGCAGAGCACCGCCGCCGCCCTCGCGGCGCAGGCGGCCGCGGCGAAGAACACGGCGGGCGACGCGCTCAAGCTCGAGCTGCAGACCGTGCAGGACCAGGTGCGCTCGCTCGAGGCGCAGCTCGACGACGACCGGAAGCACTCGGCCCAGGAAATCTCCACGCTCGCGGGACAGCTGCAGCGCTCGCGCGAGGCCAACAAGTCGCTCGCCGAGGCCAACCGCGTCCTGCTCGAGGCCAAGAGTGCGGATGAGGCCGTTCCAAGCGCGGAGCTGAACGCCCTGAATGCCAAGGTTCGCAACCTCACGGGCGAGCTCGATCGCCAGCGCGCTGAGACCGACCGGCTCACGGCGGAGAACGACCGGCTGGCGGACGAGAAGCAGACGGCCGAGCGGCTGGCGGCCGAGGCCAAGAAGGCCGCGGCGGCGCCCGCGGCGGCCTGGGCGCAGGAGCGGGAGGGGCTCGGGCGTCAGCTGGACGACCTCATGTCCAAGGTGGCCGATGCCGACCGCCGCCTCGCGCTGGGCAAGCAGACCGAGACCGAGAGCCGGAAGGCGCTGCAGAATCTCCAGGCCGAGCTCGACAAGGCGCACGCGGAGACCGCCGCGCTCCAGGCCCGGCTCACCGAGTCCGACAAGGCGGTCGAGCAGCACAACACGAGCGTGGCGGAGCTGACCGACCTGAACGCCAAGCTGACCGCCGACCGCAACTCGCTGCAGGCACAGCTGGCGCAGGCGAAGCAGACGCTCGACGCCGCGGCCCGCGACGGCTCGGCCAAGGCAGATGCGGTGGCCCAGCTCACGGCCGCGAACGACCAGCTGCAGGCGCAGGTCAAGGATCTCACGGCCCAGGTGACCGCCGCCCAGGCGGACAAGACCCAGGCGGCGCAGAACGCAACCGAGCTCGCGGGCCTCCGCACGCAGCTCGCGGCCGCGCAGGCGAAGCTGGCCGACTCGGACAAGGCGGCCGACCAGCAGGGAGCGGCCGTGGCGGAACTCACCGAGACCAACCAGCGCCTGACCGCCGAGCGCGATGCGCTCAAGAAGCAGCTCGACGACCAGGCCACGCAGCTGGCGGCCCTGAAGGCGGACAGCGACAAGCTCGCGCAGTCCGAGCAGGCGCGGATCACCGCCGAGCAGCGTGCGGCCGCCCTGGCCACGATCACCAACCAACTCACGGCGGCCCAGCGCGACAACGCCAGCCTGCGGGCCGACAACGCCCGGCTCACCGATACCCTGCAGTCGGTCGACCGCGACCGTTCGGCACGCATCGCGCAGCTGCAGCAGGAGAACGCCGCGATCTCGGCCCGCCTGCGGCAGGCCCAGGGGACGCTCGACTCGATCGCGAACGCGGCGCGGGTGCTCAATGGCGGCGCCTTGCCCCAGCTGGGCACGACCGGCGCGGGGGTCAGCCGCCCCACGACACCCTCACCGGTCTCGGCGGCGCCGGAGGCCCGGTACCACGTGGTCCAGGAAGGCGATTCCCTGACGCGGATCAGCGTGCGGTACTATGGGACCGCGCAGCGCTGGAGCGACATCTACGACGCGAACCGTGATCTCCTGCGCGGCGAGAACGCCCTGCGGCCGGGGCAGCGCCTGAAGATCCCGTGAGGCGACCGGCGGGGGACAGTGGTGCTCTTAACCAGGAGCTTGCAGCAAATGTGGGCGGGGTGCCCTCACCCCGCCTGCTTACTGGCGGGTGAGGGCGCTCGCCCCACACAGGTTTCGGAAAACTGTACTAGTACCAGGCGGAGTCGCCTGGCCTCACATCGCAATGGGTAGAGAGTCCGGCTCGGCGTCAGCCTTGCTGCCGGGCAGGGTGCCCAAGTGGTAGAGCACCACCTGCCGTTCGAGGTCTTGACGGGAAACCGTGCTCGCGAGGCCGGAGGGCCGGCTGCCGGCGAGGACATATTCCCACGACGGACCGCGCTCGATGATCTGGCCGACCGGGATCGGCTGCTCGTCGAGCAGCACCGTGGCGACCAGGCGGGACTCCGCCGGGGCGGAGTCCTGGCTGGTGCTGGCGCGGGCGAATCGGATGGAGCGGTTGCCTGGGGTCATGCGGCCGCATCCTTGCGCGCACCCGCATTGGCGGCGGCCTTGGTGGCCTCCGATGCGAGATGGGCGAAGAAAGCGTCGCGGCGCTCCCGGGCGACCTTGACGTCCTTGGTGCCGAGCGAACGGCGGATCCGCTCCTTGGTGAACGGAGTCGGGTGCACCGTGTAGTGCAGGAACCAGGTCCCGTGGTTGTCCCACAGGTGATGGTTCGGATTGGCCGCGTCGACGCGGATTCCGGGGAGTTTCGTGAGGTTGGACATGATGCGTGATCTGTGGTTGGCAGTTTCGCGCATCAGGCGCTGAAAACAAAAAACCGACCTGGGCATCAGGTCGGTCTCGTCTTCGGGAGCGTTCTTGGTTCGGCACCCTTGCGGGTTCCGCACATCCGGGGTCTCCCCCGATCCACCGTGGCCGCTCCCGGCCCGGTTGGCAGAACTGGCTTGTGGAGGGCCAATTCGTTCCTGATGCGAGGCGAACGATGAAAGCTCGCCGTGCGCCGTCGAGACTTTTTTTCGTTCTTCCGTTCGGACTTATCTACCGTCTGTCGTAATTGGCGTGTTTCCAGCCGTTTGATCCGGTCAGTCGGACTGAAATTTTTTTCGAAGGACAATTTTCCAGCACGCCGCCGCGCCCAACCATCGCCAGCACTACGCCACATCGGGATACAGCTGCGGTTCGATCTGAACCCAAAGCGATTTCAGTTCAGGATGTCGTCACTGAGAGCACTGAGGCAGCCAGGTGGATTTCTAGGGCGATTCAAATGATCGTGTAGCCGCAAGGAGGCTCAAAAAGCGCAGATCAATCCCCGGCTGCTCCTGTGGCAGAGAGATCGGATTCCTCGAAGCATGACCCGATCTAGGTGTCATGCCCCGGTCGCGAGTGTCTGCGCTTTTTGCGCCTCCTTGCGGCTACAATTTTGGTCAAAGTGCCTCAATGGGAGGGTCTATGCTGAATGATTTCGGTGCATTCTCCGTGAACTCGGTGTCGCGCGCGCAGATCCGGTGTGATCAAAACGCTCGAGAACTAGCCGTCAGCGCATTCGGGCAATGCGCTCCACCCAAGGCAAAAATGGCGATCTACTCAGGGAACAGGCGACGGAGGCCGGTCGCGGAGGCCTCGGCCACGCCGCGCTCGGTGATCAGGCCCGTCACGAGGCGGGCGGGGGTGACATCGAAGGCGGGGTTGGCCGCCGGGCTGCCTTCCGGCACCACCCCGACCGTCTCGATCGTGCCGTCGGCGCGGCGGCCGCTCAGGTGGGTGACTTCGCGGGCGGATCGTTCCTCGATGGGAATCTCGCGCACGCCGTCCCGGATCGTCCAGTCGAGGCTCGGGGACGGCACGGCGGCGTAGAACGGAACGCCATTGTCACGCGCGGCGAGGGCCTTGAGATAGGTCCCGATCTTGTTGCACACGTCGCCGGCCGCGGTGGTTCGATCGGTCCCGACGATCACGATGTCCACCTGCCCGTGCTGCATCAGGTGTCCGCCGGCATTGTCGGCGATCACCGTATGCGGCACGCCGTGATTCAGCAGCTCCCACGCCGTCAGGCTGGCGCCCTGGTTGCGGGGGCGGGTTTCGTCGACCCAGACGTGGATGGGCAGGCCGGCGTCGTGTGCCGCGTAGATCGGAGCTGTGGCCGTGCCGACGTCGACGGTCGCGAGCCAGCCGGCGTTGCAGTGGGTGAGGACATTCACCCGTTGGCCCGCCCCGCGCCGGGCCGCGATGGCCTGGAGAAGCGGCAGGCCGGCCTTGCCGATCGCGCGATTGAGGGCGACGTCCTCGTCGCACACCGCCACGGCCAGCGCGCGGGCCGCGTCGGCGCGCCGGGCGGGCGGCAGCGGGGCCACGCGGGCGCGCACCCGGTCGAGGGCCCACCGGAGATTCACGGCCGTGGGCCGGGTGGCCAGCAGGGTGGCATGGGCCCCGGCCAACGCGGCATCTGAGGCGTCGGCGCGGAGGGCCAGCCACATGCCCCAGACGGCGGTGGCGCCGATCAACGGCGCGCCGCGGACGAGCATGGCGCTGATGGCGTGCGCGGCGTCGCTGAGCGACGACAGCCGGGCCGTGACGAACGCGTGAGGCAGCCGGGTCTGGTCGATGATCTCGACCGCCGCGCCATCCGGCGAAGGCCAGATGGTCCGGGTGGGGCGGCCGAGAACGTTCATGCTATCGCGGATTGCGGATCGCGGATGGAAGACGGTCGATCTCTGGCGTCGCAGTGCCTCCAAGCTGGCGGCACCGGATCTCAATCCGCGATTCTCAATCCGCGATCCGCCATCAAGACAGTTTCACGCCGCGGGCCTTGGCGGCGCGCAGGAGCGCGTCGGCCATGTCCGACGGGGTGGCGGCGACCTCGATGCCGCACTCCCGGAAGATGGCGATCTTGGCGGCGGCGGTGTCTTCCTTGCCGCCGATGACGGCGCCGGCGTGGCCCATGCGGCGGCCCGCGGGCGCGGTGGCGCCGGCGATGAAGCCCGCGACGGGCTTCCTGCAGTGGGCCTTGATCCAGCGCGCGGCCTCGACCTCGGCGTTGCCGCCGATCTCGCCGATCATGATGATGCCATGCGTCTCGGGGTCGTCGTTGAACATCTTGATCACGTCGAGGTGCGACGTGCCGTTCACCGGGTCGCCCCCGATGCCGACGCAGGTGGTCTGGCCGATGTTCTTCACCGTGAGCTGCCAGACGGCCTCGTACGTGAGGGTGCCGGAGCGGGAGACGACGCCGACGTGGCCCTGCTTGTGAATGTAGCCCGGGGCGATGCCGATGCGGCAGCCGCCCTGCGAGTCCTTGCCGGGCCCGGGCGTCACGAGGCCGGGGCAGTTCGGCCCGACGAGCCGGGTGTGCTTGCCGGCCATGGCGCGCTTCACGCGGACCATGTCCTTGATCGGGATGCCCTCGGTGATCGCGACCGCGAGGTCGAGGCCGGCGTCGGCGCACTCGAGGATGGCATCAGCCGCGAACGGCGGCGGCACGAAGATGGCCGAGACGGTGGCGCCGGTGGCCTTGGCGGCGTCGGCGACGGAGTTGAAGATCGGCACCTTGTGGCCGCCGTGCTCGAAGAACTGGCCGCCCTTGCCGGGGGTCACGCCGGCGACGACCTTGGTGCCGTAGTCGAGCGAGAGCCGCGTGTGGCGCGCACCGAATTCGCCGGTGATGCCCTGGATGAGGATCTTCGTTTCGGGAGTGATCAGAATGGCCATGGGAGGCGGTGTTGAAAGTTGAACGTTGAAAGATGAAAGTTGAGAGGCAGGGCGCTACCCGCGCCGCCACGCTGCGAGTCACGCCACGAGCTTCACGATTTTTTGCGCGGCGTCGGCCATGGAGTCGGCCGAGACCACCTGAAGGCCGCTGGCGGCGAGGGTGGCCTTGCCGGCGACGACGTTGTTGCCCTCGAGCCGGACGACGAGCGGCAGCTTGAGGCCGACTTCCTTGACGGCCTCGACGATGCCCTGGGCGATCACGTTGCAGTCCATGATGCCGCCGAAGATGTTCACGAGGATTCCCTGGACGTTCTTGTCTCCGAGGATGATCTTGAAGGCCGCGACGACCTGTTCCTTGGTGGCGCCGCCGCCGACGTCGAGGAAGTTGGCCGGGGTGCCGCCGAAGTGCTTGATGATGTCCATCGTGCTCATCGCGAGGCCGGCGCCGTTGACGAGGCAGGCGATGTTACCGTCGAGCGCGATGTAGCTGAGCGAGTGCTTGGACGCCTCGATTTCCTTCGGGTCCTCCTCGTTGAGGTCGCGGAGGGCGACGATCTCGGGATGGCGGAAGAGCGCGTTGTCGTCGAACGCGACCTTGGCGTCGAGCGCGAGGACCTCGCCGGTCGGCGTGGTGATGAGCGGGTTGACCTCGACCATCGAGGCGTCGGTCTCCCAGAAGCACTGGTAGAGGTTCCGGATAAGCTTGCCGGCGTTCTTCGCCTCGTTGCCGGTGAGCCCCAGCTTGAAGATCAGCTCGCGCACCTGGTAGTCGGCGAGGCCGTAGGCGGGATCGATGAAGACCTTCGTGATCTTCTCCGGCGAGTCGTGGGCGACCTTCTCGATCTCCACGCCGCCCTCGGTCGACGCGACGATCACCGGGCGTGACGTCGTGCGGTCGAGGAGGATCGCGAGGTAGTACTCCTTTTTGATGTCGCTCGCGACCGTGAAGTACACGGTCTGGACCTTGCGGCCGGCGGGGCCGGTCTGGAGCGTGATGAGCGTGTTGCCGAGCATTTTGCCGGCCATCTCCTTGGCCTCGTGCTTGGTCTTGCAGAACTTCACGCCGCCCTTGAAGCCGTCCGCGAACGTGCCCTTGCCGCGTCCGCCCGCGTGGATCTGCGACTTCACCATTGTCGGCCCGTCGGGGAGTTCGGTGAGGGCGTTGATGAATTCCTCCGGGGTCTTGGCGGGGGCGCCCTTGGGCACCGGCACGCCGAACTTCTCGAACAAGGCCTTGGCCTGATACTCGTGGATGTTCATGGGAAAGAGGTGGTCAGTAAGCCAGAAGCCTCCCGGTCTAGGCACGAAAAAAAACGGGCCGGCAGGACGGTCAGGCCCCTTTGAACCACCGCTTATCCGCCGCGTAAGTCGAAGCGCCTCAG
>JAFEGX010000077.1 GCA_018239675.1 Verrucomicrobiota bacterium
GACCGTCCCATTGGCTAGAGTGTCTTAACCAGAATTATAGCCGCAAAGATGCGCAAAAAAGCGCAAGAACTCGTCAGCCGCAGCTTCGCGCCCCACTGAGGCAATAGCCCGAGGGATACGGACACCTTGCCGCTGGAGCTGGAATTGGATTGCCCTGCGATTCTTGTGCCTCTTTGCGGCTGCACCATTGTTGAAATCGCGCTACGGCACCTCGTACACCTCGACCAACGCCACGCCGGTGGTGCCGTTCGCGCCGGTGACGTGGAGGCTGTAGATACCCGGATTGAGCGTCACGAGCAGGGCCGAATCGGCGCTGCCCGCCGGTAATGGAAATCCGCCGACCTGCTGGGCCGCGGCCGCGATCTCCGCGGCATTGTCGGCCGTGCCCCACCCCTGGTTGGCCGAGAACGCCGTCTGGCCGCTGAGGAGCGTGAGCACCGGCCGGGCGAGCGAATTTTCAACGCCGAACGACGCCAGTGTCGGACCCACGGCGCGCACCAGCACCCGTCGCGGGGCGTCGCCGCCAATGACCAGGCCGGGAATCAGGACGTCGGCCCCGGTGCCCACGTTGGCGCGAGTCGACAGGTTGACGATCCGGCCGCCGTTCGCGCCCACCTCGTAGACCTCCACGAGCGCCACCCCGCTCGCGCCACCGTCGCCGGTGACATTCGCCGAGTAGACTCCCGGCGGCAGCGAGACCAGCAGCGCGGAGTCGGCGCCATTGCTGCGCAATGGAAAGGCCCCGACCTGGCGGGCCGCCGCCGCCAAAGCGGCGGGATCAGGCGCGTTGAGCCAGCCGCGGTTCGAAGCGAGCAGCTGGCCGGTGGGATTGTCGTAGACCTTCAGGGTCGGCGTCGCGAGCGGATCGGCCACCTGATAGTCCGCCAGGGTCGGGCCGACGGCACGGATCAGCATCGTCTTGGGAGCCGTGCCGGCGACAACAAACCCGGCGATCAGGGCGCCGCTGCCACTGCTGACCCGCGCCCGGGTGGCATTGTTCACGAAGCGCGCCGTGCCCACCTGCCAGATCGCCCCCGCGTTGCCGACGGCGACCACCTGATCACCGCCGGTCGCGATGAACCACATGAGTCCGGACCCGGAAAAATCCTCGGTCGACCAGTTCACGCCGTCGTCGGACGTGACGACCTTGCCCATATAGGTGGCACCGACGAATTTTCCGTCGATCACCGTGAGAGCCGAGACCGGTCCGGCCGCCTGCAGCGGATGGCCGTCCTGCAGGGTCCACGTAATGCCGTCGGGTGAGGTAAGCACGGTGCCCATCATGCCGGGCACCACGAACAGACCGTGACGCGCCCCAACCGCGAACGACTCGTCGGGAAACATGCCGGTCGAGGTCCAGCTGATCCCGTCCTCCGACCGTGCGAGCGAAGTGTACTCGTCGTTTCCGCCGGTGCCGACAGCGACGAAGACCCCGTCAACACAGGTCACGTCGCGCCACGAGCCCTGGTCGCCGGGCAGATGGAAACCGGGACTCCAGTTCACGCCGTCGGTTGAACTGGTGAGTTCGCTATAAACCGCGGGCTCGCCCGGCACCCGGCGGGGCTGGACCGCCGCCACAAACCGTCCCTTGGCGAACATCAGGCGGTAGAGCGGAGCCGGACGGCTGCTGACGCGCGTCCACGTTTCACCGCCGTCAAGCGACTGGCCGATGCCGCCGTCGCCGGTCGCGGCGAGAAATCGGCCGTTGCCGTAGGCCACCACGCCGCCGTTGTAGGGCGTGCCGTTCGGCAGCATGCGCCACGTCACCGCGTCGGTGGATACCGCCAGGCCCTCGGTGCCGGCGACGATCCAGCGGCCTTCCCCGTACGCCGCGGAGCGGAGATCGCCGCTGACGGTGTTGACGGTGTGGTTCACCCAGGTCGTGCCGTCGCCCGAGGTGCGCAGCCCGCCGAAGCGGCCGGCGGCCACGAGGCGGTCCGGGCTCGCCGCCAGGGCATTGGGAAAATAGATCGGGCTCGGCGCCGCCAGGTCGATGCGCCACGTGTCGCCGTCGGCCGAGGAGAGCAGCGGGAGATTCGCGCCCCAGGCATAGAAACGTCCCCGGAAATACGTGAGGGCTTCGTAGGTGAAACCGTACGCGTTGTAGAAATCACCGGAGCCGGCCGTCCAGGCAGTCGCGTCGGCCGAGAAAACCTCGCGCCCGTTGCCGACCGCAATCCACCGGCCCCCGCCGTAGGCCAGGCGGGAATTGAAGGCGCCGACCGGGGTCGCGCCGCCGGCGGTCCACTGGAGGCCGTCTTTCGAATAGATCGTACTGCCCTGGTTGGTGATCGCGACAAAGCGGTCGCCGCCAAACTTCACGTCGGTGATCAGCGCATAGTCCGGGGACGATCCGAGCGTCCAGGCGACGCCATCGGTCGAGCTGGCAACAAAGCCGGCGGCGCCGGCAGCGACGAAGCGGCCGGCGCCGAACGCCAGCCTGGTGGCGCGGATCCAGTCGGCCGGGACCTGCACCGCCGGGCGCAGCCAAGTGCGGCCGTCGGTGGATGTGAGCACGCCCTTGAGGGCATAGCTGAGCACCACGAAGCGGCCGTTGCCGTAGGCTACGTCGGTCAGCTCGACCGTGGTGCCTGAGATGACCGTGCTCCAGGTCTGGCCGTCGGCGGAGACGCTGATGGCCCCGCCCCGACCGACCGCGACGAATTGCCCGCCCCCGTAGGTGACGGCATTGAAGTCATTGCCGTGGGGCAGCGGATTGCGCCAGTTCCAGTAAGGGCTCGAGGAAGCCGCCGGAGCGGGCGAAATGACCAGAAAGCCAAGGCAGGCGGCCGCAACCGTCCGCCAAGCCCATGCACACCAAGACCAGCCAAAGGGCGTACGCATAACCTTTTTCCAACATGACAAGCCAACGCCCCGAAACCGCCACTGTCGATGCGGCCCGGCGTGCCTCGAGCCCTACCGGGACAGCTCGATGCGAAACCTCAGTCCCTCGCCACCGCCAAAGGCGGCCGTCTTCGTGAAACGCCCAACCATCACGCCGCCATTGGCTGTGATGACCCGGTGCGACGGGAGATTGTCCGGGTCGGCAGTCAGCTCAACATATGGCAGTCCCTCCGGCCTCACTTCGTCCAGGAATTGACGAAGCGCCGCCGTGGCATAACCCCGCTGGCGCTTCCACGGGACGACAGTGTAGCCGATGTGACCCAGCACATGTGGCGGCAGCGCCGGGGTGCCCGGTTGCCAGCGGAAACCGATGAGGCCACAGAACTCTCCATCCCACATCCAGCGGGTAAAGCTCGGCAGCCGGGGCACCACTGAGCCGTCCGGCAGCCGGATTGCCGGGCCCTCAGCGAGACGATCAATCTGCCGACCTATAAAGCCGCCCGGATCGCGGCGAATTTCCTCGAGCGCGTCCCGGATCGCGGCAGCGCCATCGACGTTTCGCGGCGCCCACCCGCGATGCAGGGCATCCACGAAACTCGGCAGGGTCTCAAGGGAGGGCCAGATCAGATCCACAGGCAATGGAGTCAGCGAGAACGGCGCTGGGCGGGGTCACACATCCGCGGTGAAGCTGACGCGAAAGTCGGTGACGAGGCGAATGACGGCGCCGTGGGCCCCATCGTGAACCCGGCCCGGCTGCCGCATGGAGGCCAGCCCGGCGTCGAGTTCCGCCTGGTTCGCGTAATCGATGATGACCTGGAAGCGGGGCAAGGCGGGGAAGCTGGCCACATCGGTCACCCGCAGGATCCGGAAGCCGCGCAGCTGGCCCGCCGCCTTCAGCTCATCCAGCAGTCGCCGAACCGCGGCCACCACCTCCTCGTCCGCCGTGCCGGTCCGGGGCGAGAAAAACACGTTGTAGGAGATCATGGCGGGCCTGGGGACTGCGGCGAAAGCTACCCGGCCCGGGCCCGGACGCGAGCCGGCAGTACGCCGTCGCCGAGTGCGGGCGCCGCTTGCCCGGCGACGGAATTGCTGCACCGTGGGCGGATACCCCGCCATGAACCGACTCCTCCTCGACGCCACGGTGCGTTCCCTGCGTTACCTCGAGACCCTCCCCCACCGGCCGGTCGCGCCCAGCGCCGATGCCGTCGCCGGCCTGCGCGCGTTTGACGAACCGCTGCCCGAGCGCGGCCACGATCCGGCCGACACGCTGAAGCTCCTCGACGAGGCGGGTTCCCCGGCGACCATCGCGATGGCCGGCCCGCGGTTCTTCGGCTTCGTGATCGGCGGCACGCTGCCCGTGACGCTGGCCGCGAACTGGCTGGCCGGCGCCTGGGACCAGAACTCGGCCCTGTTCCGCTCGACGCCCAGCACGGCCTACATCGAGCAGGTGGCGCTGCGCTGGCTGCTCGACGCCCTGCACCTTCCGGCCGAATGCGGCGGGACCTTTGTCACCGGCGCAACGGTCGCGAACCTCTGCGCGCTGGCTGCGGCGCGGCACGTCGTGCTGAAGCGGGCGGGCTGGAATGTCGAAGCCGACGGATTGTTCGGCGCGCCCGCCATCACGGTGCTGATCGGCGCCGAGGCGCACCCGTCCGTGACCAAGTCGCTCGGCGTGCTGGGCCTGGGCCGCAACCGCGTCGTGAAGATCCCGGTCGACGGGCAGGGACGGCTCATCACGGACCGGATCCCGGCGATCTCGGGTCCGACGATCATCTGCACCCAGGCCGGCAACGTGAACACCGGCGCCTTTGACGACATCGGCGCGATCTGCCGCCGGGTGCGGGGCACGGGGGCGTGGGTGCATGTCGACGGGGCCTTCGGCCTGTGGGCGGCGGCCGCGCCCACCCGCGCCGCGCTTGCCGCGGGCATGGAACTCGCCGACTCCTGGGCCACCGACGCGCACAAGTGGCTCAACGTTCCCTACGACTGCGGGCTCGCGTTCGTGCGCGACCCGCACGCGCTCAAGGCGGCGATGGCCATCACCGCGGAGTACCTCCCGACGGTGAGCGAGCAGCGGAATCCGTCCGATTTCACGCCGGAGTTGTCGCGCCGCGCCCGCGGGGTCGAGGTCTGGGCGGCGCTGCATGCGCTGGGGCGGGCCGGACTCGCCGAGCTGATCGAGCGAAACTGCGCCCAAGCCCGCCGCTTTGCCGAGAAGCTTTCGGGCGCGGGCTACGAGATCCTGAATGACGTCGTACTGAACCAGGTGCTCGTGACCTTCGGCGACGCGGAGAAGACCAAGCGCGTCATCCAGGGCATCCAGGACGAGGGCACCTGCTGGGCGGGCATCACAGTCTGGCAGGGGCGCACGGCGATGCGCATCAGCGTGTCCTGCTGGGCGACGACCGACGAGGACGTCGACCGGAGCGCGGAGGCGATGATCCGCGTGGCGCGCAGCGTCAGCTGAGCGGCGGTCCGCCGGCAGTGACGGACTCCCGGGGCCCTGCGGCGCGAAGGTGGCCGCGGCTCAGCTGCCGCCGGGAGCGAGGCCGCGCTCGCTCGCCTGGGCGAACGCGATCATCCGCTGGAACTCGGCGCTGCCGGCCTGCGGGTGCGCGTGGAGTCGTTCCATCGCCTGCGAGCGGTTGAGGCCGTCGCGGTACAGCAGCCGGTAAAGCTGGCGCACGCGGTCGAGCTCCTCGGCGCCGTAGCCGTGGCGCTCAAGGCCGACCTTGTTGTAGGCCCGGACGGTGGCCGGCGAGCCGTCGGCGATGAAGTATGGCGGCAGGTCCTGCACCAGCTTCGAGCAGGCCGAGAGCATGGCGTGGGCGCCGAGGCGGCAGAATTGATGGACGCCGCCGAACGCGCCGACCACCACGCAGTCCTCGACGACCACGTGCCCGGCGAGGCCGGCGTAGTTGCTCATGATGATCCGGTTGCCCAGGACGCAATCGTGCGCGACGTGGCTGTAGGCGAGGATGAGGTTGTCGGAGCCGATGACGGTGAACTTTCCGTCGTCGGTGGCCTCGTGGACGCTGACATACTCGCGGAAGACGTTGCGGTCGCCGATGCGTACCCCCGGGTGGCCGCCCTTGTATTTGAGATCCTGGGTCTTGCCGCCGATGCAGGCGTACGGGAACACCTGGCACTCGCGGCCGAGGGCCGTGTTGCCCTCGACCGTGGCGTGGTGGTGGATCCGGGTCCCGGCGCCGATCACGGCGGTGCCGCCAACGTAGGCGTAGGCGCCCACCTCGACCCCGTCGCCGAGCTGGACGCCGGGCTCGATGATGGCGGTGGAGTGGATCTTCGCGGCCATGCGCTCAGGCTTCTTCGTCCTCGGCGGCGATCGCGAACATCATCTCGGCCGACGACACGACCTGGCCGTCGACGGTGCAGTGGCACTCGGCGGCGGCGAGCTTGTCGCCGCGGTACTTCACGATCTTCGCGTTGATGATGATCTGGTCGCCGGGCCGGACCGGCTTGCGGAACTTGACCTTGTCGGCGCTCATGAAGAACGCCGTCTTGCCGCTGTTCCCGCTGCGGCGGAGCATGACGATGCCGGCCGCCTGGGCCATGGCCTCGAGCTGGAGCACGCCGGGCATCACCGGATTCTCGGGAAAATGGCCGGTGAAATACGGCTCGTTGATCGTGACGTTCTTGATCGCGACGAGCTCGTCCTGGCCAACGAACTCGATGATCCGGTCGATCATGACGAACGGATACCGGTGCGGGATCGTGTCGAGGATGCGCCGAATATCGAGGGAAGTCTCGGTCGGGAGCACCGTGGTCGGGCGCGCCTTCTTCTTCGGCCCCTTGCGTCGCTCCTCGAGCTTGGCGAAAAGCGCCTTGGTGAGCTCGGCGTTGATGGCGTGGCCGGGGCGGGTCGCAATGATGTGGGCCTTGAGCGGGAGGCCGAGCAGCACCACGTCGCCGATGATGTCGAGGATCTTGTGCCGGACGAACTCGTCCTTGAAGCGCAGCGGCTCCTTCGAGATGATCTTGTCGCCGCGGATGACGACGGCGCAGTCGAGCGAGCCGCCCTTGATCTTGCCGAGCTTCAGGAGCTCCTCGATGTCCTCGTAGATCGTGAACGTGCGGGCCGCGGCCACCTGCGTCATGTAGGTGTCGGGATCGATCGTGAGCGAAAGGTGCTGCGTGTGGATGCCGCGGTTGTCGGCCGACGTGCACGAGATCTTCAGGTCGTCATGCGGCAGGGCGATGATGGACGAGTCGCCCTTGGTCACGGACACGGGGCCGTCGAGGGTGAAGTACTCGCGTTCCTTGTCCTGCTCCACGGGTTCGCCCTGGAGGATCATGTTCACGTACGGCTTGGCCGAGCCGTCCATGATCGGCGGCTCGGAGGCGTTCATCTCGAGCACCACATTGTCAATGCCGCAGCCGTGCAGGGCGGAGAGGACGTGCTCGACAGTATGAATCTTCGCGTGGCCGACCTGGATCGTGGTCGCCCGGACCAAGTCCGTGACCTGGTCGATCCGCGGGCGCAGCTCGGGGTGGCCGTTGAGATCGATGCGACGAAAGACAATGCCGGTGTCCGCCGGCGCCGGCTTCATCGTCAGCGTGACGGCCTCGCCCGTGTGCAGCGCGTTGCCGGTGATCGAAACCTCGCGCGCGAGGGTGCGTTGTTTCATAGCTTTACGGCAGTCTCCACAGGGCCCCCGCCCCAGCGCAAGCGCGGAGATGCAAGCGGCCAGCGGGTCGCAATCGGATTCGGAACCGACCCCGGCCCACGCTAAGACCGCAACGGAATTCGCTCGGGTGGCGGGGTTTCGAGCAGTCGCGCTGGCCGCGCGTGAATTGCCCAGCCCCGGCCTTGACACGATTGAAGGCGGTTCTTCACTCTCGACCCTTTCCTTTCACAAATCCGCATCCAACCGACCCTCGTCATGCCCGCAGCCAACGACATCCGCAAAGGCCAAGTCATCAAATTCAACGGCGAGCCGCACCTCGTCATGGAGACGCAGCACCGCACGCCCGGCAACCTCCGCGCGTTCGTCCAGATCAAGATGCGCAACCTCCGCTACGGCAAGGCCCTCGACCAGCGGTTCGCGTCGACCGACACCATCGAGGTGCTCCCGACCGAGAAGAAGAGCCTCGAGTTCAGCTACGCCGACCGCGAGAACTACGCGTTCATCGACCCGGAGTCCTTCGAGCAGATCGAACTCAGCGTCGAGACCCTCGGCGAGGTGAAGAACTACCTCACCGCCGGCGGCAAGGTCGACGTCCTCTTCGTCGACGAGAAGCCCCTCACCGTCGAGCTGCCCTCCACGGTCGCGCTGAAGATCGTCGAGAGCTCCGAGGGCGTGAAGGGCGACACCGCCAGCAATGTCCAGAAGCCCGCCAAGCTCGAGACCGGCCTCATCATCCAGGTCCCGCTCTTCGTGAAGGAAGGCGAGATCGTCAAGGTCAGCACCGCCGACGGCAGCTATCTCGGCCGCGCCTGAGCGTTCCTCCACTGGGGTAATTTCAACCCGCGGCCCTCGCCGCGGGTTTTTTGTCGGCCGGACGGCCAGCCTACCTGGTCACCGCGGCGATCGCCGCCGCATGCTGGCGGGCCGCCTCCTCGGCATTGCTGCCCGAGCAGTTCAGGTCGCGCAGCAGGCCGTCGCGCAGGCCGTAGATCCAGCCGTGCACCGACAGCGGCTGCCCCCGCGCCCAAGCATCGCGGATAATCGTCGTCTGCCAGACGTTCGCCACCTGCTCGATGACGTTCAACTCGCAGAGCCGGTTGTTGCGGAGATTCTCGTCGGCCACGCCGCAAAGGCAGCGGTCGTGCTTCTCGCGGATGTCCTGGACATGCCGGAGCCAGTTGTCGGCCAGCCCCACCCGCTCGCACCGGAGCACGGCCCGGACACCGCCGCAGCCGTAGTGCCCTACCACCATGATGTGCTTCACCTTGAGCACATCGACGGCGAACTGGATCACGGACAGGCAGTTCAGGTCGGTATGGACCACGACGTTGGCGACATTGCGGTGGACGAACACCTCGCCCGGCAGCAGGCCGATGATCTCGTTGGCCGGCACGCGGCTGTCCGAGCACCCGATCCAGAGGTATTCGGGATTTTGCTGGAGCGAGAGCTTCTCGAAGAATTGCGGATCGCTCCGCCGGATACTGTCCGCCCAAGCCTTGTTCTGCTGAAACAAATGCGTCAGGGAATCCATGGCGCCGCGATGGTCGGTGGTCCGCCCCGAATGTCCACCCCGAAACCTTGGCGGGCGCCGGCATGTTCGGCATTGCCCGGCCGGGGGCGGCCGCCACACTGGCCGGCCTTATGGGACGTCAGTGGCTCCATGCCAAACGCGCGATCGTCAACCTGAAGAAGGGCCAGACGGTCGGGAAACTCGTGAAGGAAATGACCGTGGCCGCCAAGCTGGGCGGGGCGGACCTCCATGCCAACGCGCGCCTGTACGCCGCGGTGGAGAAGGCCCGCAAGGCCAGCGTGACGCGCGAGGTGATCGAGCGCGCCATCGCCAAGGGCGCCGGCACCGGCGGCGACAAGTCGTCGCTGGAGCACGTCGTGTTCGAGGGCTATGCGCCCCACAAGGTCCCGGTCATCGTCGAGGCCTACACCGACAACCACCAGCGCACGGCGCCCGAGATCCGCGCCCTGTTCCGCAAGGGGATCCTCGGCCAGAGCGGCAGCAACAAGTTCCTCTTCGACCACGTCGGCCTCGTCGAGGCGCACCACGCCGACGCCGGCGTGGACCGCGAGGCCGCGGCGATCGAGGCCGGGGCGAACGATTTCGAGGCGCTCACCCACGAGCAGAACGACGACATTCCCGTCGACCGCGCCGGCGCGCGGTTCATCACGGAGCGCAGCGCGGTCCATGCCGTCTCGGCCTGGCTCAGCCAGCACGGCTGGACCGTCGTCACCAGTGAGATTGGCTACCTCGCGAAAACCTATCCCGCGCTCGACGATGCGGCCCGGGCGGAGGTCGGCGAGTTTCTCCAGGCGCTGGAGGACCACGACGACATCCAGCGTGTCTGGGCGGCCGTGAAATAGTTGGCGCGGCGGGCGTTCGGCGGATATCGTGCTGTCCTTTACCCATGCCTACTCCAGAAATTCCCCAAAAATCGCCCATCGTGAAACCCATGCCCGCCGGCACCTACTGGTGGTGTGCGTGCGGCCGCTCGAAGGACCAGCCGTTTTGTGACGGCAGTCACAAGGGCACCGGCTTCGCCCCGAAGAAGGTCGAACTCGCCGAGGCAAAGATCGTCGCGTGGTGTGCCTGCAAGCACTCCAAGAACGCGCCGTTCTGCGACGGGACGCACAAGACCGTCTAGTCTGGGCGGCTTTTTTGCCACGAAGGGCACGAAGCACACGAAGCGCTTCACGCCCTTTGGCCGATTCAGGTTCGCGCGCCAGCGGCCGAGGCCACTCTTCGGCGTTGAGGGTTCGGCGTGCGCCCGGCCTACCACACGACCCGCGCCCAGCGGGCCTTGAGGTAGCGGGACTCGACACAGTTGGAATACGCCGGGCGCACCGGACCCGGCCCCGACGGTCAAATAACCCTAGAAATCCTGGAGGTGACTCTCGAGCGGGCCGCGCGATGGGTCCAGCCGCACAAGGACCTCGCCGAGCAGATAGATCGAACCCGTGACAACGACGGGATCAGGCGGCGTCCCGGCGGTGCAGGTGCCCGGGGCCGGGAAGAGTTCGTCGACGGTCGTGCACCGGACGGGGCCCCGGAAATCCGGCGGCACAAGGGCGGCGAGTTCGGCGTGACTGCAGGCGCGCGACTGCCGAGGAACGACAAGGTAAAGCTCCCTCGCATGGCGACAGGCGACCGCCAGCAGGGGCCGGGCGCGGTCGAGGCCCAGCGCGCCGAGCACAACGACGGGCAACCGTCCGGTCTCGCGGCGGAGGCGGTCGAGGCCGGCCTCGAGCACCGTGGCGCCCTCGGCGTTGTGCGCGGCATCGAGGACGAGCGTCCGATCCGCGAGCGCGACGGTCTGCCAGCGACCGGGCCAGACCACCGCCTGGAGCCCGCGCTCGATCGCTGCCGCGTCGGGCCGCCGCGCCGACGGCAGCAGGCGCGCGGCCAGCGTGGCGGTCGCGGCATTCCACCGTTGGTGATCACCGGCCAGGTTGGTAACGGGATAGCGGGAGAGATCGGAGCCGAACTCCTCGGCGACGGTCCAGACCCGGGCGCCCCGTTCGGCGGCGACGCGGCGCATGACGGCCATCGCGGCGTCCGGCAGACGACCGAGCACCACCGGTCGTCCTGCCTTGATGATCCCCGCTTTCTCCGCGGCGATCAACTCGAGCGTGTCGCCGAGAAGTTCGGCATGATCCATGCCGAGGGACGTGATCACGCTGACCTCGGGCCGGACCACATTGGTGGCGTCGAGTCGGCCGCCGACGCCGGTCTCGATGACGGCGAGGTCGCAGCGCGCCCGGGCGAAGTGCCGGAAGGCGAGCCCGGTCATGAATTCGAAGTAGGTCGGGTGCCCATCGAGGTCGGACGGGCTGACCAGGGCGGCGGCCACGGGGGCGAGTTCCCGCACGGCGGCGGCGAGCTCCTCATCCGTGAGCATGACACCGTCAACCTGCACGCGCTCGCCAAGGCGCACGAGATGGGGCGACGTGTAGAGCCCGACTCGCCGTCCGGCAGCGCGCAGCATCGCAGCCAGCATGGCGGCGACCGAACCCTTGCCGTTGGTGCCGGCGACGTGGATGCACGGGACCGCGGATTCCGGATGGCCGAGCGCGGCGACCCACCGCTCCATCCGGCCGAGGCCCAGGCGAACGCCGCGCCGCTTGAGGCTGAGGAGATACGATTCCACGGCCAATTGCGGAGCCGGCGCGGGAGGCGGCTCAGGCAGCCGGCGCACCGCGGGGTCATCCTCGAGCGGCGCGAGGCGGCGACGGACCTCGTCCCAACAGGGCGCCGCCTGCGCCGGCTGGGCGAGCAACTCCCGCAGCGGCAGGGTGACGAACGTGCGCTCGAACATCCGGGCATGCGGGAGCGTGAGCGCCGGATCCGCGCGGGTTTCACCCTCAAACAGCAGCAGGTCCAGGTCGAGGCGGCGCGGTCCCCAGCGGACCGTCCGTTCGCGGCCAAAGGCGTGTTCGACCGCCAACAGCTCGGCCATCACCTGTTCGGGCGCGAGGGTTGTCTCCACGGCCAGCACGAGGTTGAGGAACCGGGGCTGGTCGAGGAGTCCGACCGGATCGGTCTCGTAGTAGGATGAACGGGCGACGCAGACGATGCCGGGCCGTGCACCCAACGCGAGGATGGCCCGCTCGAGGGTTGCGCGCCGGTCGCCGAGGTTGGCGCCGGCGCCGACCAGGGCGCGGCGCATGGAGGCGGCGGCCGGCATCAGCTCGTGCCCGGACGCACGCGCCGGATGCGGACGGCGACGCCGGCGAACTCGAATCGCACGGGAGGCGACGGCTTCGTGACCTCGACGGTGACCGCGGCCACGGATGGGAAGCGCTGGAGCAGGCGGGCCGCGATCTCCTCGGCGAGTGTCTCGATCAGCTGACGCGGCGGGCCGGCCAAGACGGCGGCGGCCACGGCCTGGACTTCCGGGTAATCGACGGCGAGGTCCAGGCGGTCGGCCCGGGCCGCCGCCGCCATGGGGGTCTCGAGCTCGAGCGAGACAATGAACGGTTGTCCATTCCGGTGCTCCTCGGCGTAGACGCCGTGATGGGCAAAGAAGCGGAGATCGCGAAGTATGAGTCGGTCCATGCGGGTCAGGCGAAGGCGAGGCCGGCGTTAATGGCGTCGGCCATTCGCGCGTAGCAAACCATTTCCGCGACATCATGCACGCGGATCATGCGGCAGCCCTGCTGGATCGCCCACACGACCGTGGCGCCGGTGCCCGCCTGGCGCGCGTGCACCGGAGCGCCGAGGACCCGGCCGATGGTGGACTTGCGCGAGGTGCCGACCAGCACGGGATAGCCGAGCGCGGCGATTCTCCGGAGCTGTCTAAGGACTTCAAGATTGTGCGGCGGCTCCTTCGCGAAGCCGAAGCCCGGGTCGAGCCAGATCTGGTGATCGGGGACGCCGGCGGCCCGGGCGAGCGCGACGCTCAGGCGCAGGTCAAGCAGCACGTCGGTCCAGAAATCCTGGTAGTCGCGATTGGGACGGTTGTGCATGAGGATGATCGGACAGCGCAGACGGGCGGCGGTCTCCGCCATCGCCGACGGCCGCGGCACCGGCGGGGCGGCGCCCGCCTGGACCGCGGCTTGCCAATGTTTGCGTTCCTCGCCGGTGAAGCCGTGGGCGGCGCCCCAGATGTCGTTGATCAAGTCGGCACCGGCAGCGACGGATTCGGCCGCGACCTCGGGCTTGTAGGTATCGATCGAAAGCGGGATCGCGGGAAAGGCCTGGCGGATGACCGCCAAGGCGGGCAAAACGCGGTCCAACTCCTCCGCGACGGAAACCGGGGCGGAGCCGGGGCGGGTCGATTCACCGCCGAGATCAAGGACATCGGCGCCGGCCGCGAGCAACGCGCCAGCCCGGTCAACGGCGGCAGCCGGAGACATCAGTTGGC
The DNA here is from genome assembly GCA_018239675.1 of Verrucomicrobiota bacterium. Taxonomy (GTDB): domain Bacteria; phylum Verrucomicrobiota; class Verrucomicrobiia; order Opitutales; family Opitutaceae; genus Opi-474. The sequence continues at coordinate 13,367 of JAFEGX010000077.1, forward strand.
CGCCATCCGAAAAGGAGTCGGGCGTCACGTTCAGCACTCCCATGATGAGAGTGCGGGAACCAATGACCGGGAGAATCCGCCCGTGAGGACTTTGCCAAGCATGCATGACCGGGAGCGTAGGAGCGGCGCCGAGCTTGGCGACCAGAACCGTCGGCGGCGGAATCATGCCTCACCGCCGCCGCGTCCTTGGAAAAAAAGAATCCGACCGGAGATTGAAGATCAGCCCCGGCCCAGGCGCTCAGCGTTCAACACTCCCCTTCCGGATCTCACCCTGAGCATCGACCGTTAAGCGTTGAAGGAATCCGTTGCCTTCCGCTTTCGGCGTTCGGCGGCCGAGGTTCGGGGTTCGCCCGGCCTCCTACACAACCCGCGCCCAGAGGACCTTGAGGTAGCGGCTTTCGAGACAGTTGGAGTAGACCGGGTGATCGGGACCCGCTCCCGTGCGGTCGAAAAATTGCAGGCGGCGGTTCTGCCGGTGCGCGGCCTTGATCACGTGCGCCTCGAAGTCCTCGAGGCTGAGCAGACCGGAGCAGGAGCATGTCACGAAGATTCCGCCAGGTTTCACGAGGGAGATCGCGAGCAGGTTGAGGTCCTCGTATTTCTGGCGGCCCTCCCAGTTGCCGTGCTCGTCGCGGGTGAAGATGAACTTCGGCGGGTCGAGCATGACGACGTCCCATTTCTCCCCGTTCTGCTGCATCTGGCGGGCGTAGGCGAAGGCGTCGGCGTGCACGAACTTCAGGCGCGCCTGGTTCAGGTTGGCGTTTCGCTTCGCCTGCGCGATCGCGGCCTCGTCGAGGTCGACGCTGGTCACCTCCTCCGCGCCGCCCGCAAGCTTGGCGTTGAGCGAGAAGCCGCCGGTGTAGCAGCAGAGGTCGAGGACTCGCGCGCCCGACGTGAAGCGCGCGAACGCCTTCCGGTTCTCGCGCTGGTCGCAGAAGAATCCGGTCTTGTGGCCCTCGGCAAAGTCGACCTCGTAGCGGACGCCGTGCTCGCGGATCTTCACCCGGGTCGGCGCCGCGGCGTTGGTTTCCTTGAACGTCGAGGGCTTGATGCCCTCGAGGCTGCCGAGGTCGTGGTCCACCTGGACGCGGGCGAATTGCGTGCCGGCCAGCTCGTGCAGCAGCGGCAGCCAGCCGGGCAGGCGCAGCGCGATGCCGAGACTGTAGATCTCGCACAGCAGCGTGTCGCCATAGCGGTCGATCGTCAGGCCGCTGAGCCCGTCGCCGTCGGAGTTGATCAGCCGGTAGGCGTCGCTCACCTCGTCGAGCCGGAACACCTCGCGCCGCAGCGCCACCGCGCGCCGAATGGCCGCGGCAAAGTAGGCCTCCGTCACCGGCTCGGCCGAATGGCAGACGACCCGCAGCGGGATCTTCGCCCGCGGGTTGAAGAGGCCGCCGCCGGCGAGCTGACCGTTCTTGTCGTAGACGTTGACCAGGTCGCCCGGCCGCGCGTCCGGCGAGGTGGCGCCCAGCAGCCGCGGGAAGATCGCCGGCGCGAACGTGAAGTACTTGAGCTGGGCCCAGGGCCTCGCCCAAGCGGTGCGGTCGATCACGCGCGGCGCGGGGCGTTCAGGCGGTTCTCTCGGCGGCTGGTCCGTCATGCGGCTAGATGGAGGCACCGCGCGGGTGCCCGCAACCGTATTGAGCGCCCACCCTACGGCACGGCCACGATCCGGACCGCGCCCTTCGCCGTGTACACGGTGCCCGCCGGATCCGTCGCCCGCACCTCCACCGGATAGGTGCCGGGCGCGAGGTCGGCCGGCAGGTAGGTCCGCCAGAGGTGATAGCACACGGTCGGGTCCGGGAGGCGCGGCGTGGGGAGCGGCTGCTCCATGGCGTCCTGGGCCAAGTACTGCTCCGCGTAGCCCGGGTCCCACTCGATGACACGGCGCATGGCGTTCCACTGCCGGTCGCCGACGCGGGACTCGACGGTCCACCCCTCGTGGCCGTTGAAGACATTCGCGTAGTACGACACGAAGCCCGTCCGGGCCTTCGCCGCTCTGGGCACGTGCAGGCTGATCTGGTAGTCCGCGGGAAACCGGGCCGCGCGGTAGTCGGTGCGGACACTCACGCCATCCACCTTGAGCACCCCGTAGCCGGGCGGCGTGCCGTCGTTCATGGTCGCGACCGGGATCCCGCTGGCGTCCGGCGGGCCGCCCCAGTAGCTCCCGCAGGCCGCGGCGACATTGTACTCGTGCAGCGGAGCGGCGCCATGCCAGCCGTCGGCGGCGCCGTAGAAAAAGTGGCGCTGGTAGTGCGTGTGGCCCGAGAGCCAGAGCACGTTCGGACGGTCCTGCAGCAGCGCAAAGAGCCGCGCCCGGTCGGCCGGCCGGAAGGTCTCGTTGTTCGCCGGGTTCGGATAAAACCACGGGATATGGAACATCAGCACCACGAGGTCGTCGCGCGGCGTGACCTTGAGGACATTCGCGATGAATGCGAGCTGGTCGGGCCGCACGCCGCCGACGTAGCGCGGACCGCCGAGGAACCGGACGTCGTTCAGCGCGATGAACAGCGCCCGGCCGTGATGGAACGCGTAAGTCGAGGGCCCGAACGCCTGCTCGAAGCTCGCGGTGGACGCCCGGTCGTCCCGCGCGCCGAGGTCGAGGTCGTGGTTGCCGTTGACCCGATACGCCGGGATGCCCAGGCGGGCCATGGACTCAACGAGTGGCGGATAGAGTTCGTGGCGGTCGTAGACCACGTCGCCGAGCGACACGCTGAAGTCAAAGTCTGGGCGGCCCGCGAGGGGCCGGACGATGGTCTGGTCGAAATACCCGACCTCCTTGAGCGACGCCGGCTGCGGGTCCGCGAGGAGCAGCACCTGGAAGCGATCCTCCTCGGCGCGGGCCTGCAGCGGAAAATCGGCGACGCCGTCCTCCGACGGCCGGCGGAAAAACTGCGGGACCTGCCGCGCGTCCACGGGTGCCTGCCAGTCGCGCGGCTTGATCACGAACACCAGCGCGCCGTCGGCCGCGTCGAAGTGGTAGCGGCCCGCGGCGTCGGTCAGCGCGATCTGGACTCCGTCCGAGACGGCCACCTGCGCCAGGCCCGGCTCGCCCGGATCGGGCACGCCGTTGCCGTTGCGGTCGTCAAACACGATGCCGTGCACGCCCGCGGCGCGCAGCGCGGTCGCGAGGCCGAGCAGCAGGGCCAACCGGTTCGAAAGGCGGAAAACGTCCATGCGGCGAGCCATAGTGCCCGGAGGCCCCGCGTCGAGCCCCGAGAGGATGCGGCGGATGTTTGTGCCTCGGTCCCACCGGATTAGGCGCGGTTCGCGGCGGCCGGCAAAATTCGCGAAACCCCGGGGCCGTTTTCGGAGTCAAATACGCTGAAACCGGATCCCACCATGAAAAGCAGACTCGTCCTCGCCTTCTTGCTGCCCGTCGGCTTCCTCGCCGCCGGCGCCCGGGCCCAAAGCACCGCAACCGTCGCCACCCCGGCGACGCCCGCTCCGGCCGTTGCCGCTGCGCCTGCTCCGGCTCCGAACCGTATCATCTACACGCCGCGCCTGCCGGCGCCCAACGAGCTGATCAGCGTGGGCACCGCGCAGGGCCTCGCGGTCGACCGCATCGAGCAGTCGGCCAACCAGATTGTCGTCACCTACAAGGATAACGCCGGCCAGCAGACGGTCGTCTCCTACCAGCTGCTCGCCACCGCCGCGAACACCCCGAACGTCGCGGTCCCGGCCACCGCCGCGCCGGTGGCGGCCCCGGCCCCGCAGGTCGTGTACGTTGACCCGTATCCCTACGTCTACGCCGATCCCTACTTCTATCCGTGGCCCTATTACAGCCCGGTCTCGGTGCGGCTTGGGTTCGGTTTCTATCCGGGCCATGCGCACTACCGCGGTCCCGGCCGCGGCCATGGTCCCCGTCGCTGGTAACTGCCCGCCCGTCCCCTTCCCGCCATGCAAGCGAAGCTGATCCAAATTCCGGCCCTGGCGCTGACCGCGTTGCTCTCCGGCTGCGTCGGCACCGGCCCGAACACGCAGGAGGGCGCCGTCACGGGCGCCACGCTCGGCGCGCTGGCCGGCGCGATCATCGGCAACAACAGCGGCAGCCACAATGGCGCCGCCGGCGCCCTGATCGGAGCCGCCGCCGGCGCCATGGCGGGCGGCACGGTCGGCAACAGCGTGGATCATCAGAACGGCACGGTCTACGGGTACCCGCAGCGCCCGTACGGCTACCAGAGGGTGGCGGTGCCGCAGGGCCCGCCGCCGGCCCCGGCGCCGCTGGCCGACACGGTCACGCCCGCCCCGTCGGCGAACGCCGTGTGGATCCCGGGTTACTGGGACTACAACGGCAGCGGCTACACCTGGTCCGCCGGCCACTGGGAGATCCCGCCGGCAAATGCGCAGAGCTATGTCTCGGCGCACTGGGAAAATCGCGGCGGCACGTTCTTTTTCATCCGCGGCGCCTGGCAATGAGCCGGCCCGGGTGAGCGCCCGGCCGGGCGCCTGATCCGGCCAACAAAAAAGCCCCGGCCGCAAGGCCGGGGTTGAAGTTTTTTCCGCGGGCGGTTACGCCACGCGCTCAACGATGAGCGGCGGGGGCGTGGGACGCTTGGGCGCGAGGCGGTAGGCGTTCTTGAAGTGATCCAGCGCCTGCTCGAGCTTCGACTCGTCGTTGTAGTGGATCATCATGAGCGGCTCGCCCTGCTTCACCTGCGTGCCGACTTTCTTGATCTCCGAGACGCCGACGGCGTAGTCGATCTTGTCGTGCGCGCCCTCCTTGCCGGCGCCGAGGAGATGCACGCCGCGGGCGATCATCGCCGCATTGATGGTGTGCACATAGCCGCGCTTCGGGGCGGGCAGCTTCCGGATGTGGCGGGCCGCCGGGAATTTCTCCGGATGGTCGATGAAGGTGGTGTCGCCGCCCTGGGCTTTCACGAGGTCCTTGAACTTCGCGAGCGCCGAGCCGTCGGTCAGGTGGCGCTGGACCGTCTGCTTGGCGGACAACGTGGAGCCGGCGACGCCGGCGAGGCGGACGATTTCCATGCCGAGCTTCAGGACGAGCTCCTTCATGTCCTCCGGGCCCTCGCCCTTGAGGAGCTGAATGGCCTCCTTGACCTCGAGGGAGGTGCCGACGGTGTCGCCGAGCGGCTGGTTCATGTCGGTGACGAGCGCGACGCAGCGGCGCTTCATCGAGCGGCCAACGCGGGTCATGGACCGCGCGAGCTGCTTGGCCTGCTCGAGATCCTTGATGAACGAGCCGTTGCCCCACTTCACGTCGATGACGAGCCCCTCGGAGCCCTCGGCGAGCTTCTTGGACAACACGCTGCCGGTGATGAGCGGCAGGCTCGGGATCGTGCCGGTCTCCTTGCGGAGCGCATAGAACTTGGCGTCGGCCGGGGCGAGCGCCTCCGACTGGGCGACGATGGCGCCGCCGATGCGGGACAGCTGGGAGGTGAACTGCTCGATCGTCTGGTGACTCTTGAAGCCGTGGAAGCAGCCGAGCTTGTCGAGCGTGTTGATGACGTAATCGTGCTCAACCCCGCACATCATCGGGACGACCACGCCGCTCGCCATCGCCAGCGGGACCAGCACGAGCGACGTCTTGTCGCCCACGCCGCCGGTCGAGTACTTGTCGATCTTCGGCTTCGCAATGTTCGACAGGTCGATCACTTCACCCGAGAGCATCATCTCCTCGGTCAGGTCGGCCGTCTCCTGCGCCGACATGTTGGAGAAGTAGATCGCCATCATCAGTGCTGCCAGCTGGTGCTGCGGCATCTCGCCATCCAGCGTACTGTCAATGATGTAGCGGATCTCCTCCTGGGTGAACTCGCCGCCGTCCCGCTTCTTCTCAATCAGAAACTCGAACGTCGGCTTGATGAAGCGGCGCGTGGGAATGTTGCGTTTGGTCATTGTGAATTAGGGAAAGGTCCGCGGCAGTGCCGCGTCGCGGAAAAGTTTGCCATCACACTCGATACACAGAATTTGTCGAGCCAAAACCGCCCAGAACGGACCCCGGTTAACACCCTGACGACTCGAGTCCGGTCGCGCACCTTCCGGCGGCGGGTACAGTCCAATTTGCTGCAGAACACCGGTTTACACATTATCCCGCCAATGGACGCCGTCAGCGCTGCCATGACGTTGGCGCGCCGCGGTGCGCAGTCGTCCGCTGCGAATCCGGGCCGAACTCCGCGCTTGCAGGGTCACCGGGCCCGCCTGTGAAGTGACAGGATGCCCGTTCCGTTCAATCTCGCCGACGCCCTGGATTCGGCCCTTCAGTCCGCCGCCGTCCAGGCGGGGCTGGAGGCCGCCGCCTTCGTGCCCGACGTGCGAACCGCCGATCCGCGGCATGGCGACTATCAGGCAAACGGCGTGCTCGCCTATGCCAAGGCCCACAAGCAGAACCCCCGCGCGGTCGCGGAGAAGCTCGTGGCGGCCCTTCCCGCCGGGGTGACCGAGGGATATGTCATCACGGTCGCGGGCCCCGGGTTCATCAATTTCACGCTCCAGCCCGCCACCCTCCTCGCCTGGCTGCGGATGCACGACTCGAAGGACCATCTCCGGTCGAACGCCGCATCCGCCCGGCACGGCCAGACGTGGGTCGTCGACTATTCGGCGCCGAACACGGCCAAGCAGATGCACGTCGGGCACCTGCGGTCGGCGGTGATTGGCGAGGCGATTTCCCGCATCCTCGAATTCAGTGGCGCCAAGGTGATTCGCGACAATCACATCGGTGACTGGGGCACGCAGTTCGGCAAGCTGATCTGGGCCTACAAGCACCATCGCGACGAGCAGGCGCTCGCGTCCGACCCGATCGAGGAGTTCGAACGCCTCTATCAGATGGGCAATGCGGCCGCGGACGCCAACCCCGCCGTGCTGGAACAGGCGCGGCAGGAGTTGGTGAGGCTCCAATCCGGCGACGCTACCAACCTCGCCATCTGGCGCCAGATCAACGAGGCCAGCCTCCAGGCCTTCCAGGGAATCTACGACCTGCTCGGCATCCGGTTCGACGTCACGCTCGGCGAGAGCTTCTACAACGACAAGGTCGACCGCGTCTACCGCGAGCTCAGCGACGCCAGGCTGGCGGAGGAGAGCCAGGGCGCGCTCGTCGTCTTTCACCCCGAGCACCCGCGCTTCAAGACCCAGCCGTTCATCATGCGCAAGGCCGACGGCGCGAGCAACTACGCGTCGACCGACCTTGCCACCGCGCTGTACCGGGCGCTCCACTTCCACGCCGACGGCATCGTCATCGTCACGGACTTCCGCCAGGCCGACCATTTCGAGCAGCTGTTCCTCACGGTGAGGAAGTGGTTCGCGGCGAAGTCGTACCGGCTGCCCGCGCTGCACCATGTCACGTTCGGCGCGGTCACGGGCGAGGACGGCAAGGCGCTGCGCACGCGCGACGGCGGCACGATCAAGCTGAAGGAGCTGCTGGCGGAGGCCGAGGCGCGGGCGTACGCGCTGGTGAGCGAGCGCAGCGCGGACCTGACCGAGGAGGAGCGGCGGAAGATCGCCGCGGTGGTGGGCGTCGCGTCCGTGCAGTACGCGGACCTGTCCCAGAACCGCTCGAGCGACTACGTGTTCGCCTGGGACAAGATGATCTCCCTCGAGGGCAACACCGCGGCGTACCTGCTCTACGCGGTGGCGCGGATCCACTCCATCTTCCGGAAACTGGGCCTGGCGGCGGGCGACCTCGCGGGCGAGGCGGCCGGCACGCCGCCGGAGACCCCGGCCGAGCAGGCCCTGGCGCGCAAGCTGGTGAAGTTCGCCGACGCGATCCGCCTGGTGAACGACACCCTGCGGCCGCACTTCCTCTGCCTGTACCTCTACGAGCTGGCCGGGGAGTTCAGCGGTTTCTACGCCGCCGACAAGGTGGCGGTCGACGACCCCGCGGTGCGGGCCCGGCGGCTGCTCCTGTGCGCGCGGACCCTGCTGGTGATGGAAACCGGGCTGGGCCTGCTGGGCCTGCGCACGCTGACCCGGATGTAGCGCCCGCCGGGACACTATACTCTTGCTGCACCCCGGCGGCCGGCCCAAATTCCCGCGGATATGGCCATCGAGGAAATTTACATCCGGAGCGAGACGGAGACGGAGGCCCGCGGCCCCTTCAACCTCGAGCAACTGGTGACCCTGGCCGAGAACGGCCAGCTCACCGCGGAGACGCTGTACTACGACGCAAGCACCGAACAGTGGGCCGCGATCGGCGCGAACCAGGAGCTGCTGGCGCAGGTTTTCCCGCAGAAGAAGAAGCTGAAGATCAAGACCAAGGTGAAGATGGAGGCGCTCAACCAGGAGAGCGAGAGCGCCCCGCCCATCACGGTCGACGACATGCTGGCCGCGGCGGAGGGCCGCACGGCCGAGACGGCCGGGCGGGCCGACCCCACCATCGCGATGGCGCGCGCCGCCGCGATCGGCCGCTGGGCGATCGTGCTCATGCTGATCGTCGCCGCCGCTGGCGAGTCGCTGCCGTCGGCCGACGCGATCATGGCGGTCGACGTGCCGAAGCTCCTGCTCCAGCCGCTCGTCGCCCTCGGCGCCATCGACCTGGTCCTGGCCGTCGTGCTCGCCCTCGGCGTCGTCAGCGTCTACCCGTTCGTGCGCTTCCGCGCCGCCCTCGGCTTCGGCTTTCTCGGGTTCATCTTCTGGGTCCACGGCCAGCCGATGCCGATCCTCGCCCTCGCGGGGGGCTCCCTCGGCCTCTACGTCTCGACGGTGTTCGTGAGCTATGCGCCCGTGCTCGTGTTCAGCGCACTCGGCGTCGCCGGGCTGGGGGCCGTCTCCTGGTTCCTGATGTCCTGAACGCGACGGCCCGGCCATGGCCAGTCCCGACCAGCGCGGCAGCCGGCTCGTCCGATTCTTCCAGCAGGACATCTGGGCGCCCGACCTTTTCCGCGAGCGCTCGCTGCGGTCCCGGTTCTACGCCGTGCTGCGGGTGATCTCGATCACCGGCACCGTCTTCGGCGAGACCAAGGCCGCCAGCCGCGCGGCCGCGCTCAGCTTCAGCTCGCTGCTCGGCCTCGGCCCGCTGATCGGCGCGGCGGTCCTGGTCGGCGGCTTCATGCTCGGCCAGAACAGCGACCCGACGCTGCTGGCGCGCCAGCTCAGCCAGATGATCAAGAGCGTCGCGCCCCAGCTCCAGCAGCTCGAGAGCCTGCAGACCCCGGCAGCCGCCGCCGCGACCGATACCGGCCTCACCTCGCTCATCCAGGGCATCATCGAGGGCTCGCGTTCCGGCACGGCCGGGGCGGTCGGCGCCCTCACGCTGATCCTGATCGTGCTGCTGCTCTTCAAGTCGATCGAGGACGCCTTCAACGAGATCTGGGGCGTGCGCACCGGCCGCAGCCTGGCCATGCGCGTGATGCTGTACTGGACGGTGCTGACGCTGGGCGCCGTGCTCTTCTTCGCCGCCCTCACGCTCCTCGGCGCCGGCGCGTTCATCAACGTCTTCCTCGAGCGCCTGCCGTTCGGCCGGGAACTGCTCGGGGCGCTGCGCTGGGCACTGCCGGTCTTTTCGGTCATCGCGATGATCCTGCTGCTCACGCTGTTCTACCGGTTCATCCCGAACACCAAGGTCTATTGGCGGGCGGCACTGACCGGCGCGATCGTCGTGGCCGCGCTGCTGCTGCTGAACAACTTCCTCGCGTTCCTCTACCTGCGCCGCGTCTACCTCGAGAAGAGCCTGTACGGCTCGCTCGGCATCCTGCCGATCCTGATGCTCGGCCTGTACGTCTTCTGGGTGTTCGTGCTGATCGGCGGCCAGATCAGCTACGCGGTCCAGAACGCCAACTTCCGCAACAGCCAGGTCGCGTGGACGCAGCTGAGCGCGACGATGCGCGAGCGGGTCTCCCTGATCGTCCTGCTCACCATCTGCCGGCGCTTCCGGGTCGCCCTGCCGCCCGTGACCGCCGCCCAGCTGGGCGACCTGCTCCGCGTCCCGACGCAGCTCCTCAACGAGTGCCTCAACCGGCTCGTGGACATGCAGCTGCTCACCCCGATTCCACCTCCGCCGGACGCCGGGCCCACGGACTACTTCTACCAGCCGGCCCGCCCGCTCAGCCACATCTCCCTCGCGGAGTTCCGGCGCCTGAACGAGAACCTCGGCCACGATCCGGTCGGCCAGAACCTGGAGCGCATCGACCCGATCCTGCCCCACTACAACGGCGCCCTGGATCGTCTCGCCGGCGAACCCCTGCTGCGCAAGAACTTCGAGGAGCTGCTGGCCGAGTTCGAGTTTGACGAGTCCCACCCGCCCTTCGCCATGGGCGAGCGGTCCGGACGCTGACGACCATTCCCGGATTCCGGCATGGACGCCCCCGGGGCCAGCCGACCGATGGCGGCCGTTCCGCGCGAGTTTTTCGCCCTTGCCACCACCGGACCGTGACCTAGCGTCAGCGCTTTTCCCTCCATGATTTCCTGGATTCAGCGCTACTTCCAGCAGCACTTCCGCATCGTTTTCGCCCTGATACTCGGGAGCACGATTATCTCGTTCATCATCGCGTTCGCCCCCGGCTC
>JAFEGX010000078.1 GCA_018239675.1 Verrucomicrobiota bacterium
GCGCACCGAAACTTTGCCATTGTGGCTCCATCGCTACAACTGGCACCGTCCCCATCACTCCATCGGCTTGAACCCGCCCATCAGCAGACTCGCCCTAAGTGCGGACAACCTCGTGAGACTCCACAACTAGGGCGGCACTACCACGCGGGTTTTCGTTCAGGTTTCACCACGAAGATCACGAAGTCCTGGCATCCCCACGTTCGCGTTCCTCGCGGTCTTCGCGGTTAACTCGGTTTGGATTCACCGCGAAGTCCGCCAAGCCCGCGAAGCCATCGTCCGGTCTTTGTGCCCTTCGTGTTCTTCGTGTCGAAAACCGGACCCGTCACTTCACCCGGACACCGTGCTTGATCACGAGGTCCACGCGCTGGAGCAGGTCGATGTAGCGCAGGACGTCGCCCTTCACCGCGATGATGTCGGCGTACTTGCCCTCGCTCACCGTGCCGACGTCCTGGTCCACCTTCATCATCACCGCCGGCCAGTAGGTCGCCGCGCGGATCGTGTCCATGGGCGACATCCCGAGGCGGTTGACCCAGATGTCGAGTTCGCGCCAGGTGGACTGGTTGTGGAATTTCATCGGGATGCCGCTGTCGGTGCCGATGAGGGGCACCATCCCGGTCTTGCGGAGCTGCGCGAACTTCGCGGCGCTCGTCTGCGCGCGGAGCGGCGTGATCTGGTAGTACGCCAGCCAGCCGGGGTGGCGCAGCGACGCCTTGATGTCGGCCACGATGTCGGCGGGCACGTCCAGCTGCCAGCCCGGGTCGTCGATGTGCATCGGGTTGCCGACCGTGTAGTCGTAGTTGAAGAAGCCCTCGATCGTGGGGCACCAGTACAGCGGTCCCAGCGACATCTTCGCCGTGCGCTCCTGGATCAGGGCCAGGATGTCCGGCGGATACTCGGGGGCGGTGGCCAAGCCGGTGTGCTCGAACCGGTCGACGCCGGCCTTGAGGCCGCGGCGGATCTCGTTCGGCCGGTGGGCGTGGGCGACGACGGGCAGCTTGTGCGCGTGCGCCTCGTCCACCACCGCCTGCACCTCGTCCTCGGTCATCTCGTCCTGGTCGATCAATTTGATCACGTTCACGCCGGCCTCGGCCAGCCGGCGAACCTTGGCCCGCGCGTCGTCGGCACCCTTGATGCCCCAGCGGAAGGACTCGGTGCCCGGATACGGCTCATGCTGCAGGAACGGACCCGAGACGTAGAGCGTCGGCCCGGGAATCTCGCCGCGGGCGATCCGGTCGCGGACCGCGAGGCTGTCCTCGAGCGGCGCGCCCAGGTCGACCGCGCTCGTCACGCCCGCGAGCAGGAGCTGGTGCGCGGCGGCCGGCATGATCTCGGAGGCGAGTCGCTTCGGGTAGGTGGCGTCCCAGTGGGCGTAGTCGGAATGCCCGAGCAGCATCGTGTGGACGTGCGAGTCCCAGAGTCCCGGCAGCACCGACATGCCCGAGGTGGAGATCACCTCGTAGCCGGCGGGCACCGGCAGCGACTCCTGGGTGCCGACCGCGGTGATGCGCTCGCCGTCGATGAGGATGACGCTGTGGCTGACGGGGGCGCCGCCCCAGCCGTCGATCAGGCGGCCGCCGACGAGCGCGACCTGGCGCGGGGCGGGGACGGCGAGGAGGGCGAGGGGCAGGAGCAGCGACAGGACGGCGGCCAGGCGGGCGGGGGTTCTCATGCCGCGCATGCTGGCCCGCCGGGCTCGGCGGTCAACTGTGCGCCGCCGGCGGGCGCTCGCCGGCCTTGCCGAAGAGCCGGCGGATCACGGCGGAAATCTCGGGCAGCTTCACCGGCTTGCTGATGTAGTCGTCCATGCCCGCCGCGAGGCACAGCTCGCGGTCGCCCTGCATCGCGTTGGCCGTGAGCGCCACGATCTTGGGCTGGCGGTCCAGCGGATAGAGGCGGCGGATCTCGCGGCTTGCCTCCAGCCCGTCCATCTCGGGCATCTGCAGGTCCATCAGCACGACGTCGTAGTGCCGGGTGTTGAGGGCGGCGATGACCTCGAGGCCGTTGCTGACGGCATCCGCGCGGTAGCCGAGCCGCTCGAGGAAGCGCAGCGCGACCTTCTGGTTCACGTTGTTGTCCTCGGCGAGCAGCAGGTTGAGGGGGTATTCCTTGGCGAGCAGCGCCTCGCCCGCGGGCCCGAACCCGCTCGCCGAGCTGGCGCGGGCGGCGGGGGAGCCGAGGGCGATGAGCGCCTGCAGGAGCTGGCTGGCTTTGACCGGCTTGTAGACGATCAGGAACGGCGGGCTGGCGGGCGTCGCCGCCGGCGCAGACTGGCCAAACGGCAGCATCAGGATCCGCGGCGCCGCGACGCCGGGCAGCACGTTCGGCAGCTCGTCCGCTGGCGCCACCTTGCCGTCGATCAGCAGCAGGGCGGGCGGCTGGGGCAGGCCGGCGACCACCTCCGCGGCGGCCGGCAGGGACGCGACGATCCGCGCCACCAGGCCGTGGGCGGCGAGCAGCGACTCGAGCCGGGCCTGCGTGACCGGATGCTCGGCGACGGCGACCACCGTGCGGCCGGCGAGCCGCGGCGGCAGCGCCAGGGCCGCGCCCTCGGCCGGGAGCGCCACCGCCTCGGTCGTGATGGTGAAGGTGAAGGCCGCGCCCTGGCCGACGGTGCTCTCGACCCGCATGTCGCCCCCCATCAGGTGCGCGAGGCTCCGCGAGATCACGAGCCCGAGCCCGGTGCCCCCGTACTTCCGGGTCGTCGAGGAGTCGATCTGGCTGAACGCCTTGAACAGGCGGTCTAGCCGGTCGGGCGGGATGCCGATGCCGGTGTCGCGGACCGTGAACTCCAGCACCATGGGCGCCGCCGCCGCGACCCGCGCCTCGATCGCAATGCTGCCGGACGGCGTGAACTTCACGGCGTTGTTCACGAGGTTCACGAGGATCTGCCGGAGCCGCGTCGCGTCGCCGACGATCCACGGCGGCACGCCGGGGGCGAAGTGGTAGGTCAGCTCGAGCTTCTTTTCGGTGGCCTGCATCGCGAACAGGTCGAGCGTCTCCTCGACGCAGCTGGCGAGGTCGAACGGCAGCCGCTCGATCTCCATCCGGCCGGACTCGATCTTGGAGAAGTCGAGGATGTCGTTGATGATCGTGAGCAGGGCCTCGCCGGAGACGCGGATCGTGTTGACGTAATCCTGCTGCTCGGGGGTGAGCGTCGAGCCCATCAGCAGGCTGGTCATGCCGATCACGCCGTTCATCGGCGTGCGGATCTCGTGGGACATCGAGGCGAGGAACTCGCTCTTGGCGCGCGAGGCGGCGTCCGCCTCGGCCTTCGCCCGCCGGAGCTGCGCCTCCATCTCGACGCGCGCGGTGATGTCGGACTCGATGGCGATGAAGTTGACCAGCTCGCCGGCCTCGTTGTGCACCGGCTGGATCTCGAGATGCAGGTGGTACTTGCGGCCGGACTTGGAATAGTTGACCACGTCGGTGCTCAGCGCCCGGCCCCGCGCCATCGCGGCGCGGATGCGGCGCACGCTCCAGGGATTCGTCTCGGGTCCGACCATGAAGTCCGCCGGATTGCGGCCCACGACCTCGGCCAGCGGGTACTCCATCTTGCGGCAGAAGCTTTCGTTCACCCACTCGATGACGCCGTCGGGCGTGCCGATCAGCACGGGATTGTCCGTGCGCGACGCGACGAACGCCAGCTTGCGCGCCTCGGCCTGGCTGGCGCGCAGCGCGAGCTCCGCCTCGCGGCGGGCGGTGATGTCCTGCACGGTGCCGATCACCCGCCGCGGCCGGGATTCGCCGGGACCGCCCACCGACCGGCCGCGCACGTAGACCCACCGCCACGTGCCGTCGGCGGCGCGGACCCGGTAGTCGTGGTCGAGGTACGGGCTCCGTCCCGCCTCGTGGGCGGCGAGGCGCTCGCGGTAGCCGGGCAGGTCCTCCGGATGGATCAACCCCTGCCAGGTCCCGACCGTCGGCGCCATCCGCTCGGGCGGGTAGCCGAGCATCTCCCAGAGGGCGGGACTGAAATAGGTGTGGCCCGATCCGAGGTCGCGTTCGAAGATGCCGATCTGGGTGGAATCGAGCGCGAGCCGGAGGCGTTCGTCGGAGACCTTGAGCCGCTCCTCGACGCGGCGGCGCTCCTCGTTCTCCTCAATGAGCTGCCGGTTGTAGCGCTCCGCGGCCCGCTGGCCGGCCCCGGCGCGACGGGCGAAGTGCAGGCTCAGGCCGAGGAGGGCCGTGATCCCGAAGCCCGACAGCAGCGCGAGCTCCGGCAGGAGGCGGCGCTCGCCCGTCACCGTGGCCGGCGAGGGGGTGAAGGTGAGCCGGATGCGCCGGTCGAAGATCGGGTAGGTCTTCGTGACAAACAGGCCGCGCCACGTCGCGGACCGGCCGGCGGCCGAGTCGTAAACGAGCTCCGTCCCGACCTCGACCTGCACGCGGTAGTCGCTCGCGAGCTTCCGGTCGGCCACCAGCGAGGCGAAGAACGGCCGGTAGGGATATTCGGCCGCGACGTAGCCGAGCACGTTGCCGGGCCGCAGCAGCGGCGAATAGACGGCGAAGCCCTTGCCCAGGTCCCGGATGTCCACGGTGCCCGACACCGTCGTGTCCCGCCGCACCCGGGCCCGGTCCAGGGCCGCGGCGCGGACCGGGTCGGCGTGATGGTCGAAATTCAGGGCCGCCTCGTTGCCCGCGGCCGGGTAGACCCAGCGGGTGTGCTGGTCCGCGCCGAGCTGGAGCAGCGCCGCGCAGCCGAGCGGGGCCAGCTCCTGCATCTTCAGCTCGGCATCGGCGTTGCGGTCGGCGGGCAGCGGGGGGTCCTGGGACCAGTTGGCCGCCAGGCGGCCGACCTCCGCCCGCTGGCGCTCGATCTCGTAGTTGACGGCCGTGGCCAGGCCCTCGGCCGCGGTCTGGGTGCGCGCGCCGATGTAGCCCTCCTCGCGCGCCCGTAGGCCGATCCAGACGATCAGGGTGAGGGTCAGGCACGCGGTGACGACCGGCACCGGCAGCCAGAACGGCATGGCCTCCTCCACCACCTGCGCCTCGCGCCAGGCCAGCAGCAGGAGTGCCAGGCCCAGCAGCGCCAGCGCAAAACCCCCGAGCGGCGAGGCCGCGGTCGCGGTGCCCCAGGTATAGGCGGCGGGCACGTCGCCGACGTAGCCCAGCAGGCAGGAGCCGCCGACGGCCGCGACGATCGAGCCCGCCACCGCGCCGGCGAAGGCCTGGGTGGGCGCACCGCGCGTCATGTTGCGCCAGAGCAGCGCGGCGGCGACCAGCACGAGGCTGAGCGACATGACCAGCGACATGCGGCCGGGCATCGCGGTCTCGACCAGCAGGTGGTCGGAGGTGAACAGCTCGTCGATCCGGAAGTCCGCGCTGAACAGGTCCTCGCCGACCGTGAGGGCGGCCAGGGCGAGCGCCGGCAGGGCGCACCACGCCGTCGTGAACCACCGCAGCTCGAGCGCGAGCAGCGCGGCGCCGAGCAGGCAGACGCACAGCGCCGCGTTGAAGGTGAACGGGGCGAAGGCAACCCACGGCTGCACCAGCACGTCCAGCCGGGCCCACCAGCCCGCGATGCCCGAGGCGCCGAGCAGCAGCAGCATGACCGCCAGCAGCACCGAACCGCGTTCGATCCAGGGTTGGCGGCTCGCTTGGGGCATGGGGTGGGGACGTGACCGAACCCAGAGCTTGGGCCGGATCGGGACCGGGGCAAAGCGTAATCCACCGCAGGGCGCCGCCGCCTCCGGGTCTCTCACCAGGTGCGGCCGCAGCGAGTGATCAGACACGCCGGCTTGCGGCCAAGGATCCGGCCAATGCTTTCTCGAGAGCTTTTTGGTCAGGACAGACCGGTGGGTGCACCGAGATCACGGAGAATGCACCGAGGCCACAGCGCATCGACCTTCCGTCTGCACCGAAGCACAAGTCCATCGGGCTGGCCCCGTGCTCTCCGTCTCGGCTCCGGGCTCTCGGTGGCGACAACCCAAACCGAAAGCGCGTTAGCGGCGCAGGTAGTCGGGCGTGGTTTCGGGTGCGGCCGGCGTTGTCGCGGCGGGCGTTGCCGGCCGCGTGAGGTTGCGGATGAAATTGGTCGGGCCGTTGACGAAGTCCCACGCCGGCTTGTCGAGCGTGCCCGTCAGTTTCACCTCGAGCACGTTCGAGAACGGCATCAGCACGGCGCCAATCAGCACCGTGGGGAGAAACGTGCTCTCCTGGAATGGATTGACGCGGGCCTTGAAGTCGAGCTGGCGTTCGCGCAGCGCGTAGCGTCCGTGGGCGCGGATGGCGGAGTTGGCGCCGGTGGCGGTGACCTCGGAGAAGGTCAGGTCACCGCCGTCGATCGTGAAGTTCGCGCGCGCGGCGGTGAAGCGCAGCGACGTGAACGGCAGCAGCTCGGACAGGAGCCCGAGCAGGTTGACCTCCGCGAGCGACGCCCCCTCGAGCGTCGCGTGGCCGGAGCCGTGGTAGCTGTACGGGTCCGTGTAGCGACCCTCGGCGGAGGCCGCGAGGTCCAGCCGGACCCCCGCCTTGGCCTGGACGAACTTCCCGGGCGGCGGCGGCGGCAGGCCCTTGCGCGCCGCCCCGAACTCCTCCATCACCCGCACCGCCTGACCGAGGCTCCCGTCGGCCAGCGCGAAGTCGAAGCCCAGCCGCCGGTCGGGCTCGTGGCCCCAGACCCGGGCCTGGCCCGTCACCCGGCCGCCGGCAAAGGTGGCGGTGACGTCGCGGAGCACGACCTCGTCGTCCCGCACCGTGGCGTGGAAGCCGAGGTTGGCCAGCGGAAATCCGTAGAAGGCGAACGGCCCGGTCGACTCGGCCTGCAGGTCCATCGCCTGATGCACGCCGTGCCCCGAGGCGGGACCGTCGAAGTGTCCCTTGATCCGGACCTCGGGCGGCTCGGCAAACGCAAAGGCCGAGAGCGAGCCCGCGACCGCGGGACCGAAGATGTCCGCCGGCACCGCGAGCGGCAGCGTCGAGACGAAGTCGAGGTCCATCGCCTTCAGGGCAAACGTGCCGGGCTCGACCTCGCGGGTGAAGGAGCCGCGGGCCGCGCCCGGGCCGAGGGTGACGAAGAGCTCCTGGCCGTCGTAGAAGTTCGGGCGGATGAAAATCAGGGTGCGCAGGTGGTCGAGCGACACGCCGCGCACCACCGGCTGCTTGGCGTCGGCATAGACGAACACGGTCGTCAGGTGCCCCTGCTTCCACTGGCCGGCGACGTCGACACTCGCGTCGGGCGGCGCGAGCGGGAAGGCAAACTCGCCGAAGAACGTCGGCCACCAGCGGCCGAACCAGCCCGAGATATCCAGCGGCCGCAGCCAGCCCTCGAGCAGGAAGCGGTAGCGCAGGTTCGTGAAGTCCTGCTCAAAGCTGCCCCGGGCCAGGTTGGCGCCGAGCCGGGCAAAGGCGTGGTGCGCGTAGAAGCGGTGGGCCTCGAGCTCGATGTCGCCGCCGCCTTCGTCGAGTGGCACGTGGTGCGCGAGGACGTTGCGGGTGTACACCTGGCCCGCGAGCCGCTCGAAGCGCCAGCCCGGCGCGAAGGTCACATGCGACGTGAGCCGGATCGGTGCGCCGAAGCGGATGAAGGGCGACAGGTCATGGCGGAGCACCCGGCCGACGGGCTCGAGCAGCCCCGGCGCGAGCGAGCCGTCGAAGTTCAGGGCCGCCGTCCGGGCCGTCAGGTCGGCCTCGCCGCGCACCGCGAATGCCTCGCCGTCGCTGGCCGCGATCACCTCGGCCTTGAGCCGCGGCAGCGGCCCGGCCTCCAGGTGCGCCGCGAGGGGGCTCAGGGTGAAGCCCCGCGCCGTCGCCGTGCCGGCGGTGAGGCTCATCTCGCTGGGCTCATAGCTGTATTGCGACGGCAGGAGCCGGCCGCGCTGCCGGGCCTGCACCGCGCGAAGCGTGACCTCGCCGGCCTGGAGCTCATCGACGGTCAGCGTCAGCGGCGCCATCACCGGCGTGTCGCCCTGCAGCGGGAAGCGCGTCGTGAAGCGCACGCCGCGCGCCACCAGGGGGAACGGTCGGTCGATCTTTACGCCCCGGGCCGCGATCGTGACCCTGGCCAGCGCCCCGCGCGTGCGCGAGGGGGTCAGCTCCAGGCGCAGCTCGGGCGACTCCAGCGTCTCGAGCCGCTCGGCGGCACGGATCAGGTGGCGGCAGACCTCCGGGTAGTGCGCGGCGAAGTAGTCGGGCAGCGACTCGGGCCCGAGGCCGGGGCCGGCCCGGGGGACGAGGTGCAGCCCGCCGCGCGCGGTCACGGCGATGCCGGCGACGCGCGCGGACAGCTGCTCGATCTGGATGTCGCGGTCCCGGAGCACCAGCGTCGCGTCGAGCGCGCGCACGATCTCCTCGGCCTGGCCCGAGTGCGA
The DNA here is from genome assembly GCA_018239675.1 of Verrucomicrobiota bacterium. GTDB lineage: Bacteria > Verrucomicrobiota > Verrucomicrobiia > Opitutales > Opitutaceae > Opi-474. Next base: position 8,310 of record JAFEGX010000078.1, read on the forward strand.
GAGCATGGCCGGGACCGTGAACGAGGCGCCGGAGAGCTCGAGACGCTGCAGCTCGAAGCGGCCGGCGAGGAGGTCCCAGGGCTGGAAGGTGAGGTAGGCCGCGGGAGCAACGGCGACCGGCTCGCGGTAGGCCGGCAGGGAGAGGCGGACGTTCTCGAGGAGGATGCGGCCGGTCGGGTCGAACCGGGTCGGCCCGAACTTCACCTCGATGTGGGCGGCGGCGAGGCGCTCCTCGAAGAGCCGCAGGACGAAGCCCGGCACCGCCAGCTCGTGCGACAGCGCGATCCAGGCCTGCACCGTCAGCAGGAGGAGGAGTGCGAGCCACAGCGTCCAGAGCCCGGCGCGCAGCGCGGCCCGGCCGCACCAGAGGAGGGCCTGGCCGCTGAACTGGAGGACGCGTTTCATCCGGCGGGCGCGGGGTCGGGGCGCCGGGTCACTTGCCGGGGCCGGGGTCGCGGGGGCCCTCGGTGAGCACCCACAGGGCGTCGACCAGGGGCTGTTCGACGGCAAACACGGTGTTGAACTCGGCGGCGGGCGAGCCCGCCACCTGCAGGTCGCCGCCCACGCGCGGGGTCAGGAACAGGGTCGTCACGCTGGTCTGCTCGCCGGCGCCGCCCACCAGGGTGGCCGTCGCCTCCAGCTTGTACCGCCAGGGGCGCTCCTCGCCGGCCACCGTCACCTTGTCGGCAAACTGGTCGGCCAGGAACTCCCGGGCGCGGAGCGTGTGGAGCTGTTTCAGCAGCGCCGCCACCGCCTGGTTCTGCGCGGCCGGCAGCACGGCGGCGGGCAGGCCCGTGGCGTCCACCGGCGTGTCGAGCAGCACCTGGTTGTTCGCGAGGTCGGTCAGCTTCAGGGCGGTGAGCCGCGCGCCGTCCGGCAGCTCGCGCAGCAGGCGGTCGCGCCAGGCGCGCGGGGCGACCGGCAGCTCGCGCAGGATCTCGGCGTCGACGGCATAGATCGAGGCGCCGGGATTGGCGGACGGCCCGAGGCGCGCGTAGACGCGGTGGGCGCTGTCGGTGCCGAGCTGGAGGGAGACGGGGGCGGGGCTGCCGGCGAGGGTCAGGGTGACCTCGCGCTCGGGCCGGTTGAAGCCCCAGGTCTCGAGGTCGGCGGCGGTCGGGGCGTCGCTCTTGAAGCCGTCGGTCTCGGCGGCGCTGAGCCGCGCGAGCTGCTCGAGCAGCCGGGTGACGGCGGCCCGGTCGGCGGGCAGCGTCTGCGGGCCGGCGGCGCCGTCGCCGCGGCGGATGATCTGCCAGGCCGCGGCGTCGGCGGTCTTGGCGGCGGACTCGAGACGCTGGAGGTTGAGGTCGGGCTGGTTGGGCGCGGTGAGCGTGATGGCGGTCACCCCGGCCGGGTCGAAGTCGAGCACATGGCGGTCGCGGAGCGCGACCTGCGCGTTCTGCAGCGTCTCCAGCAGCGCGAGCCGGCCGGAGCCGTCCTTGGCGCCGGACGGGAGGTTGACGGTGAACAGCGCGTTCCGGCCCTCGAGCTGCGCGTAGAAGGTGGTGAAGCCCGGCTTGCGCGCCTCGCCGGTCACCGGCACCGGGTCGCCGAGGATGAGCGTCTCGCGGCGGTTGTTGCCCTCGAGCGTGATCCGCAGCGACGGCTTCTCGGCGGGCCGGGGCGTCGGCGGATTGGTGGTGATGAACGACGCGACCTCGAGCTTGTTGAGGGCGTTGATCGCGAGCTCGGTCTCGGTCTTGGAGGCGCGGGCGACGACGGGGGTCTCGAACGACCATCGCGAGCCGTCGCGACGGAGCCGGATGCGGAGGTTGGCCGGCGCCGCGGTCTGGAGGTTGAGCGAGCGGGCCTCGAACACCGGGATCGTGAAGAGCGCGTCGCCGCGCAGGTCGTCGAAGCCGAGCGCGAGGCTGCGGGCCAGGCTCTGGCTCACGACATGAATGCGCTCGCCGTCGGGCGACAGCACGTAGAGGCGCAGGCCGTCCTTCGTCAGGTCGCCGATGCGCAGGCGCGTGATCCGCGGGCTGCTGGCGACCGAGGGATTGGCGGGGTCGCCCGAGGTGATCGTCACGGTGAGCCGCGGCTGGTCGAGGCCGTAGTCGGCGAGCGACTGGCCGTTCTTGGCGAGATCGGCGACGTTGAAACTCGTCTCGTGCTTGAGGAACTGCAGCTCGGTGAGGATGCGGCCGACGGCGTTGGGATTGGCGGGCCACTCCAGCGGGCGGGTGACCATCCAGGTCTCGCCGGTTTTCTTGAGGACGAGCGAGCTGTTGCCGCCGGCGATCTCGATGGCGCGGATGTCGGCCGTCTCGGCCCCGAGGACGTTCGTGCGCGTCACCTTCCAGGCATCCTCCGTGCGCCAGCGGCGCTCGAACTGGAAGATGAAGAAGAACAGGGCGACGTTGAGGAAGAGCAGGACCAGCGTGACTTTGGTGCGCATGGGAGGAGGCGCCGGGCGCCGGAGAAAAGGGAGGAGGGAGCGGACGTTGGCCGGAGGGTGAGGCTGGGATTCGGACTTGGGACGGGAGGCGACCCGGGGTCGGGCTAGCGGCGGCGGGTCCAGTAGACGATGAGGCCGAGGGCGAGGGCGGCGCCCGGCAGGGCCAGGAGGAGCGCGCTGCGGAGGCGCGACAGCTCGCTGGCGCTGAGCGAGAGCTGGAACCGCTCGATCGGGCGGATGGGGATGTTGAACTGGGTCTGGTTCTCGACGGCCCAGTTCACGGCGTTGAGGAAGATGTCGAGGTTGCCGGGCAGCGCGATGCGGTTGTTGGCGATCAGGTCACCGGTGCCGAACACGACGAGCCGTCCGCCGCGCACGCTGAAGTCCAGGCCGGCGCGGACGTTCACGCGCTCGGAGGCGATGACGATGCCGAGGTGGTTCGGCGGCTCGAGGCCGGGCCGGTCGTTGCGGATGTCGTAGCCGGGATTGTACTCGGGCGCCCGCTGCAGCCGGTAGCTGACCTCGCCCCACGCGGTGGCGGAGGTGACCGCGAGCGTGGTGACGGTGAGGCCGGCCAGCTTGCGGCCCGGGTCGGGGCGCACGCTGCGCGCCTGGCCGATGCGGAGCGGCATGACGTAGTCGATCAGGCTCTGCGTGATCGGGTGGGGCTGGAACAGCCGGAGGATCAGGTCGCCCTCCTCGGTCATCGTGCCCGGGCCCGGGTCGTAAACGAGGTCGTCGTCGACGAGCACGCCCCAGTCGAGCAGGAGGCTGGCCAGCCCGTGTGGCGAGCCGGGGGCGAGCAGCGCGATGAGCCGGCCCGCCCCGGCGCCGAGGTACTGGCGGAGGAGTTCCTGCTCCTCGGCGGTGTACGCGACCTGCGGGGCGACGGCGATGAGCAGGGCGGCGTCGGCCGGGACCTTCCGGGTAGCGGCCAGGTCGAGCCGGTCGACGTCGAAGTTGCGCACGCGCAGCTGGTCCTTGAGCGACGAGAGGCCGCGCACCGGATCGACGTCCTCGGGGTTGAGCTCGCCGTGGCCCGTGAGGAAATAGATCTTCTTGCGGACCTGCGCGGTGACCTCGAGCAGGGCGGACGTGAGCGTCTGCTCGCCGATGAAGGCCTCGCGCTGCCGGTCCTTCACGCGGTAAAAGTCGTCGACGTTCAGCGCCTTCCGGTTGGCGCCGGAGATCACGACCACGACGTCGGGCGAATCGATGCCGTACTCCTCCGCCTTGCGGCGGTTCTTGTAGACGTCGAGGTACTCGACCGTGATGCGCCCGGTGGGATTGCCCTCGCTCGCGTAGGTATACTCGCGCAGCAGCCCGCTGATGTCGCGGTAGGCCTGGACGTTGGCGAGGTTCTCGGAATCGGGCGTGAGCGTGACGACGACGCGCGAGGGCTGCGTGAGGCTGCTGATGTAGGCCCGGGTCTCGGCCGAAAGGGAGTAACGGTGCTGGTGGGTGAGGTCGAAGCGCCAGGAGTGGTTGCGCGCGAGATAGTTCAGCCCCCCGAACAGCGTCAGGAACAGGATGGCCTGCAGCACGAGGTTCAGCGTGCGAATCCAGCGGGCGGTGCGGAAACTGTCGGGTGAAACCATCGGGTAAGAGTAACAGGATTCAGGTCACAGGTAACAGGGTAGGGTGCGCCGCGGCGGCGGGCTGGAATTTCCTGAAACTTGGTCCTTGGAATTTCATACTTGGCGGCAGCCGCCGTCTATGAGTGAAGCAGCTTCGCCTCGACGCCGAGGATGCTGAAGATGAGGGCGAGGACGGTGCCGCTGAGGTAGAACAGCAGCTGGCGGGTGTCGACGATGCCGCGCGTGAAATCGTCGCGATGGGTGAACACCTGCGCGTACTCGAGCGCGACCCGCGCCGGCTGGAGCGTCTCGCGGTTGAGGGCAGTGGAGCCGGCGAGCCAGCTGAGGCCGAACATCAGGCCGAACAGCATCGTCGCACAGAAGATCGCCGCGACGGCCTGGTTGCGCGAGAGCGAGCTGGCGAACACGCCGATCGCGATGAAAAACAGGCCCGACACCGCGATGAAGAGATACCCGCCGGTGAGCGGACCCGGGTCGAGGAACCGTGCGTCGCCGGAGAACTTGCGCAGGATGTAGAAGAATCCCGTGGTCGAGCCCCAGAGCGAGAGGTACAGCAGGTAGGCCGCGGTGTATTTGCCGAGCACGACCTCGGTGGTCGTGACCGGGGTCGTCAGCAGCGTCTCGATGGTCCCGAGCCGGCGCTCCTCGGCCAGGCACTTCATCGTCAGCATCGGCACCATGAAGAGCACGGGGAACCAGAACAGCTGGAAGAACACCTGCGCCGGCGACACGTCCTGCGGGGCCGTGCTGTAGCTCTCGAGGATCCTGGTGAAGATGAAGCCCATGAATGCGAGGAACAGCATTGCCGCGATGTAGGTGCTGGCGCTGACCAGCAGCATGCGGATCTCGTGGCTGAGGAGGGTGAAGAAGTGCTTCATGCCATTGCGGATTGCGGATCGCGAATTGCGGAGTGGCGGGTCGGCTTTTCGGGTGGCGCTACTTTTTCCGGAGGTCGGAGGATTTCACGTCCCAGCTGCGGCGGGTGGCGGCAAGGAAGACGTCCTCCAGCGTGGGGTGGGCGCGGCTGAGGGCGCGCAGGCGGTAGCCGGGCAGCGAGAGCGCGCGGAGGAGGGCCTCGCCGAGGTCGGCATCGCGCTCGGTCGTGAGCGTGAGCCGGCGGAACCCGTCGGCATCCGGCTCGCCCTGCGCGCTGATCTGCAGCGTGGGCTCCACGGCCAGCAGCAGGGTGGGGATGGCACCAAGGTCGCCCGCCAGCTCGACCTGGTAGGATGTCCGGCCGAGCACCTCGCGGCGCAGGTCGGCCGGCGTGCCCTGCGCCACGACCCGCCCCTGGTTGATGATGAGCACCCGGTCGCAGGTCATCTCGATCTCGGGGAGGATGTGGGACGAGATGATGACGGTCATGCGGCCGCGCAGGCTGCCGATGAGATCGCGGACGATGAGGATCTGGTGGGGATCGAGGCCGATGGTCGGCTCGTCCATGATGATCACGGGCGGCTCGGCGAGGATGGCCTCGGCGATGCCGACCCGCTGGCGGAAGCCCTTCGAAAGCTGGCCGATGATCTTGTGGCGGACGCGCTTGAGGTCGCAGAGCTCGAGCACTTCGTCGATGCGCGGGCCAAGCTTGCGTCGTGCAAGCTCCTTCAGCCGCCCGCGGAAATAGAGATACTCCGAGACCCGCATGTCCTCGGGCAGCGGGTTGTTCTCCGGCATGTAGCCGATGTGCCGCTTGACCTCGTCGGGCTGCGACGCCACCGGCACACCGCAGATCCGGACGCTGCCGGAGGTCGCGGGCAGGTAGCCCGTGAGGATGCGCATGGTGGTCGACTTTCCGGCGCCGTTGGGCCCGAGGAAACCCAGAATCTCGCCCCGGGCGACGCGGAAGTTGATGTCGTTGACGGCCGTGACCCCGGCGTAGGACTTGACCAGGTGGGTTACTTCAATGGCGGGCGTATCGGACATCGGGCAAAGGCTTAATCAGCAATAGACACGAATAAACTCCAATGTTTCGGCCCAAACCGCCCGCCCGCGCCCCCGCCGGAGGGTCTTTTCGACGTTTGGGGAGCGGTCGAACCTGAATTTGGCACGAAGAACACGAAGCGCACGAAGCCCAAGCCAAGATCTTCGCGACCTTTGCGGTCTTCGCGGTAAACCCGGATTGGATTCCGATCCGTTCTACCGCAAAGGACGCCAAGACCGCGAAGCACAGATCCATCTGATCTTCGTGCGCTTCGCGTTCTTCGTGGCAAATCCAGGTCGCAGCCGGACGGACGCCAGCTAGGACGCCTTTTCGAGGGTCACTTCGCCGGCGTGGAACCGGTGGGGCCGGCCGCCGCCGGCCGGGCGGACCAGCAGCGACCCGGCGTCGTCGACGCCGGCGGCGACCCCGGAGAACCGCTTCGGGCCCTGGAGGACCGTGACGGGCTTCCCCCGCAGCACATCGTGCCGGTTCCAGAGGTCGGCGAAGGAGTCGCGGTGCGAACCCTCGATGAACTGCTCGTAGGCGATCCGGACCCGCCCGATCAGGGCGGCGGTGAAACGGTTCGGATCGAGCGGTTCCGCCGTCTGCTCGGCGAGTGAGATGGCGCGCCGCGCGAGGTCGGACGGCCAGGAGCCGGCGGGACTGTTGAGGTTGAGGCCCAGGCCGAAGACGAGATCGCGGATCTGGTCGGCATCGACGCGGGCCTCGGTGAGCATGCCGCCGGCCTTGCGGCCGTCGAAGAGGATGTCGTTGGGCCACTTGATGCCGGGCGCGGTGCGGCAGAAGTTCGCGATGAGCTCGCAGATGTTCACTCCCATCCAGAGCGTGAACGTCGGCATGCGGGCCGGCGGCAGCTGCGGCCGGAACGCGAAGCTCGCGTAGAGGTTGCCGTTGGCCTCGCTGTGCCACGTCCGGCCGAGCCGGCCGCGACCGCGGGTCTGGCGCCGCGCGATGATCACGAACGGTGCGGTGCGCCCCGTCGAGAGCTGTCGCGCCGCCTCGTCATTGGTGCTGTCAACCTCCTCAAGCAGCGTCAGCGGGAAGTCGCGGGCGCGGCCCTTGAGGTGAGCCGCGATGAAGGTCGCATGCAGCCCCGCGGGCCGGCGGGTGATCCGGTAGCCGCGGGCGCGGGCCGCCTCGAACGCGAAGCCCTGTTCGCGGAGTTTCTCCATGTGCTGCCAGATCGCGACGCGGCTCAGACCCAGCTTCGACGCGAGCACCGCCCCCGACACGAAGCCCGGCTCGCGGGCGAGGAGCTCGCGGAGGATGACGAGTTCGGTGCTGGGCATGACAGGGAGAAGGGACGCGGTTGAAAACTGAGGGACAGCCCGCATGCTGGGCAAATGTCATTTGCGGAATTTCTCGCCGGTCCGGCACCCGCGGCCCGCGTGCCGGCGCCGGTACGCGCGCTGTGGCACGACGCCCGGGGCGAGTGGGACCAGGCCCATGCGCTCGTGCAATCGGACCCGGGCGCCGCGGCGGCATGGGTGCACGCCTACCTGCACCGCCGCGAGGGCGACGACACCAACGCCGGCTACTGGTACCGCCGGGCCGGCCGGACCCCGCCGGGCAAGAACTTTTCGCTGGACGACGAGCGCGCTGCAATTGGCGAGGCGCTGCTCGGCGAGCCGGGATAATTGCGAAATCCGAAGATGATGCTCACAGGAGGCAACGGAGGGAACGGAGGGTGTTGGCGGAGGCGAGGGTGCTGCTGAGGCGGTGGGTTTGGCTGCGGTGGTTTTTGACCACGGATTTCGCTGATTTTTGCGGATGATTCGATCGGATGCCCTGTGGACTGCGCACCGACTGGCGTCGCTGCGCAGTCCGCAGGGCGGGTTCGAGGGGACCCGGTGCCGGATCGTCTCCGATGGCCGAACGGACCTAGCTTCGCGCGTAGCGCAAGGCGCCGCTCCGTGAGGAATCGCCCAGCTCATCCGCGAAAATCCGTGAAATCTGCGGTGGAAGCAGACTCGAGCCAACCGCCAGCCCCCGCAGCACCTTCGCCTCCGCCGACAACCTCCGTTCCCTCCGTTGCCTCCTGTGAAAAACCGGATCGGGATTCACCCGACGCACGGCCTTATTTGGAGATGCCGTATGTCTGGCCGTAGGTGTCCCGGCGCATGTAGGTCTCCTGGCTCTGCTTCATGATGAAGTTGGCCGTCTGCTTGTCGCCGGAGCGCCGCGCGGTCTGCGCGTCGTCGGCGAGGTCGGACATGTTGTCGAGCCGCTCCTGCTCCTGATACATCGCAAGCGCGATCGGCCGGTTGAGGCTGGCGAACGGCCCGAAATTGAGGCCCGCGTAGCGTTTCATGCCGAGGTCGGTCTTGCGCCCTGTGGTGGCGAGGTCCTTCTCCTTGAACACCGGCGGACGCTTTTCGCGCACGACGTAGTCGGGGAGCCGGATGATGCCGTTGCGGGGTTTGTCCTCGTCGCGCAGTTCGGCCGGCTGGTCGACCTTTTTTTCCGGCGGCTTTGGCGGCTGGTACTTGGGCATCCCCACGGCGAGCGTGGCGGCGAGCTGGTCCGACATCTTGCGCTCGTGGGGCGCCTTCGGCGCGGGCGTGGTCGCGGCGATCTCGGGTTCCACGGGCGCGTGGGCGGGGTCGACGAACACCTCGCCGGAGGCGGCATCGGCCGCCCACAGGGCGGGCGCGAGCAGCAGCGAGGCGGTCAGGAGGATAAAGGGGCGAGGCATGAGGATGAGTTCAGTTTGGCGGGCGGGAGGTTCCCTGCAATCCCCTGGTTCGGACGACCCATCGTGGTCGTCAAATGTGAATCTCCGGAGCTTCGTCCTTGGGGGTGAGCAACTTGCCCAGCACGAGTCCGGCAATCGTGAATTCGATCACGCAGTAGAGCGCGTTCACGAGCGGGTAGCCCCAAGTGTGGTGCCACCAGATCGGACTGGCGAGGCCGACGAAGATGGCCCCAACCAGGCCGACGGTGGCGGCGAAGCGGACGCGACTGAAATAGGTCGGGCACACCGCGGCGGACCCGTTCATCAGGCACACCAGCAGCAGGGAGACCACAAAGTAGTGGGCAAAGCCCTGCGCCAGCACCGCCGGCTCCATCATGGGATGCCCTTCGCGGACGAAGTGGACTTCCGCGAGGGGCCCGCGCGCCATGAGCTCGCCGAGGAGCTTCTCGTCCTTGATCTCGGGCCCGGGGATCAGGTAGGTGCCCGTGGCGGGGAAGATCTGTGCGAGGGCGGCGCCGGCTGCGGCGTTGTCGCCGACCGGAGTGAAAGTGCGATACGGGAACGGGCTCATCCAGAAGATGGCACCGAAGGCGAACATGGCGATCGCCGAGAGAACGGGCGCGACGAGAAACTTGCGGATCATGGGGATGCCCCGGGCGGCTCAAGGCCACCTCTGGCGTCAGTTCGCGCGGCTGGTTCATCCGCGGGCGGACGGCCGAAGGCGGACCGCCAGGGGTGGGGCGGCCCGGCTCCGAGTTCATGCCGCGCCCGGAAATCCGCAACCCGCAATTTTGGGAGCTGAGCCGGCTCAGGTAAGGTACGATCGCGACCCTCTTGGCCACGGAATTCACCGATCACACGGATCAAGCCACCAGGCGAATCC
>JAFEGX010000079.1 GCA_018239675.1 Verrucomicrobiota bacterium
CGACGTGGTGCTATTCCTCCCACCCGTGGCCGGAGGCTGAGATGTTCGCCCTCACGCCGGAGCCGATTATCCCGCCCCTGCTCGCCGCCGCCGGCGCCGGCGGGTTCGTGACCTTTGACGGCCGGGTGCGCCAGGAGCACGGGGGCCGCCCGGTCGTGGCGCTCGAGTACGAGGCCGCCGAGGCGCTCGCCGTCCCCGAGGGCGAGCGGCTGCTGGCGGAGGCGCGCCAGCGGTTCGGCCTGCTGGAGGCGGCCTGCGTCCACCGCGTCGGGCGGCTGGCGGTCGGCGAGTCCGCCGTGTGGATCGGCGTCGCGGCGCCGCACCGCCGGGAAGCGTTCGAGGCGTGCGAGTGGATCATCGACCAGCTCAAGCGTCGCGTGCCGATCTGGAAGAAGGAGCACTTTGCCGACGGGGACTCGGGCTGGGTCGGCACGGAGGTCGCGCCGGGTGAGGCGCCCGCCACACCGGAGTCGTACTATTCCCGCCAGGTCCGCCTGCGGGAAATCGGGCCGGCCGGGCAGGCCCGGCTCGCCGGGGCCCGCGTGCTGGTGGTGGGAGCCGGCGGGCTCGGCTGCGCGGCCCTGCCGTACCTCGCGGCGGCCGGCATCGGCACCCTCGGCGTCTGCGACGACGACCGGGTCGAGGCCAGCAACCTCCACCGGCAGGTGCTCTTCGGCACCCGTGATGTCGGCCGGGGCAAGGCGCGCCTCGCGGCCCGGTTTGCCGAGCGCCTGAATCCCTACATCACGGTGAGGACCCACCCCGAACGCCTGACGGCGGAGTCGGCACCCGGCCTGCTGCAGCACTATGACCTCGTCCTCGACTGCACGGACAACTTCCGCGCGAAGTTCCTGCTGAACGACACGGCGGTCGCGATGAACAAGGTGCTGGTGCAGGCCAGCGTGCACCAGTTCGAGGGCCAGATCCACCTCCTCGATCCGGCCGCCGGCGCGGGCTGCCTGCGCTGCCTGTGGCCGGAGACGCCGGCGGAAGGCTGCGTCGACCACTGCGCCGACGCCGGCGTCCTGGGCGTCGTGCCCGGCGTGCTGGGCACGCTGCAGGCCGCGCAGGCGATCCAGCACCTGCTTGGATTTCCGGTCGCAACCCGGGACTCGCTGCTGCTTGTGGACCTGCGCACGCTGGCCGTCACGCCGCTTGCCCGCCGGGCCGATCCGGCCTGTCCGACCTGCGGGAGCGGAACCCCGCGGGACGAGGTGGAGGTCGACGCCGGCCGCGATTTCACGGGCTGGACGGTGGTGGACCTGCGCGAGGACCACGAGGCCCGGCCCGGGCTTGAACTGACGGGGGTGACCTGGGAGCACCGGCCGCTGTCGCAGGTGGACGCCTGGCTCGGGGGCCTCGACCGCCGTCGTCCGTGCCTGCTGGTATGCAGCCGCGGCATCCGCAGCGGGCAGCTTGCGCGCCGCCTGCGCGGCGCGGGCTGGACGCGGATCCACTCGCTCGCCGGCGGCGTGGCCCTCGCCCGCCGCCTCGCCGGCGCGGACCGCACCTTATGATGGCCGGCACCATGCCAGTCTGGCTGCCCCTTGGCGTGGCGGTGATCGCGCTGATCTACTCGATGGTCGGCCACGGCGGGGCGTCGGGTTACCTGGCCCTGCTCGCGCTCTCGCCGCTGCTGCCCCGGGAGGTCGCGATTGTCGCGCTGCTCATCAACCTGGTGGTCGCCGGCACCTCGTTCGTGCTCTACCGGCTTGCGCGCCATTTCTCGTGGACGCTCGCGTGGCCGTTCCTCGTCGGCTCGGTGCCGTTCGCGTTCGTGGGCGCCCGGTGGCCCCTGTCGGATCCCGTCTACTATGCGCTGGTGGGCGTGGCGCTGCTCTTCAGCGCCGGCCGCCTGTTCTGGACCGGGCGCGAAGCGCCGCCGGCCGCGCGTCCGCCGCCCGCGGTCGCGGCCCGGGTGGCCCTCGGGGCCGGCATCGGGTTGCTGTCCGGCCTGGTGGGCGTGGGCGGAGGGATCTTTCTGAGCCCGGTCCTGCTGCTCGCCCGGTGGGCCAACGCGAAACAGACCTCCGCGGTCGCCGCGATCTTCATCGTCGCCAACTCCGCGGCCGGCCTCGCCGGGCGGCTCCCGGCGGCCGGCGCGCCGGCCGCGGGGACCTACCTCCTGCTGGGCGCGGGATTCGCGGGGGCCCTGGCCGGCTCGTATGTCGGCGCGTTCCCGCTTGGCCAGCGCGCGCTGCAGCGCACGCTCGCGCTCGTGCTGGCCATCGCGGCGATCAAGCTGATCGTCCGCTAGCCCGGCTCACCACTCCTGCTTCGGCGGGGGCGGCTTGAGCGGCAGCTCGTCGAGCTTGCCCGCGGCCGCGACCACCTCGTAGGCGGTGCGGAAATGGAGCTTGGCGAAATCGGCCAGCGCGCGGGCGCCGAAGCGGGCGATGAGCTGCGCGGCCTGTTCCTTCACCAGCGGGCCGGCGCCCTTTTGCAGCTTGGCGCCGAAGCGCTTCGACAGCGCGTGCATCTGGCGCACGAACTCGGCGCGGGCCACCACCGACGCGGCCGCGACCACCGGATCCTCCTCCGCCTTGGTCCGCATGCGGAGCTCGAACGCCTCGACCTTTTTCCGCGCCAGCTCGCGTTGCACGAGCGGCGTCTCGCTGAACTGGTCGAGCAGGCCCCACGGCACGCGCCGCTGCGCCAGCGCCTGCTCGAGCGCCGTGGCGTGCTGCCAGGCCAGCAGGCGGTTGAGGTTCGCGCCCGGGCGGCCCATCAGCTCGTTGTACTTGGGCATGCCGCAGAAACAGGTCCGCACGACGACGCCCTTCGTCCCGCGGATGAGCTTGTCGAGCTTGATGATCTGGCTCTCGGCGATCTTCTTCGAGTCCTTCACGCCCGCCTTGATCCACGCGTCAATCGCGGGCCTGTCGGCGATCACGGTCGCGGCGACCACCGGGCCGAAGAAGTCGCCCTTGCCGCTCTCGTCCAGGCCGGCATGCGGCTCGAACCAGTCGGGATGCAGCACCTCGTCGTACCCGAGCTTCGCGGCGCCGGTCACCTCCGGCTCGATCGTGTTCGTCACGAAATCCTCGGTGCCCTTGCCGGCCACGACCACCTTGCCGCTGGTGTAGGCCGTCACGTTGATCCGCAGGTGGTCCGCCTTGTACGCGAACCGCGTGTAGGCGACCTCGAAGGGCGTGAAGCCGCGCGCCTCGCAGATGGCCTGGAGTTTCTCCATCTGGGCGGGGTCGAGTTTCACCGTGTAGGACGCGATCGCCTTGGGGGCGTCGTCCTCGGCGGGCGGCGGCTTGGGCATGGGGTCAGGAGGGCAGAATTGGGCGCAAAGACACCCAAAAAATTCCAACCCAGACTTCAGTTCGTCCGGTTTTTGTGCCTTCTGTGCGTCCCGTGCCCCCTACCGGCGCCCCAACCCTCCTCGCCTCCCGGTCCGCGTTCAACCGCGCCCTGGCCGCCTGGTACCGCGCCCACGCCCGGCGGCTGCCGTGGCGCGAGGCGCCGTCGCTCTACAAGACGGTGGTGAGCGAGTTAATGCTGCAGCAGACGCAGGTGAAGACGGTGCTGCCGTATTTCGACCGCTGGCTGAAGGCCCTGCCCGATTTCGCCGCCCTCGCCGCCGCGCCGGAATCGCGGGTGCTCAAGCTCTGGGAGGGCCTCGGCTATTACTCGCGGGCCCGGAATCTCCACCGCCTCGCGCAGGCCTTGGCCGCCCTGCCCACCCCGCCCCGCGCCCCCGCAGCCTGGCGCGAGCTGCCCGGCGTCGGCCCCTACACCGCCGCGGCGATCACGAGCATCGCTTTCGGCGCCCCGGCCGCGTGCGTCGACGGCAATGTCGTGCGCATCCTCGCCCGGCTCACCGCCGACGGCACGGCGTACCGCGACTCCGCCAGCGCCGCCAAGGCGTTCGCGTCCCTCGCCGCCGCCCTGCTGCCGGCCGACCATCCCGGCGACCACAACCAGGCCATGATGGAGCTCGGCGCCACCGTGTGTTTCCGGCGGCAACCCCTCTGCCTCACCTGGCCGGTCCGCCCTTTCTGTGCCGCCGGCCGACAAGGCGACCCCGAGTCGTATCCGCGGCTTGCGCCGAAGAAAATGGAACGAGTCGAGGTCACTCGCGTCTGGTGCGTCCACCGCGGCGCGCTCCTGCTGCATCTGACCGATGCCGGCGCCCGCCGTTTCGCCAGCATCCACGAGCTGCCGACCGCCCCCCAGGCCGGCCTGACCGACGCCGATGCCGCCCGCGGGAAGCTGCTCGCAAGAAAGCGCCGCGGCATCACGCGTTTTCAGATCACCGAGTCGATCCACGCGGTTCCGCCGCCACGCGGCACGCTTCCCCCCGGGCTGAAATGGGTGCGCCTCGACCAGCTCGAGTCGGTTTCACTGTCCGGCCCCCACCGCCGCTGGATCACCGCCCTGCTGGCTGAAGCTGGCTGGTAGCCGCGAAGTCCAACCAGCCCAAGAAGCGATCCGAGAAAAGGCCCGGGCCGGTCTTCGTGCGCTTGGTGCCCTTGGTGGCTAAGGTTCGCTCAGCAGCGCCTCGATGCGGGCCTTGGAGGCGCGGACGTCGTCGACCGCCAGCCGCGGATGCAGCTCAAGGACGAGCAGGTGTTCGGGCCGCCAGAACTCGCGGACCATCCGGAAGTCGATCTTCCCGGCACCGATCGCCTGGTGATCATGGCCCTCGGCATCGACGTCGTGGAGATGAAACCCGAGCAGCTGGGGCGCGAGCCTCGCCAGGTGCGCGCGGTGGTCGATCACGCCCATCGCCTGCTTGAGGTCGGCATGGCCGGTGTCGTGCCAGTAGCCCGCGGCGGCATCGGGCGGGAGGCTGGCGAGGAAGGCCGGGAAATCGTCGTCGAGCGGAAGCTCCGTGAACTTCTCGCGGTTCTCGAAGCCCAGCTTGACGCCCTTGGCGGCGGCGTGGGCGAGCACCTCGCGGACACTGGCCTGCGTGCGCTCCCAGAACGGCCCCATCTTCCTGCGCAGTCGGGCGGCGGCCTTGGCCAGCACGGGACGGTAGCCCGCGTCAGCCGCCAGGGCGGCGCCCGGATGCCTCGCGGCGTAGGCCCGGAGGCGGTCGGCGGGATCGAACCAGAAGAACCGCACGCTGCCGAGGTGGCAGACCAGGACCCTGGCCCCGACCTGCGCGGCGAAGTCGATCGAACGCCGGGTGTGCCGGAGCCACTGGTCGTGCTCCTGGTGCGCATGGGCGGACGGCTCGAAAAGGTTGGGCGCCGCGTGGACGATGCCGGTGGGCAGCGGGCAGAAATTGTGGGTGGAGCTGATGCGGACGATCTCCTCCTCGACCGCCCGGAGGAGGCCCGGGACGAGGGTGATCCGGATGCCGTGACTGAGCTCGACGTGGCTAAATCCGAGATCGGCCATTTCCCGGGCCATCGCATAGCCGTCGGAGTGACGGGCGGAGCACCAGCAGGTGGAAAGCGAGAGGGTCGGTTGGGCGGACGCCACGGTTCAACACGAAGCCACCGGCCGCCGCCGATTGCACCAAAAAAAGCCGCGCCTCCCCAGGGGGCAGGCGCGGCAAAGGGACGACCGTAAAGGTCGGACGGAGAACTTATTCCGCGTAGCGGCGGCGCAGCATCTGGGTGAAGGCCTGGACCTTCTCCTTGCGGCGGCGCTTCTCGCAGGGCTTCTCGTAGTAACGGCGGGCGCGGGCGCCCTTGATAATGTTCTCGCGATCGAGCTTCTTCTTCATGCGGCGAATCGCACGGTCAACGGGCTCGTTCTTGCGGATCTTGATTTCGATAGGCATGTGGACGGACGTGTTTGTGAAAGTAAAAGCCGATCACTAGGCCAAGAGGCAACGCCTGCGTCAATGGCGTTTTTTGGGCGGCGGTTGCAGATCAATGGTGGCGCTGACGGCGTGCGCTAAACGATGACTATTGCGCGACATGGGAAAGAGCGCGAATCCCGGGAACTTCCCGGTGAGGCGCGCCCGGAATCACGAATCAGCCGGCTTGGTTTGCGATGCTCGGGTTCGGACTTTGACCATGGAATTCACGGGTCACACGGATCGATCCCCGAGCGGATCCACGCGGAACCGGGCCGGAGCGTAGCTTGGACCCGGTTCCGCGCGGCCGGGTGGAGCTGAAGACCTGACGCCAACCGGCGCCAATCGACCGGCAACCGAGTTCAGGTGTTTGGCTCCCCAAGTGTTCGCGGTCTGATCCGTGTGATCCGAGAATTCCGTGGTCAAAAAACAACTCCGCGTCACCCACCTCTCCGAACCCGCTTCACCGATCCAGCACCGATGTGCTTCGTGCGACACGGCGCCATCACCCTCCTGACTCAAACCGCTTTCCCCGCTTGCACCGCGCCCCGGAACGCCTTCGGCTGAATCCCTCGCCGTGCCGTCCGCTGACAAGAACTTCGTCCACCTTCACGTCCACTCCGACTACAGCCTGCTGGATGGCGCATGCCGGATCGACCGATTGATGGACCGCGCCGCGGAGCTGGGCATGAGCGCCCTCGCCCTCACGGACCACGGCAATCTCTACGGCGCGATCGAGTTCTACAACACGGCCAAGGCGAAGGGCCTCAAGCCGCTGATCGGCTGCGAGCTCTACCTCGTCGAGACGTCGCGCCTCGAGAAGCACGGTCGTTCCGACGACGAGGGCAAGAGCATCTTCCATCTCGGCCTGATCGCCCGCAACCTCACCGGCTACCAGAATCTCCTCAAGCTGGTTTCCGACGCGCACCTGAAGGGCTTCTATTACAAGCCCCGCACCGACCTCGAGGCCCTCGCGCAGCATGCCGACGGCCTGATCGGCTTCACCGGCTGCCTCGCGTCGCTGATCCCGCAGCATCTCCTCTACGACCGCCTCGACGACGCCCGGAAGGCGTGCGCGCGGTTCGTCGAGATCTTCGGCCGCGAGAATTATTTCGTCGAGATCCAGGACCACGGCATCGCGGAGCAGCGCAAGATCATCCCCGGCCTCCTCCAGCTGGCCGAGGAGTTCAACCTCAAGGTCATCTGCACGAACGACGTCCACTACGTGCGGAACACCGACGCCGGCCCGCACGACGCCATGCTCTGCATCCAGACCGGCGCCAAGATCGAGGACGCGCAGCGCATGCGGTTCGAGGGCTCGCAGTTCTACCTGAAGTCCCGCGACGAGATGGCGCGGCTGTTCGCCGAGGTGCCCGACGCCGTGCTGAACACCCAGCTCGTCGCCGAGATGTGCGACCTGACGATCCCCTTCCCCAAGGGCAGCGAGCGCTACCCGAAGTACCCGCTGCCGGCCGAGGTGAAGACTGACCGTGCCGGTTACCTCCGCGACCTCTGCATCGCAGGCCTGCGGCGCCGCTACGGCGTGGACTACGCGGCGCCGGCCGCCGCCACCGACCCGGCCCTCGGCCAGACCCTCGTCGAGCGGCTCGACTACGAGCTCGGGATCATCGGCAAGACGGGCTTCATCGACTATTTCCTCGTCGTCTGGGATTTCATCGACTGGGCCAAGCGCCAGGGCATCCCGGTCGGGCCCGGCCGCGGTTCCGGCGCCGGCTGCCTCGTCGCGTACCTGCTCGGCATCACCAACCTCGACCCGCTGCGGTTCAAGCTGCTCTTCGAGCGCTTCCTCAACCCCGAGCGCGTGTCGCCGCCGGACTTCGACATCGACTTCTGCATGCGGCGCCGCGGCGAGGTCATCGACTACGTCCGCCAGAAGTACGGCAACGACTGCGTCGCGAACATCATCACCTACGGCACCCTCGGCGCCAAGATGGTCATCCGCGACGTCTCGCGCGTGCACAATCTGCCGTTCGCCGAGGCCGACCGGCTGGCGAAGATGATCCCGGACGAGTTGAACATCTCGCTCGCCGACTCGCAGAAGAAGTCCGCCGAGCTCCGCGACGAGATCGCGAAGAATCCCGTCGCGAAGAAGATCTTCGACCAGGCGCTCGTGCTCGAGGGCATGGTCCGCAATACCGGCAAGCACGCCGCCGGCATCATCATCACCGACCGGCCGCTCGAGGAGTTCGTGCCGCTGACCCTGCAGGAGGGCGACGTCACGGTGCAGTACGACATGAACGCCGTGTCGAAGCTCGGCCTGCTGAAGATGGACTTCCTCGGGCTGAAGACGCTGACCGTCATCGCCGACGCGGTCGACAACATCCGGCGCACCACCGACCCGCGGTTCGACTTGGAGCGGGTCGGCTTCGACGACCCCCGGACTTACGCCCTGCTCAACACCGGCCGGACCACCGGCGTGTTCCAGCTGGAGTCGCCCGGCATGCAGGCGCTCTGCCGCCAGATCAGCCTGGCCTCGATCGACGAGATCGTCGCGCTGATCGCGCTCTACCGCCCGGGCCCGATGGAGTGGATTCCCGACTACGTGCGCGGCAAGAAGGACCCGAGCACGGTGACGTTCCCGCACCGGCTGCTGGAGGACGTCTGCCGCGAGACGTACGGCGTGATGGTCTACCAGGAGCAGGTCATGGAGGCCGCCAAGATCATCGCGGGCTACACCCTCGGCGGCGCCGACATGCTCCGCCGCGCGATGGGCAAGAAGGACCCCGTGGCGATGGCGCAGGAGCGCGACAAGTTCGTCGCGGGCGCGAAGCGGGTGAACAACATCGACGAGAAGACGGCGAACTCGATCTTCGACATCCTGAACAAGTTCGCCGGCTACGGCTTCAACAAGTCCCACTCGGCCGCGTACGCCGTGCTCAGCTACCAGACCGGCTACCTCAAGGCGAATTACCCCGTCGAGTTCATGGCCGCGATGCTCTCGAGCGAGCTCGGCAACGCCGAGAAGGTGTCGCACTTCATCGCCGAGTGCGAGGCGATGGGCCTCTCCGTCCTCGGCCCTGACATCAACGAGAGCCGCGAGAACTTCACGCCCGTGGTGAGTCGAGGGATCGAGGAGTCGACCGGCCGAGGAGCCAGCCCGCTCAACTCCTCGACTCCTCGTCCGCTCGACCCCTCGACCAGCCAAGGCCGGGCTGCGATCCGCTTCGGGCTCGCGGGCATCAAGGGCGTCGGCGAGCAGGCCGCCCAGCGCATCATCGAGGAGCGGACGAAAAACGGGCCGTTCCGCGATTTCGAGGACTTCGTCTCCCGCGTCGACGCCCGCGCGCTCAACAAGCGCGTGCTCGAGCACCTCGTGAAGACCGGCGCGTTCGACTACAGCGGCGCGTCCCGCAAGGTCCTGTTCGACGGCATCGACGGCGCCCTCGCGACCGTCGCCGCGGCCGCGCGCGACCGGGCCGCCGGCCAGCACAGCTTCCTCGACATGCTGGCGGACGCGCCCGCGCCCGCCGCCGGCCACGCCGCCCCCGCCGCGGCGCCGCGGGGTCCCGATTTCGCCCCGGCCGAGCGCCTGCAGTTCGAGAAGGAGCTCCTCGGCTTCTACGTCTCGGGCCACCCGATGAACCTCTACGCCGGGCTCGCCGAGGCCATCAACACTTTCACCGAGGAGGAACTGCTCCAGCTCGGCGACCGCACCGAGTTCCGGCTCTGCGGCATCGCGTCGAACATCACAAAGAAGCTCGCGAAGAAGGACAATCGCCCCTGGGCCGCCTTCACGCTCTCGACCCGGCGCGGCTCGCTCCAGCTGAACATGTTTGCCGACGCCTACGCCGCCTACGCCGGCAACCTCCTGCCGGAGTCGCCGGTGGTCGTGCAGGGCAACATCATCGGCGGCAACGACGGCAACCGGATCAACATCAAGGAGTGCTATCCCCTCGACAACTTCGTCACCGGCATCGTGCGCAAGGTCACCTGGCTCCTGCATCCCGCGCACCGCGAGCTGCCCGACTTCCTGCGCCGGCTGCGCGAAACGGTGAACCGGCAGGGCGGCGACACCCGGATCGAGTTCGCCTTCGTCTTCCCCGACCGCGCGGCGCCGGTGGCCGAGGCCAGCAGCGCGCTCGGCTGGCGGCTGACGGCCGCGGTTTTCCAGGAACTCCGCGCCCATCCCGCCGTGGCTGGCGTCCAGCTCGAGACAAAGCGCCTGGAGTTGAAGCAGGACCGGCGCTGGGCCAAGCGCGGCTGATCCGACCGGCCGCGAACGCGGTCCGAAGTCCGGCCCGATGCAATGGCGAATCGGGCTTCACCACGAAGCACCCGAAGAGCACGAAGCCCGGGACGGCCGCTTGGCGGCCTGGGCGGACTGCGCGGCCAACCGGATTGGATTCCGACCAATTTCGCCGCCAAGATCGCGACGTGCACGAAGGCCATCCGCCCTTGGGCTTCGGGTGCTCCGCGCTGAGCTGGGTCGGTGGAATGGGATGAATGGGGACATCGAGGCGCCGGCGCCGCGCATTCCCAGTTGTGCTGCCCCCGCCGGGTGTGATTGGTTGGGCCATGCCCGCCCAAGCCACGCTCAATCACGCCGCCCAGGTGCTTGCCGGCATCACGTCGGACCTGCGCGCGGACACGGCGCTGCGGTTCTATTTC
Organism: Verrucomicrobiota bacterium; assembly: GCA_018239675.1. GTDB lineage: Bacteria > Verrucomicrobiota > Verrucomicrobiia > Opitutales > Opitutaceae > Opi-474. Next base: position 10,394 of record JAFEGX010000079.1, read on the forward strand.
GACTCGCACCGCTACCTGAGTCCGGCCGAGCGGCGCCAGATCAGCCAGGCGCTCTTCAGCTATTTCCGCTGGCTGGAGTGGCTTGAGGCCAAGGCCGCCCCCCAGCGGCGGCTCGAGCAGGCGATCGAGCTGCAGGCGCGCTTCAACGCCGACGCGAAGGCGGTCAAGGCCGAAACCCTCGCGGCGCGCGCGGTGCCGGCCTGGCTGTGGGAGGAGCTCGACTTCACCGGCGCCGCCGACCCGGCCGCCACCCGCGCCGCCTACCTGCGGCAGCTCCAGCGCGAGCCCACCCTCTGGCTCCGCGCCCGGCCCGGCCGCTCCGGCGAGCTCGCGCACGCCCTCGCCGGCTGCATCCCGTCCGACAAGGTGCCCGACGCGCTCGCCTACACCGGGCCCCTCGATCTTTACCGGACCGAGCCGTTCCAGTCCGGCGCCTTCGAGATCCAGGACCTTGCCTCCCAGCTGGTCGGCCACGCCGCCGCGCCGGTCGCCGGGGAAACCTGGTGGGACGCCTGCGCTGGCGAGGGCGGCAAGCTCCTGCACCTCGCCGACCTCATGCGCAACCGCGGCCTGGTCTGGGCGTCCGACCGTCACTCCGGCCGGCTCGACACGCTCAAGCGCCGCGCCGCCCGGGCGAAGCTGTTCAACTACAGGGCCGCCCTGTGGGACGGCGGCCCGCGGCTGCCGACGAAGACCCGGTTTGACGGCATCCTCGTCGATGCGCCCTGCAGCGGCGTGGGCACCTGGCAGCGCAACCCGCAGGCCCGGTGGACCACCACCCTGGCCGACGTGGCGGAGCTCAAGACCGCGCAGCTCACCCTGCTGAATCAGGTCGCCGGGTCGCTGAAGCCGGCCGGCCGGCTCATCTACGCCGTCTGCACCCTCACGCGCAGCGAAACCTCCGCCGTGGCCGACCTCTTCGGCGCGGCGCATCCGGAGCTCGAGCCCTGGCCCCTGCCGATCGCCGCCGACGGCGCCGCCGACCCCTCGCGGGTCGTGCTCTGGCCGCATGAGTTCGGCGCGAACGGGATGTTCATCGCCGGCTGGAAGCGAAAGGTCTGACGGTGGAATCGTGGGTCGTGTGGCGGTGGGCAGTGCCCGGCGTGGCGCGAGAGACGATTGCCTGGCCCCCGTCGCGGCCAACCCGCAATGCCTGATCCCCGACGCATTTCCAAGGCGACGGTCCGCGACGACTTCAACGACGTCGAGGCGGTCGTGCACTACACCCGCGCCGCGCACCAGCTGGGCCTGTGGGAGTCGGAGCGGGTCCTGATCGAGCGTTTCTTCCCCAACCGGGAGGCCCGCCTGCTCGAGGCGGGCTGCGGCGCCGGCCGCGTGTGCGTGGCGCTGTGGGAACTCGGCTACCGTCGGCTGCATGCCTTCGACTTTGCCGACGAACTCCTGACCCAGGCGCGCAGCCTTGCCGTCGAACGCGGCGCAGCCATCGAGTTTTTCGCCGCTGACGCCACCCGCCTCGGCAAGGGTCACGCCATAGGTGACACGCGCTTCGACGGCGCGCTGTTCCTCTTCAACGGCCTGATGCAGATACCGCTGCGGCGGAGCCGGCGCCGGGCGCTGCGGGCGCTGCACGCGGTGTGCCGGCCGGGGGCGCCCCTGCTGTTCACGACCCACGACCGGGACAGCACGCCGACCGAGCAGGCGCTCTGGCGCCTGGAGGCGCTGCGCTGGGTGCGCGGCGAGCGCGACCCACGGCTCCGGGAGTTCGGCGACCGATATTTCACCGAGGAAGGCACCGGCCGGACCTTCATGCACCTGCCCGACCGGACCGAGATTCTCGAGGACCTTGCAGCCACCGGGTGGGAGCACGCGTTTGACGCGATCCGGCCCGAGGTCGCCGCCGAGAGCCGCGCCGTCCGCGATTTCTCGGATGACTGCCGATTCTGGCTCGCGAAGCGCGCCGCCGGTTCGTCGGACTAGAGCGATCTCAATAAGTGTGTGGCCGAAAAGAGGCGCAAAAAGCGCAGATCAATCCGACTCCAGCTTCAGCGGCAGAGTGATCGTATACCTCGAGCTATTGCCTAGCAGGGCGCATCGCCGTGGCGACGAGTTCTTGCGCTTTCTGCGCCTCCTTGCGGCTGCAATTACTGTTAAGTTGCTCTTGGGCGTGTCTTCAAACCCGGTTTGTCATTCTGAACGGAGTGAAGAATCCGGTGCGGCGGGGCCGAAGCCTGCGACGAAACCCAACTGGATTCTTCGCTACGCTCAGAATGACAGGTTAGAAAACCAGGTTCGAATACAAGCCTGGGGAAACCGCGAACTAGCTCCGTTTCGCAGCCGTCGCATGCTCAACAGCGAAGGCAACGGCTCCCGGGCAATCCATCTCCCAGCTCCTATCTCCCAACTTCCGCCAGAGCTGAGGCGACGCCGTCGCCTCAGTTCTTGCCCCAAACCAGCGGGAAATGGTCGCCCTGCAGCTTCTCGCCGTCGGCCACGGTGACAAACTGCTTCATGCAGTGGGAGCCGGACGCGACGTAGCGCGTCTCGTCGGTCATGAAGTGGAGCGCGATGGCGCGGCGCGGCCGGCCGCTGGTGTTGGCGTGCGAGCCGTGCCAGGTGAGCGAGTGGTGGTAATGAACCTCGCCCTTCTTCACCGGGCATTTTCGGACCTCGACCTTGTGCCCCTGGAATTCCTTCGGGACGTCGGCCACGAAATCCTTCCACGTCGCGAGGTGCTTCATGTGGTCACCCCACAGGTGGGAGCCCGGGACCATGCTCATGCAGCCGTTGTCGACATCGACATCGTCGAGCGCGACCCAGGCCGTGACCTCGGTCATCGGCGCGATGATCGGCCAGAGCGGCGCGTCCTGGTGCCACATGTTCACGCCGCCGTTGGCGGCGGGCTTGTACTGGATCTGATCGTGCCAGATGCGGAGCGCCTTGGCGCCCGTGAGCTGGGCCATCTCCTCGCCGATGATCGGATTCCGGATCAGCTTCGCGAAAGGCTGGCTGGCCTCCCAGATGTTCACGATCTGCCAGACCGGGGCGGCGTCGTTGCCGGTGAAGTTGTGGCAGAGGACGGGTTGCGGGATGTCCTTGCGCTCTCGCTGGTCGATCACGCGCTGGACTTCCGCGCGCAGGGCTTCGACTTCGGCGTCGGACAGGACCGCGGAGCCGCGAAGGTAACCGTTGGCCTTGAATTCGGCGATTTGGGCTGGGGTAAGCATGGTGCGCCCAACATGGGGAGTCGGCACCGGCTGTCATCCGCCGAGCCATGGCCGCCACGCGCAGCTGTTGGCTATTTTTCCTGCCGACCGGCCAGCAGGGCGTCGCGGTAGTGCGCCGGCGACAGCCCGTCGACCCGGCGGAAGACCTTGCTGAAATGGCTCGTGTCGCGAAAACCCGTGCGCGCGCCGACCTCCTTCACCGACAGGCGCCGGTCCGCCAGCAGGCGCCGGGCCTCTTCCACCCGCAGGCGGCGGAGGTAGTCGAGCGGCGGGTGGCCCGTCACCGCGCGGAACAGCGCCTGCAGCCGGCTCGGGCTCAGGCCGGAAAAGCGCTCCAGTGCGGGATGGTCGACCGGCCGGGCCAGGTTCTCGGTCATGTGGCGCACGATCGCCTGCACCCGCGCCCGGTCGCGCTGACCCGGATCGCCCGGGCGCGCCCCGCGGGACTCGGCCAGCAATTCAAGCAGGACTTCCGCGAGATGCACCGCGGACCGGGCCGGGCCCGTGACGTGGCCGGAGGCGTGCGTCGCCACCACCTGGTGCAGCAGCCGGGCGAGGCGGTGGCCGGCGAACAGGCGGCGCTGCGTGGCGATCTCCAGGCCGTGGGTGAAGGTCACGCGGTACGGCCGCCGCCGGTCGAGTCCCTGCGACGCCGGCGGAATCCCGGCGGCCAAGTCGAAATGCACCGCGATGTGCTCCGACGGCGCCGTCTCGTCCGCCACGATGGTGTGCGGGCTGAACGGCGGGATGAACAGCAGGTCATGCATCGCGTAGGGCCGCCGGACACCGCCCAGCACCCACTCTCCCCGCCCCTTCGCGATCAGGACGAGCTCATGGTCGAAGATGATCCGCTCCGGGATGTTCAGGTTGCCCGGCAGGCGGTGCGCGATGCGGACCACCGGGTGGATGTCGCCGGGCTGGAGCCGGTGCTCGCGCCGGTGACCAAGCGGGCCGAACGGACCCCGCTGCTCCACCCGCGGCGGGACGGCAGGGCGGTCGGCGGGGCGCGACGCGGCACACATGCGTCCACGTTGGCGGCTCCCGCCGGCAACTCAAGCACGGGGGCCGGGGGCGGGAGTCGAAGGTCGAAAGTCGCAGGTCGAAGGTCGGCCAGCGGCGGCGGAGCCGCGGACGATTCCTGCTACTTGTTACTTGCGACCTGCGACCGCTGATCTGCCGCCTGGATCGCCCACCCGGACGGTCCGCGAGGCCGGACTTGCCCTAGCGCGGCGATCACCTAGGTTAGCCGCTCCATGTTTGCCGGAATGATTGACCGATCCTGGTTGTGGCTGGCCGCCGAGTGCTATCTCGCGGGGCTGTTGCTGGGCACCTACACCCTGGTGCGCGGCGGGCGGCAGGCCGGCGGCTGGATCAACCTCATCATCACTGCGGGCTACGTGTTCCAGGTCATCGGCCTGTACCTGCGCGGGCGCGCCGTTGGCGGGTGCCCGCTCGGCAACACGTTCGAGATTTTCCAGTTCACCGCGTGGTCGGCCATCACGCTGTACCTCGTCGTCGGCGTCACCTTCCGGCTCAGCCTGCTCGGCTATTTCACCGCGTGCCTCGCCGCCGTGCTCACGCTCGTCTCGCTGTCCCTCCCGGCCTGGGACGCAACGCGGCGCGCCCACATCTTCGGCGGCAACATGTGGATCGAGTTCCATGCCGCGCTGGCGCTGTTCAGCTACGGCACGTTCGCCCTGCTCGCCCTGACGTCCGCGATGTTCCTGCTCCGGAACTACTCGCTCAAGACGAAGAACCTCGGCGGCGCGTTCGCGTTCCTCCCGTCGATCTACGACCTCGACCACATCAGCGTCCGGCTGCTGACCACCGGCGTGGCGCTCATGACCTGCGCGGTGGTGGTCGGGGCGAACTACTGGCTGCGCGACCCGGCGCGCGTGAGCCTGGTCAAGGTGCTCATCACGGTCTCGGTCTGGTTCGCCTACAGCTTCACCCTGTTCCTGCGGCTGAAGGGGATCCTGCTGGCCAAGCGCTTTGGCTGGGTCTGCGTCGGCCTGTTCGGCGCCGCGCTGGCTTCCCTCTGGGTGATCGACTCGCACCGCCACCCGGCGCCCGACGCCACGCCGTACGAGCAGTCATCGCCATGAGCGGCGAAACCCTATTTGTCCTGGGAGCGACCCACCACACCGCGCCGATCGAGGTGCGCGAGCGCCTGTCGGTGCCCGCCGAGTCCGCCGAGGCGCTGCGCGCGGAGCTCGCGGGCCTGCCCGGGCTGCGCGAGTTCACGGTGGTCAGCACCTGCAACCGCATCGAGTTCTACGGGGTGGCGGAAAACCCGGCGGTCGCGACCGAGGTCCAGCGCGCGTTCTGCACCCGGCAGAAATTCACCCCCGAGGAGTTCGAGCGCTTCCGCCTCAGCCTCGCCGGCCCGGGGGTCGTGCAGCACCTCCTCGAGGTCACCGCCGGACTCGACTCCCAGATGCTGGGCGAGACCGAGATTCTCGGCCAGGTGAAGGAGGCCTACGGCACCGCCCAGGCCAAGGGCCACACCGGGGCCGTCCTCAACCGCGTTTTCCAGAAGGCCTTCCAGGCGGCGAAGCACATCCGCTCCCACACCGCCATCACGGAGGGCCAGGTCAGCATCGCCAACGTCGCGGTCGAGCTCGCCGGCAACATCTTCGGCAGCCTCGCCCAGACGCGCATCCTGCTCGTCGGCGCCGGCGACATCGGCGAGAAGACCGCCAAAGCCTTCCAGAGCCGCGGCGCCGGCGGCCTTACCGTCAGCAGCCGCCGCCTGGAGCGGGCGGTCGAGCTCGCCAGCCAGCTCGGCGCGCTGGCCCTGCCGTTCAACCTGATGCCAAACCGGCTCGGCGAGTTCGACGTGGTCGTGTGCGCCACCTCGGCGCCGGACGTGGTCGTGACACTGCCGGCGGTGAAGGCCGCGATGCACCAGCGGCCCGCCCGCCCGCTGTTCCTGATCGACCTCGCCCTGCCCCGCGACGTCGACGCGGCCGTCGCCGACCTGCAGAACGTCTTCCTCTACAACCTCGACGACCTCGCGAAGATCGCCGAGCAGAACCGCGCGGCCCGCGAGGCCGAGATCGGCAAGTGTCGCGCGCTCATCGCGGAACGCGCCACGTCGCTGTGGCGCCAGGTCGAGGGCCGCCTGCAGGGCGGAAGCCCCGCGGAGGGGTTGCCGCAGGGGAAGGTTGAGAGCTGAGGGTTGAGCGCCGGGCGGGGCGGGCAAG
>JAFEGX010000007.1 GCA_018239675.1 Verrucomicrobiota bacterium
GTCAGCGCTTTTCCCTCCATGATTTCCTGGATTCAGCGCTACTTCCAGCAGCACTTCCGCATCGTTTTCGCCCTGATACTCGGGAGCACGATTATCTCGTTCATCATCGCGTTCGCCCCCGGCTCAAACTTCGGCAAGACGGACCGCCGGAACGCGGTCACCCGCCCGTTCTTCGGCTACAACCTCGCCTCGCAGGAAGACCAGGGCCGGATCATCGGCGACGCCAACCTCAGCGCCAACCTCCAGTCCGGCTACAACGCCCTCGAGGGCGCCGATCTCCAGAACTACGCCTTCCAGCGGGTCGCCGCGCTCGCCCTCGCCGACGAGCTCCACGTCCCAGCCACCTCCAAGCAGGAGATCGCCGACTTCATCAAGAACCTGCGCGCCTTCGCCGGCCAGGACGGCCAGTTCGACGCGGTCCGCTACGGCCAGTTCCGCGACTCCCTCAAGTCCAGCAACTCCCGGGTCACGGAGGCGGACGTCAGCCGCGTGATCGCCGACGATGTCCGCGCCGACAAGGTCCAGCGCATCCTCTCCGGCCCGGGCTACGTGCTGGCAAACGACGTGAAGACCCAGCTCGACCGCGCCGACTCGCTGTGGACGCTGGCGACCGCGACGGCAGATTTCGCGACCTTCAAGCCGTCGATCCCGGTGACCGACGCCGCCCTGGCGAAATATTACGAGGAAAACTCCTTCCGCTACACGATCGCCCCGCGGGTCGTCGTGTCCGCCGCCTTCTTCCCCGCCGCCGCCTACACGGCCGGCGTGAACGTCGGTGAATCCGAGGTTCGCGCGTACTACGACGCCAACCCGGCCCGCTTCCCGAATCCGGCGGCCAAGCCGGGCGCGAAGGCCGATGCCGCGGCCGACTACGCCGCAGTCCGTCCCCAGGTCGAGGCCGCGCTCAAGCTCGAGCGGGCCCAGCGGCTGGCCGTGAAGGCGGCCTCGGACCTCTCGTTTGCGCTCTACGACGGCAAGATCGAGCCGGGTTCGGCGGCGTTCGACAGCCTCCTCGCCTCCCAGAAGATCCACCTCCAGCCCCTCGCGCCGTTCACGCGCGAGGAGGGCCCGGCCGAGTTCGGGCACTCGGCCGACATCGCCGCCGAGGCATTCAAGCTCGAGAGCGGCCGCACCTACTCCGACGCCCTCGCGGCACCCGGCGGCGCGGTCGTGCTGTTCTGGAAGGAGACCCTGCCGTCGCGCCAGCCCGCCCTCGCCGAGGTTCGCGACCGCGTCGCGGCGGACTACACCGCCAACGAGAAGAGCAAGCGCTTCGTCGAGTTCGGCCGCACCCTCCGCAGCCTCATCGAGAACCGCCTGAAAGCCGGCGACACGTTTGAGAAGGCTGTCGCCTCGGCCGCCAGTGCGACCTCGGTCAAGATCGAGTGCAAGACGCTCGCGCCGTTCTCCCGGCGCAATCCGCCGAAGGACCTCGACTACTCCGTCGCCGGCGCCATGGACCGTCTCGAGAAGGGCCAGCTCTCCGACATGGTCATCGCCAAGGACCACGGCCTCTTCGTCTACGCCATCGACAAGAAGCTGCCCGACCTCAGCGAGTCCGGCCCCGCCTTCGCCGCCATGCGCGCCCAGATCGCCGCCGTCAACGGCCGCATCGGCGCCAGCGCCCGCCTTTCCGCCCTGGTCGAGCAGGAACTGAAGCGGTCCGAGCCGGTAGTGAAGTAGCCCGCGCGCGGGCCGGTTCAACCGCTCATCCCCGGGTCGGACCGTTCAACGCGATTCGCCTCGAAGCCGCCCACCGCCGCGGCGAGGGTGGACGCCATGCCGCCCGCCTCCCGTGTCACGAGCCAAATCGCGGACCACGTGAAACTTTCGTCGCGGCCGCACGTCACTAGGGCGTCGTCGCCGCGCGGTTTTTCCGCCGCGGTCGCCAGTAACTTTTCGACAGTCGCCGTGTTCTCATTTTCACTCCCCGACCGCTCCCTTTCCGCCATGTCCCGTCACTTCGCCCGCGCCTGCCTGCTCGCCCTCAGCCTCGCCGTCTCGACCGGTCTTCGCGCCCAGGACGCCGCTCCCGCGGCCGCCGCCGCCCCGGCCGCCCCGGCCCTCAGCCTTGAGACCTGCATCGCCCGGGCCCTCGAGAAGAATTTCTCGCTCCGGATTTCGAGCCTCAGCAAGGACGTCGCGAAGGAGTCCCTCAACGCCGCGCAGGCGCAGTTCGAGCCGACGTTCTCTGCCAGCACCCAGCGGACGATGGTCCAGGCCAGCCCGAATGCCCGGGCCGACACGACCGACACGCGCGTCGGCGTCGCCCAGCAGCTCACGTCCGGCGCCACCGTCAATCTCAGCTCGAGCCTGAACCGCACGAGCACCAACCCCGCCGGCGTGCCGCTTAACCCGGCGTACAACAGCGACGTCTCCCTGGCGGTCTCGCAGCCGCTCCTCCGCGGCGCAGGCTCGGAGGTCAACCGCGCCACCATCGAGCGCAATCGCCTTGGCGTCAGCATCGCCAACCTCAGCTACAAGGGCAGCGTGCTCCAGGTCGTCCGCGACACCGAGGTCGCCTATTACAACCTGGTGTTCGCCCGCGGTCAGCTCGCCGTGAAACAACACAGCCTCGAGCTCGCCCAGGCCCTCTACAACGAGAACAAGGCCCGACGCTCCACCGGGGTCGCGACCGACCTCGACGTGCTCACCGCCGAGGTGGGCGTCGCCACCGCGCGCAACGGGGTCGTCACGGCCGAGCAGCAGGTCCGCAACAGCGAGGACGCGCTGCTCGCGCTCATCGGCCAGACCGAGTTCAACACCGAAGTCGGCGCCGTCAGCCTGCCCGACACGCCCGAGCCCGCCCCGTCCTTCGACGTTTCCTACAAGCTCGCCCGCGAGAACCAGCCGGACTACCGCTCGACCGAGGCCGCCATCAAGCAGTCGCAGATCGACGCCAACACCGCGAAAAACGGCGCGCTCCCGAGCCTCAACCTCGGCGGCGCCGTCGGGCTCAACGGCACCGACCGCACCTACGGCAGCTCGCTCGACCGCACCCGTGATGCCGACGGCCGCAGCTGGCAGCTCGACCTCTCGCTCAGCGTCCCGTGGGGCCTTCACGCCGACCGCGCCCGCTACCGCAGCGCGCTCGCCACGATGCGCCAGCAGGAGACGCGCCTTGAGCAGCTCGACCAGAATCTCGTGGTACAGGTCCGCTCCGCCGTCCGCGCCGTCGAGACCAGCCAGCAGAGCGTCGAGATCTTCTCCAAGGCCACCGAGCTCGCCGTGAAGCAGTACGAGCTCCAGCTCGCCCGCTTCAAGGCCGGCCTGGCCACCAGCCGGCAGGTGCTGGAAAACCAGGACGACCTCGAGACCGCGCGCGTCAATGAGCTGCTGGCCCGGGTGAACCTCCGCACGGCCTTCGCCAACCTCCACCAGCTGGAGAGCAGTTCCCTCGAGCGGCACCACATCACGCTGGCCGAGTGACCACGCCGCTTGCCATCCGGACCACGCTGTGGTGCTGGCTGATCGCCGCGCTGGTCGCCAGCCGCCTCGCCCTGCTCCAGCGCGTGCCCATGCCGGCCGTGCAGGCGATCCTGTTCGGGCTGGTGGTCCTGCAGGTGGTTGCCTACCGGATCTGGCCCGCCTGGCGCGCCTGGGCCGACGGCCTCCCGCTCCGCCTCGTCGTGGGCCTGCACCTGACCCGGCTGGTCGGATTCTACTTTCTTTACCTCCACGAGCGTGACCGCCTGCCATACGCCTTCGCGGTGCCCGGCGGCATCGGCGACATCCTCGTCGCGACCCTGGCACTCGCCGTGATCGCCGCCCCGCTCTCGCCCAAGGCACGCCTGCACGCGATCTCGATCTGGAACGTGGTCGGCCTGCTCGATATCCTGATGGTTGTCGCCACCGCCGCCCGGCTGGGTCTCGCCGATCCGCGCTCGATGCGCGAGCTGACCTTCCTCCCCCTCAGCCTGCTTCCGACGTTCCTCGTCCCGCTGATCATCGCGTCGCACCTGCTGCTCTACGTCCGGACCCGCCGCGCCCTCGCCACCGCCGAGTGACGTCCGCGCGCCAGACCGGGCGGTAGGTTCTTTTGCCACGAAGGGCGCGAAGGACACCAAGAACAGGTCTTTCAACTTGGCGCCGATGGTGCGCGTCGCGACGAATCCCTACTCCGGATTGCCGCAAGCAAGCGTAGGAGGCCCCAAGCCCATCCGCCGCCGTCACCCAGGGGCGGGACCGCGGCCGTATTCTGCGCCTTCTGTGCTTTCTTGCGGCCACCCCATGGACCGGGGATTCCTAGCCCGTCAGCCGTTCAACGGTCACCTTGGCGCCGCCCAGCTGGGTGCGGAACCACGTGCGTTGTTTCTTCACCAGCGCCCGCGTGTTTCGCGCGATCGCCGCGGGCAGGTCCGCCTCGGGCAGCGCACCGTCAAACACGTCCAAGACTTCCCGGTAGCCGATCGCCCGTGCTGCGCTGGGATTGTCCCGCAGCCCGGCCGCCTCAAGCCGGCGCACCTCGTCCACCAGCCCGGCGCGCAGCATCGCCGCGACGCGGCCCTCGATCCGCGCGTTCAACTCGTCCGGGCTGCGCTCGAGGAGCGTGACTTCCACCGTCCAGTCGGTAAACGCCCCGCGCCGGCGGGCGAAGTCTGCCGCGAGCTCGGCCACCGTGCGGCCAGAGGCCAGGCAGCGCTCGAGCGCCCGGGCGACGCGCCGGGGATTCGCCGGGTCGAGCGCGCCCAGTCCGCCGGGATTGAGCGCCTGCAGGCGGGCCAGCGCCGCGGCGGGCGTCAGGGCCGCGACCTCCGCCCGGATTGCCGCCGGCACCGCCACGTCGTCGGCCACCGGCGCGAGGAAACTCTTCAGGTAGAACCCGCTGCCGCCCACCACCAGCACCGCCCGGCCCCGCGCCGTGATCGCGCGGACCGCCGCCTGCGCCCGGGTCACGTAGCGCGTGACATCCATGCGGTCGGTCACGTCGAGGATGTCGATCAGGTGATGCGGCACGCGCGCCTGCTCGGCCGCCGTGGGCTTGGCGGTCCCGATGTCCATCCCGCGGTAGAACAGCAGCGAGTCGCACGAGACGATTTCGGCGCCCCGGCGTTCCGCCCAGTCCAGCGCCCGCTCCGTCTTGCCGACGGCGGTGCAGCCCGTGAGCAGATGCAGGACCGGTTTCACGCAGGCTTGCAGGGCGGCGCGGGGCGCGGCCCCGTCAAAGTCCCTTGAAGGCCACGGCGCGGTTGCGGCCCCGCGACTTGGCGGCGTAGAGCGCCTTGTCGGCGGCCGCCACCACGGCCTCGGTCGAGGCGGCGTCGCCGGGAATCGAGGCGGCGCCCGCGCTGACGGTCACCTTCAGCTCCGGGCCGCCGTCGAGCGCGAGCGGCGACGCCCGCACCGCCTCGACCGCCCGCTCGGCGGCTTCGAGGGCCGCTTTCGCGTCGGCCTGCATGATGATGAGCGCGAACTCCTCGCCGCCGAACCGCGCGGCGCGATCGACATCGCGGAGCCCCTTGGTTAGCCGCACCGCGACCTCCTGCAGCACGCGGTCGCCCACCTGGTGGCCGTAGGTGTCGTTGACGGACTTGAAGTGGTCGATGTCGATCAGCACGAGGGCGAACGGATGGCCGAACCGGCGCGAACGCTCGTGTTCGTCCGCCATGATCCGGTCGAATTCCCGCCGGTTAAGCAGGCTGGTCAGCTGGTCGTGGGTCGCGAGCTTCCGGAGCGCCTCCAGAGTCTCTCCCAGCTTGAGCGCATACCGCAGCGAGCGCTCCAGCGTCCGCGAGGTGATTTCGCCCTTCACGAGATAGTCGAGCGCCCCGGCGTTCATCGCCTCGATATCGACCTTCTCCGACGATTCCGCCGTGAGGAACACGATCGGGGTGCGCGAGCCGCCCGCGACCGCGGCCTTGATCAGCTCGAGGCCGTTGCGGTCGCCGAGCTGGTAATCGAGCAGGCAGGCCGAATAGGTGCCCTCGAGCAGCCGGGTCAGGCCTTCCTCGTAGGTGGCGGACCACTCGAGCGTGAAGCGTTCGCCCCGGAAATTCTGGAAATGCGCCTGCGTGAGCCGGAATTGCATCCGGTCATCGTCGATCATCAGGATTTTTCGGGTCATGAGGAGGGGGACGCCACCGGGGCGTGCGCGAGTTCCGCCAGGCCATCGGCCACCGCGACCTGCGCCGTGAACCCGAGCTCGGCCACCGCCGCGCCAGGCGCCCCCAGCGAGTGCACGATGTCGCCGGCGCGCGCCGGAGCATGTTGCGGCGCCGCCACGCCCGGATACAGCCGGCCAAACACCACCGCCAGGTCGAGCAGCGACGTCGAGCGGCCGGTGCAGATGTTGACGGCCCCTGAAACCAGCCCCGGCCGCGTGGCGGCCAGGAGATTGGCGTGAGCCACGTCGCGCACCGCGATGAAGTCGCGGGTCTGCCGGCCGTCCCCAAAGATCGTCACCGGCTTTCCCTCCGCGTAGCGGCGGGCGAAGATCGAGATCACCCCCGAGTACGGCGACGACGGATCCTGCCGCGGGCCGAAGACATTGAAGTACCGCTGGCACCGGACGGTCAGGCCGTACGCGGCCGCATGGCCAAGCAGCAGGTCCTCGGAGGCGAGCTTCGCCGCCCCGTACGGGCTGACCGGGCGCTTGGCCGCACCCTCCCGCACCGGCAGCTCGACCCCGTCGCCGTAGATCGCGGCCGACGAGGCGAACACCACCCGCCCGACCCGGTGCAACCGCGCCGCCTCGGCCACGAACTGGCTGGCCTGGACGTTCAGCACGAAATTCAGCTCGGGATTGGCGATGCTCTCCTGGACGCTCACCAGCGCGGCCAGGTGGATGATCGCATCGGGATGAACGCGCGCCACGAGTCCGGCCAACGCGCCCGGCGCCGCCACGTCGAGTTCGTGAAACGCGAAACCGGACTGCCGGGCGGCGTCGCGGAGGTTCTCGCGACGGCCCGTGCGGAAATTGTCGATCCCCACCACGCGATGGCCCTCGGCCAGGAGCAAATCCGTCGTGTGACTGCCGATGAAGCCGGCGGCGCCCGTGACGAGGATCGTGGCCATGGCGGGACAGTAGCTGGCGGAATTCAGGCGGAGCAAGCCCGAGTCATTGGCGGGGGAACGGCGCCGCCATCGCCGGCTATCGCCTGACCCCCGCGGCCAGATCGCTGGCGACGGCGGCGATCCGCTCCAGCATCTTCGCCGGCGCGCCGAGATGATCCCGGATGCAGTTGACGAGGGCGCTGCCCACGACCACGCCGTCCGCCTGGGCCGCCACCTGCGCGACCTGGGCCCGGGTGGAAATGCCGAAGCCCACTGCGACCGGAAGCTTGGCCTGCGCCCGGATGCGGGCCATGGCCTCCGGGATGCCGCCCGCGGCATCCTGGCGGACGCCGGTCACGCCCTCGCGGGACACGTAGTAGATGAATCCCGTGGCGGCCGCCGCGATCTTGGCGATGCGGGCATCCGGGGTCGTCGGCGCGACGATGAACACCGTGTCGAGGCCATGCCGGCGGCAGGCCCCGAGCAGTTCGCCGGCCTCCTCTGGCGGTAGATCGAGCGTGAGGAGCCCGTCGAGACCGGCGGCCTTGGCCTCGCGGATGGCCGTCTCGACGCCGTTCGCGAACACCAGGTTGTAGTACGTGTAGAACACGAGTGGCGCCGATGGGAACTCGGCCCGGAGCTTTCGCACCAGCTCGAGCACGCGGGCCGGGGTCATGCCGGCCTCGAGCGCCCGCTGGGCCGCCAGCTGGTTCGTCGTGCCGTCGGCCAGCGGGTCCGAGAACGGCACCCCCAGCTCGAGCACATCGACCCCGTGGCGCAGCAAGGTGCGGCAGATCTCGAGCGACGTGTCGAAATCCGGGTCGCCGGCGCAGACGTAGCCGACGAAGGCGGCGCGGTTCTCGGCACGGACACGAGCGAAGATGTCGGCAAGGCGGGACATGGGAACCCTCACCTCAAGGGCAAAGCCCGCGCGGCGCAATGGCGGTTTTGGTCATGCCATCGACCCGCCGCCCCCGGCGGCCGGCGCCTTCGAGAGCCCGAACTCGACGAGCACCGGACGATGGTCCGAGACGTAGGTGCGCACGATTTCGCTCCGGATATCGAGGCAGGACGGCGGGAGGAACACGAAGTCGAGCAGCCGGCTGGGCAGCGGCGACGGGAAGGTCCGGCCCTTTTGCGGATGCAGCACGTAGTCGTGGTAGTCGGACAGGTGCGAGAGCAGCGTGGCGGTCGCGTCGGGGCTCGTGCCAGGATTGTTGAAGTCGCCGCAGATGATCGGCGGCACGTCCCAGTGCTGCCGGCGCCCGTGGTGTTTCTCCCGGAGCCACGCGAGCATGCGGCCGAGCTGGCGGATGCGGTGGGCCCGCGAGCCGAAGTGCAGGTGGAGATTCACCACCGGCACCAGCCGGCCGCCGAGATCGAACTCGGCGTAGAGAAATCCCTTCTCGCCGACGCTCCGCTGGCCGAACACGATGGTTTCGCTCGTGACGATCGGGTGGCGCGAGAGAAACGCGTTGCCGTACGAGAGATTGAGCAGCCCCTCGCGCCGGGTATTGATCCCGAAGACGGCATGCCGGTAGCCGGAGTGCAGCCGCAGGTACTCGAGATGGTCGAAATTGCCGGCCCACCGGGAGCACTCGTCGATCTCCTGCAGGCCGACGATGTCGGGCTTCAGCTCCTCGATCAGCCGCGCGATCCGGCGGAGGTTGAGCCGTAGCTTCCGTTGGGACGTGAGCCCCTGGATGGGATTCAGTCCGCGGCCATGGGCGATGTTAAACGTGAGGATCCGAACCCGCTGCATGTCGCTAGCCCAGCGTAATCCGCCCGCCAGTCGGGGCAATGGGAATCGGGGCGCGGCGGCGGGCGCAGACTCGGTTTGCGGCGCACGCCACATGGCGGGGTCTATTCTGTTTGCGACTTTGGTCAGGAAGAGAAACGACCCACCGTCGTCTTGGCCCTCCGTCGCCAAGGCTTTGGCGGGCAATCTCTCGCACTGCTGAAAATTGGGGCGGCCAACGGGACTCGAACCCGCGACCCCAAGATCCACAATCTTGTGCTCTAACCAACTGAGCTATGGCCGCCGTAAGGAGCCGAAAACGCTCACGAGCGGGCCGCATGCTGTCAATCCCTTCCTCCGAATTGCGCGCGGTCGGGTGAAATTCCGCCGCACCACCGCTCCGGCGCGGCCGATCAGGTTCTAGTTCCCAGATCAGCAGCCTAGGCTTGTGCTTCGTGCATCGGATGTTATCCGGGTCAGGCACCCCACCCCTCCCTGCCGGCGGCCCGAACCCGCGCCGGCGTTTTCCATGCTTCGCGTCGTCCTCCTCGCCGCCGGTGTCTTCATCTGCGCCGCCCTCTCCGCGGCTCCGCTGCCTCCCGGAATTGAACCGGATGCAACCTACAGCGGCGCCTTCGCGTTCGTTCGACCGGATGGGGTCGACACCGCCATGTGGCGCGAAGTGCTCCGTGGCATGATGCAGCAACTGCAAGGCGTGGGAAGCTCGGGCGACTTCGCGGTCTCGCAGGACGAGATGATCGTCCGTTTCCGGAGCGTGCCGGGTTCGTCCCTGCAGGACATCTACAACTTGCCCAACGTGCGGGTTTCAGCTCTCACGAAGGACCCCAAACAGGAGGCGGCCGAGGAGCCGCCGCAATCCGCGCCCCCGCCGGCCGCGCCGGCGACCCAGCCGTGGACTGGCAACGGGCCGATCTCGGAGGAAGGCGCCCGCGGCATTCCGATCAAGACCACGAGCGGACCATTCTACCAGGAGGAGGAGAACCCTCCCAAGCCGGCCCCGGCGGAATCCGGCGGCAAGGGCCCGGGACAGGCCAAGAGTCCGGCCTATTCGGGTCCGGGGAACGGTCCGATCAACGAGGAGAACCTGCGCGGCAAGCTGGTGCGCAGCACCAGCGGGCCGATCGAGGGTGAGCCCATCGGCTACGCGACCGGCCCGATGCAGGGCAAACCCGTCGAAAACACCAGCGGCCCGTTCGCAAAGGAACCCGCGAAGGCTGCGCCGGCCACCGACCGTGAAGGTTCGGTGGAGAGTTTCTGGGCCGCGCCAATGAACGTGTGGGACCGGAACTCGTCGGCATACGGCGACGGCAGCCGGATCATCTACGTCAAGCTGAAGGGTACCGCCCAGCCGCAGCGCATCCGCTTCGACCTGGCTAAGCAGCTCGGCTATCTGCCCGCCAATCTCGCGCCTGGTGACGTGCCGGAAAAGGAACCCTGACCGCGCGGCCGTCGGCTGGGCATTTTCACCCGTTCAGTTACCATGAATAATTCTTGCGGCACCATTCGCCGGCCTTATCGCTGTTCGCACGGCATGGCTACTTTCTTGGCGTCCAGCGCTTTGATTGCCTCCCGCGTCCACCGCTCCGCCGAGTCCAGCGGCGCTTGGTTCGGGGAGCGCTGTCGACCGAAACCGCGATGATCCGCCTCCGGCGGCCCGCGGCAACTCTCCCGACCACGAACCTACCCCCCCCCACAACATGCGCGTCTTCCGAATCATTGCAGCCATCGTGCTAAGCGGACTCCTGCTGGTCGTGCTCCTGCTCGGCGGCCTGATCCACCAGCTCAACCGCACCGCCCTCAACGCCGATTTCCTTGCCGAGCAAATCCAGCGGCTCGACCTGCTGACGCTGGCACGCGACAAGTTCGTTACCGCGATGTCGCCGGACGCGCGCGAGACGGCCGGTGCAGTCGCCGATGCCGTCCTCGCCGACCAGCGGGCCCATCTCAACCAGCAGGTCCAGTCCGTGCTCCGGTCGTCCGTCGGCTACGTCCGCGGCGAGGTGCCGAGCTTCAACTTCTCGATCGAGGTCGAGCCCGTTGTGCAGAGCCTGCTCCGCGCCTTGAACACCCAGCTGCGCGAGCATCCACCGGAAGCGCTGCGCACCATGAGCCCAGAGGAACAGGACCAGGCCATCGCGGAGATTTCCCGGAAGGCCGAGGAGGCGATCCGCCAGCATGTGAAGCCCGGCGAGCGGGTGACCCTGGAAACGCTGGGCAACGGCGAGGATATCCGGGGGCTCGTCAAGGCGCTGGGCGACCTTCGTGCACGCGTGGCGGTTCTCCTCACGCTCTACCAGGTTTGCATCGGCTTGGCTATCGTGGCCGCCGTCCTGCTCGTCCTGGCCGGATCGCTGCGCTGGCTGGGCGCAGTCGGCCTGATCGCCGGATTGGGGCTCGGTCTCGGCCAGTTCATCCTGCAGTCGGTGCTGTCGCTCGCGATGTCCGGCTACGCCACGCAACTGCCCGAAGGCATGCAGGCAAAGCTCCCTCCAATCTATTCCGCCGTGGCCGCGCCGCTGGGCTCGCTCGGACTGGCGGTGCTGGCCATCGGAGCCGTGGCCTTCGGCCTCTCGTTCGTGAAATTCCGGCGGACCGCCGTTACCGCCGCACCCGCCGTGACGCCCCCGCCGGTGGCCGCCACGCCCCCGGCCGTTGCGATCGCCAGCGTGCCCCCGGCCGTTGCGCCAGTGGCCGCGCCGCCGCCCGTTGCCGCCACTCCACCTCCCGTTGCCCCTGCGGCACCGGCGCCGGTCGCGTCACCGGCCGCAGCTCCCATCTGGAAAAACCGCTGGGTCCTGATCGGTGCCGGCGCGGCCGTCGTGCTGATCGGACTCTGGGCCGGCGACGTCTCGAACCGCTACAAGGCGTCGGAGTGGGCCAAGCGCGGCCAGCGCGCCTTCCTCAATTCCGACTGGAGCGGCGCGCTTGAGGCGCTCAAGGAGGCCACGTTGGCCCGGCCAACGGACTTCGACTACCGCCGCGACTACGAGACCATGCAGGAACGCTGGCTCCGCGCGCAGGGCGACAGCCTGGCCGGGCTGTCGGCCGAGGAGGCCTTCCAGCGCCTCAGCACGGACTCCGGCCGGTTCAGCGGGATGCTCACGGAGCCGTTTGCGTCGCAATTCCGCGCGATGGTCAACCAGAACCGCGAGAAGGTTCGCGCCAACCTCGCCCGCGCCTTCGACGCCGCCATGGCCCGGTCGGACGAGAAGAAATTCAAGGAGGCGTACGCCGCGATCGAGAAGCTGCGTCCGCTGGCGGCGCTTTACCCGCAATTCGCGGAGCGGGAGGAAAAGGTGAAGATCGCCGAGGTCACGGCCGGCATCGAGGAATCCGAGCACCTGACGCAGGCGAACAATTTCGCCGACGCCTACGCCGCGCTCGACAAGGTCAGGGCCAACGCCGGGCTGATCCGCGACCGCTACGACGACGCCCGGTGCAACGTCCAGGTCATGGACCTGCTGCACCGGCTGCAGGACGCCGTGCAGCTGTCCGAGAAGGGCGAGTTCGCGCGCGCGAACGCCGCGGTCGACGAGGCCGGAAAGTTCCTGAAACAGCTGACGACGCAGCCCGCCTTCATGGCGGCGTACAGCCGGGCGGTGGCCGAAGTTCCCGCCGCGCGGCGCGGCGACGCGAAACTCGAGAAAAAGGTCGCGGAGGCGGAAAAGATGATCCGCCGCAACATCGTCCAGCACAGCGGCGCCCAGCTCGCGCAGGCGATGGCGACGGGCAACGCGGCGAAGGTCCAGACCGTGCTCGACGACTACGCGGCGCTCACCAACCAGGCGCTTTCGGTCCACGCCGACGACCTGCTCAACGAGAAGAGCTTTCCGCGGTTCCTTGATCACCTCACCGACCTCCGCATCCGTCCGGCCAGCGAGGCGGATCGCTCGAACCGGGCCGACCTGATCATCGTCGAGCACCTCCGCTCCCGCTTCACCGAGCGCGACGAGGTCATCCGGTTTCTCGGCGATGGCTATCTCGACTGGGCGAACGACCTGGCGCACCGGGACCTCCCCGGCACCGCGCTGTACACCCTCGAGCTGGCAAAGCGGGTCTCGGGCCGGACGAATCCCCCGCTCGAGAACGATCTCCGCAAGGCGATCAACCAAGTCTACGCGTTCACGCTGTACCTGCCGGTGACCACCAGCGAGCAGGGCGACAACCCGCGGCTCACGACGGTCTGCCGCAGCACGATCAAGGACCTGCTGGGACGGGTCGGCGGCGGCAGCATCAAGTTTGACGAGAACCCGCGCGAAGCAGGCGCCCCGCCGGCGCAGATCGAGCTCCGGACGGTGCTGTCGGGCATCGAGACGGCGCAGGACCGCGCGGACCAGACGATGTCGGGCACGTACCAGAGCGGCTGGCGCAACGAGAGCAATCCCGACTACTACGAGCTGCAGAACCAGCTCCAGGTCGCCCAGAACGAGTATAACCAGATCGCGCAGGCCAACGCGCAGACCCAGGCGATCTACAACAACAATTCCAGCGACCTCGGCACCTTCGGCGCGGTGCTTGCCGGCGTTTCCTCGGCCGTGAGCAACGCGGGCCTCCAGGATGCGCAGAACAAGATCAACCAACTCAGCAATCAGCTGGCTCGGACGCCGAGTGTGCTGCAAAAACCCGTTTACGCCGAGGCCACCTACCAGGTCAGCACCTATACGATCACCCACCGCGCCACGCTCACGACCACCGTGTATGTCGCCGGCGAGCAGGTCGGGTCCCGCACCTGGTCGGCGGACTTCGCGTACACGACGCAGGAGTCCCCGGGCGACTCGCGCCTGAAGGCGGCCCCCATCCGCCCGCGCTACCTGGACAAGGCCGCCGTGGTCGACCGCCTTGCGCGCGGGCTCGCCGAGCGGCTCGCCGCCCAGCGGGACCAGCTGATGCAGTCGATTGCCGACGGCACCTTCAAGGTGGTTTCAGGCAACCTGGGCGCCGACGCGGACGCGCTCAACGGTGAGGTGGGCTGGAGTCTGGCCTCGGTCTGGCTCGCGGGAGGATTGAAGGTGGCCGACTACGCCGAGCGCGAGAAAGCCGTCCGGCAGTCGCTCGGCCTGCCCCTCGGCAGCGCCGAAGCCGTCGCCACCGGCAGCAGCGGCCGCCGGCCCAACGCGGCCGGCTCCGTGCCTTAGGGCACCGGAGTTGGTGGCCCACGGAATACACCGAACTCGCGGAAACCTAACCAGCCACGCCGGTCTGCGGCTCGGCGTCCGCGTGTTCTGTGTATTCCGTGGGCTCCAAACCTTTTGGCCGGTGATCAGCCGGAGGTTTACTTTTCTACGGAAAGCGCTACGCTTCGGTCAACGACCCACCGGACATTGACCGGTACTCCTCCGGCCGCCCCGGCGGGCCAAATAAGGAGGACATATGCCAGCGAACAAGGTCAGGGAGTACCTCGACAGCCGCGGCGTGAAGTACGTGACGATCCGGCACTCGCCGGCGGTCACGGCGGCTGAAGTCGCCGCGTCCGCCCATGTGGCCGGCCGCGACTTTGCCAAGACGGTGATCGTGTGGATCGGCGGGAAGCCCGCGATGGTGGTACTGCCGGCCAGCCGGCGCATCGTGCTCCATGACCTGCGGGAGCTGCTGGACTCGCCCGAGGCCCGGCTGGCCACGGAGGTGGAGTTCAGCGATCTCTTCCCGGACTGCGAGCTGGGCGCCATGCCGCCGTTCGGCAACCTCTACGGGCTGCCGGTCTACGTGGAGCCGAGCCTCGCGAAGGAGCCCGAGATTGCGTTCAACGCCGGATCCCACACCGAGATCATCAAGATGGCGTACGCCGATTTCGAGGCCGCCGTCCGGCCGATCGTCCTCGAGTTCATCACCACGTCGGCGTCGCGGCCGTGAGCCCGCCCCGCGGGCTCGAGTCAAAGATCTCAGGTCGAAGGTCGCCGAGGATCCGTGCTGGCCTTCAGCCTCCGACCTTCGACTTTCGACCTGCGACCTTTGACTTGAGCCCCGCGCCCATCACATCCCCATCCGCGCCCAGCCGCGTTGGGCCGGATTGCGCGGCGGGAGGCCGAGGATTTCGCGGCCGAGGTCGACATAGTACCGGTAGTTTTCCAATGGCGTCCCGTTCGGGATCTGGTGGTCGATGCCGAAAGCCACGCCGCCCGTCCGCATGATGGGCTGGAGCTTGTACTCGAGCTCACGACGGATCGCCGCCTTGTCCCGCAACAGGCAGAACTTGTCGATGCCGCCCAGCATCATGAGCCGCGAGCCGTACTGGCGGCGGAGTTCCACCATGTCCATGCCCGCCGCCGGCTCCATCGGGTAGATGCACGTGATGCCGCATTCGAGCAGCGTGGGAATGACGGCGTTGATGTTGCCGTCCGTGTCCATCTGGAAAATCCGCGCCCCCTGCTCCGCCAGCGGATCCCAGAGCGTGCGGTAGTACGGCCGGAAGTATTCCTCGATCTGCCGGGGCCCGACGAGCGGCCCGGACTTGCCTGCGAAATCCTCGTGCACGGACAGCTGGTCGATCTGCAGCACGCGACTGATCGGTTCGAGGACGCGGCGCGTCGTGTCGAGCAGCGTCGCCATGATGTCCGCCATCAGCTCGGGCTGTTCGTAGTACGCCAGACAGGCGACTTCCTCGCCCATCAGGTCGCGGGGCATGTCAAACGCTCCCGGCATGTAGGCCCTGATCAGGGCGCCCTCCTCCCGCGCCTTTTGTGCGGCGGCCACCTCCTCCCAGTTGATGCGGTCCGGCGTGAATTCATAGAACGGTTTCACCCGCCGCCAGTCGTCCATGTTCCGCACCGGGAAATTCATCGGCAGCGCGTGCGTCGCCGTCTGCTTCAGCAGCAGCAGCGTCCGGCCAAGGAAATCGCGCTGCACCAGCCTTTCCGGGGAGTCCTCGAGCGTGACGGGCGCGGGCCCGCGTGGCAGCGGGCAACCCCCGCAATCCACGATCGGCACGTAGTCCCAGTCGAAGGCCGTGAGGTTGATCTCGTCCTCCGTGGCCCCCTGCGCCCGCCACTCGTCCTCGAGACCGACCAAGGGACCGAACAGCTCGATGAACATCTGGCGCGGCGCCGCGGTTGACGTCATGAGGTCAAGGTAGGCTTCGCGGTGGAACTTCATGGGGCGGCCAGATGGAAAAGACCGCCCCGGGCCAACGCTAGCCCGGAACCTCCGCAATTCTTGCCGAACGATAAGCAGCCGTTGCCCGCCAGGACCGCCGGCCCTGGCGGGCGAGGGACAAGGGACGAGTGACACGAGGAGACGAAAGCCTAATTTTCGAACCCGCCGGTCGCCCAAACCTCAATCTCGTCACTTGTCACTCGTCCCTCGTCCCTCCCAACTGGCGTCATGCTCTTTTGGCTCAAGAAGACGATCGCGTACTGGCTGATGCCGCTCCCGCTCGGGCTGGGCCTGATCGTGGCCGGGTTTTGGCTTCTCCGGAAAGAGCGGCGGGCCCGGCTGGGACGGGGCCTGGTGGCCGCGGGGATCTTGCTGCTCGTGGTGCTGAGCAACAAGCAGGTGGGCTTGGTCCTGCTCCGGCCGCTCGAGTCGCAATACCCGGCCATCCCCGATGTCCCGGCGGGGGGTGCCTTGCCGGCCCCGCTCGCCGGCTGCCGCGCCATCGTGGTGCTGGGGGGAGGCCACGCCGACACCCCCGGCCTCGCGGCGAGCCAGAAGCTCAGCTCCTCCGCCCTCGCGCGGCTGACCGAGGCAGTCCGGCTCGCGCGCCTGCTGCCGGAGGCCACGCTCTATCTGTCGGGGCCTGCGGAAGGCGCGGGCGAGACCCATGCGGCGGTGCTGGCCCGGGCCGCCGTCTCGCTGGGCATCGCACCCGCGCGGATGGTGCTGATCGACACGGCCCGGGACACGGATGACGAGGTGCAGGAGCTCAAACGGCGGCTGGGCCCCACCGTCCCGCTGGCGCTGGTGACCTCCGCCTGGCACATGCCCCGCGCGATGGGCCTGATGCGGCGGGCCGGGATGAACGCCGTTCCCTGCCCGACCGATTACCTGACCAAGCCCAACCCCGATTTTCGGTTCACCGACTGGACCTGCGACCTTTCCGGCCTCGAGCGCAGCACCTGGGCGGTCTACGAGCGCCTCGGCACGCTCTGGGCCCGGCTGCAGGGCAAGATCTAGCGCCCGGGGTGTGGTTGGGCGCGGGGAGTTGAAGGTTGAACGTTGAAAGTTGATCAGACCGGGCCAGCACCGACCGCCGTAGTGCCGGAGGCCGCCAGATTCCGGCCAGACTTTCAACTTTCACCGTTCAACCTTCAACTCCCGGGTACTAGCCCCCATCTTTCAATTTTTCCCCTTCCCATCCCCAACGGCCCCGGATACCCCTGAGTTCCTATGGAGTGGCTAAAGA
>JAFEGX010000080.1 GCA_018239675.1 Verrucomicrobiota bacterium
GGTTATCCCAAGAAGAAAAGTAGCCGCAAGGAGGCGCAAAATGCGCCTCGTTGCGGCTACAAGTCTTGCTAGAATGCTCTAGCACCCGAGGCTTGCCGCGGCGATTCGGCCCCAGGCCGGGGTGACGGCGGCGTAGGCCCCCGTCACGAAGAAAACCACGAGCGCCGAAAAGCCGATGGCCAGCGGCCGGTCGAGCCGTCGGATCAGAAGCGAACGCACGAGGAGAAACGCGCCGCCGAGGATGAACGGCCCGCCGTACAGTCCCCACCAGGAGTTTTCACCCAAATATCTGGCGACGAACTCGGTGCGGACGATGGCTCCGGAAATCACGGCCAGCGTCGCCAGCATCATCATCGCCCGATGCGCCTCCAGATTCTTCTTCCGGAACGAGAGCCCCAGCAGGACGAAGCAGGCGAAGGCAAACATCTCCGCGAACATCGGCAGCAGGAACTGTGAGTAGGTCATGCCGAAGATCGGCATTTCTCCCCGGAACCGAACGCTCACCACCGCAACGACCGGCCCGCTGACGGCGACCACACCACCGACCACGGCCGCCCCCCACCCCAGCTTCATGTGCAGCCGCTTGTTGTTCGTCCCAATCAGCAGCGACTGCACAAAGAACAGAACGACCCACAGCGTGAGGCTCAATCCGTGCACGAGCACGAAGCCCAGCACGGCCGACGGGACCTTGTTGCCGTCAAAGCCGATGCCGGCGCGGTAAAAGTGCCAAAATCCGGTGGTGAGAAAGAACACGAGCAGCGCAGCGGCGCCGGAATAGAACCAACGGTCGCGCTGTACACGCGGCTGCGGGGTGACCAACGATCCATCGGATACTTCGGTTAGCGTAGACATGGGGCTGGAGGTTGTGGTTGGGGTAATCTCGGACTGAGAGAAATCTCGCGCCGCGGATGAAGGGCTGCCTCGCAAGCGCACGAATCCGGCGCGCCAAAAAGGCCGCCGCGAAAAAACGCCAAGGCATGCGCCGCGATGGTGGGGCACCGACTCACAGGTGACGGGGTAAATCCTTTCGGACGGAGACGTGCCAACCTCTGAGGCAGCGAAAAAGCCGGCATCACAGCTCAGCACGTCTTCGGGGGTGGAGGTATCTACTACAGTTGCCCCCTCCCCTGACGAGCCCAAAGACACCGGGCCGAGTCAGGCCGTGGGCGTCGCCTCAAGCGCACCCAATCCAACGCACCTACCGGCCACGCGGTAGGCAGCTCGGTTACTCCGCTTGCGCGGTGAACGCTACGCCGATTGGGGATAGGTATCAGGCGCCAGGCTCCAGTGCGCCCGCTGCCGCCGTCAGAACCGCCAAGCCGATTGAACCGAACGCCTGAGCTTTCGGGTCTTTTCTGTAGGAACTTCCGGATGTCGCGGCCGACCCGCCGCCGGCATGATTAGCTTGCGCGGTCAGCGTAGAGGGTCTCCGCCGCTTCGCGGGTCACTCGCCGGATCGTCAGCTCACGGGCGCCGCCCGGAGTGGCCCACCGTACCACGTCGCCCACCCGAAAGCCAATGAGCGCCGTGCCGATCGGGGCCAGCACCGAGATCCGACGCTGGTCGACGTTGGCTCGTTCAGGCAACGTGATCACGTATTCGGCAACTTCGCCGGTTTCGATGTCCTCGTACTCAACCCGTGAATCGAGGGTGACGACATCCGGCGGGATGGCCGCAGGGTCGACGACCACCGCACGGTCAAGTTCCCGCTCCAACCCGTGGGGAGCGGGTTTGTTCAGCGGACGCGATGCCGAGGCAACGAGCAGCCGGAGTTTGGTGTAATCTTCCCGGGTTAGGAAAATGGGTGAATTGTTGGTCATGATATCTCCTGGATGGGGTTGTGGGTGGTGTTAAGCGGCAGGTTCAAGCACTTCGGCGGGCGATGGGGCCTGACCGGCGATCGCCGCGTCAATGCGTGGCAGGACTTGCACGCCGTGCTGCGTGAACCGCTGCGCGGTGAGTGCATTGGTCTCGATCAGGATATGGTTCGGGAAACGGGACTCGCGATCGGAGCCCGGATTCAACAACAGGGTCGGCCCCACCTCATGGTGCCACCGCATCGGATTGTGGACGTGACCGGCGAGCACCAGGCGGGGAGCATAACGACGGACCGCCCCGACCAACTCGGGATCGCCACCCTCAAAGCCAATGTTGCGGGCCGAGACCAGCGTCCCAGTCGGCGGCGCGTGAACCACCCAGACATCGGCGACGCCTCCCTTCGGGCGCGTCGTGCATCCGATGTTGAGAAACGACAGCCCGTCGAAGGTGACGTGCTGGCCGTCGATCCAGAGCCGCGAATTGACGCGATCCCGGAGCCAGTAGGCGGGAACCCAGTGCTCCACAGCGTCGTGCCATTCGAGATCATGGTTGCCGCTGCAGACGCAGAGCGGCCGCGGAAAGGCGTTCAACCAGTTGAGCACCCATGCGCTCTGTTCGCGCTGCGGAGTGGCGCAGTTCAAGTCCAGCAAATCGCCGGAGATGGCGAGGAGGTCGTGCGCCGGGGCATGGTCGCGCAGCCAATGGAACCAGCGCTTTTCATAGTGAAGATCGGAGACGTGGAGGATGGTCATAACCGTGGTGATTGTACGCCGTGGTCGAATGCATCGACCGCCGGCTGGTTGAGGTTGGAGGGGCGCAAGGCAACGGCCCACGCATGCCCCTCGGGGCCGGCGCGCGTAATCCGCGCGCCGCAGTCTGTTACCGCTCCCGGTGTCCGCGCTTCAGGTCTCCAAGACGCGCGTAGTGACCGCGCCTGGCCCTCAGCCTACGGCACCGGGCCGAACCGGGAAGATACACAATGCCCGGCGACCCGCATGGGTATGCGAGGTACGCAGCAACGAGCGTTGGGAAATTCGCGGGGTCACGATGCAAAGACGCTCGCCATGAAGCATTGGATGTCAACCCGCGCCGCGCCGTTTCCGCGCGACATTGGAATTTGGTTCCGTGCCTTATACCCGCAGTCTCACGCCCTAATCACCGGCGCTCCGAGGGCGCGCAGGCAATTACTCAAACGTGCGCATCTCCGCTCCGCGGGCTTGCGGCTCCGTCAGTGCAAGCTCGAACCGTGCGTGCGTCTGGCGAGCAGCCCAGCAACCACTTCGTCGCGGTTTGTGGTCGCGCCCGCAAATCGCCTGTGCACGTGCGGCGACGGCGAACTCCACCGCCATGATTCGCCGCAGCATGGGGTCACGCTTGCCGAGGCATTGAACATAACCCGTCCCAATTTAGTGGCCCGAAATAGCTAGTCACGAACGTTGCGCCAGCCAACGGCGAGGCAATGCTCGACCTCCATGCCTACGCCACGGGCGCTGACTTTGCCATTGGCGATCCACGAGACGTTGTAGAAGTCCCCTGCCTTCTCGATGACCAGGTCATACTCATCCGAGAACTCCCCGTTCTCATAATAATAACGGATGTGGTAGCGTCCCGAAAAGCCCTCCTTCGGTCCTCCGGTCGCCAGTCCGTGCCCGCTGTAGGCGTTGGCCCAGTTCCATCTCGCGTTGAGCGTTCCCGGTGCCTCGCCTTTCGCATATAAGGCAAAGCCGATGTTCAATGGTTGTCTTGCGTCTCCAGCCACAGGAACTGACGCATTGTCGGAGGCCACCAGCAGACCGGTCAGCGATGCCATGACGACGAATATCCTGAGTATGAATTTCATTCGGTCGATATGTAGAGCAAGGCCGCCGCGATGCCCAACTTGTTTGTCTGCCAATCGCCGGTTGCCTCATGAAACGTTCCCTCTCATGGGGCGGTAATCGCAGTCCGATCTTGAGTTCCTCCGTTGGCAGGCGAGCGCGTAATTTGCCGTCGCGCATGACCGAACCGTACGGACGACTGTACTCGCCTATCCGATTAGGAGGTCTCACCTTCTCTGCTCCGATGTCCTCCGGTCGCAGCAGAGAGCTACCCGCCACCCTGCCGCCGCCCTCTGTGCCGGTGGACAACCTGGCGAGGGCTATCGCGTGGCTCGCGGCCGAGGCGCATCGCGTCATCCGCGCTTCCGCCGTGCCGATGCACGATGGCACCCTCGCCTTTCCGCCGCAGGTGGGGATCGGCTACGACGCCTTCTGGCTGCGCGATTACGCGTATGCGCTGGAGGGTTCCATGGCATCGTTCAGCCACGAGGAACTCGCCGCCGCCTGCCGCGTCTTCGTCCGGGCGCTGCGGGCCGATGGAGCCGCGGTGGATTGCGTGCGGTTCAACGGCACGCCGATCTACCAGCCCGGCTATGGCACGATGGGCCGCGAGCCGGTGCTGGACGGATCGCCGTTCACCGTCAGCGTCGCCTGGCAGACGTTCCAGCGCACCCACGACCGGCGCCTGCTGCTCGAGGTCCTCGATCCGCTGGTCAAGACGATGGACGCCATGCCGCGCAACCCGGCCAACGGGCTGGCGCACATCGCGTTTCCGGGCGAGCGCTGTCCCTATGGCTTCACCGACAGCATCCCCAAGTCCGGCGATGAACTCTTTTGTTCGCTGCTGCTCGTGCAGGCGGCGCGACAACTGGGCGATCTGCTGGAGGCCCGCGGGCGCATCGGCGAGGCGCAGCATTGGCGGCAGGAGGCCGGGCGGGTGGCGGACAGCGTGCGCGGCGTCTTCTGGGACGAGGAGACCGGATTGTTCCGCGCCACGACCGGAGCCTGCAACGTCCCCGACATCTGGGGCTCGGCCTTCGCGGTCTGGCTGGACGTGGCAACCCCGGCGCAGGCCGTCCGCATCGCGACCTACTTCAAGGAGCACCACGCCGAGCTCGTCCTGCACGGCCAGGTGCGCCACACGCCAGGCTACCTGGATTGGAACGGGCGTCGGATGCCGGTGAACAGCGGCGACTACCAGTCCGGCGGCTTCTGGGCCACGCCCGTGGGCTGGTTCGTGTACGCGCTCGACCTCGCCGACCCGATCCTGGCCGACCAGACCGTCGTCGAACTGGTCCGCTTTTTCCAGCGGCGCGGCACGTGTGAGTGGATCAACCGCGAGGGCAAATGCCAGCTGCCCGGCTACACCGCCAGCGCCGCGCTCCCGCTCGCCGGCATCCGCGCGATGCTCGCCCGCCGCCAGCGCCAGCAGTAGCTTCCCCGACCCCGGTACAGCCTGCCACAGAGAGTCCGTGTCGGAGTTGCGGCTGCAAGAACGCGCAAAAGGCGCAAAAACTCGCTGCGGGCGCGGTGCGCCGGACAACCGGACTCGAGCGCGGCTGAAGGCCCCACCATCGCCAACACCAGCGTCGCATCGATCTGCGCCTTCTGAGCCTTCTTGCGGCCAATCTTCTGATCCGACTGCCCTAATATCTTCGGGCGCAGAAATACTCGGCTCCCACGAGATCGCCCGGCACTGACTCATCGCTTTGTTTTGCGTAGATTATTGCGAGGTCGCCATCGGGATTTCGCTCGTAGAATATCACCCAGGCGAGTCCCCGCGGTGAAATGTTGGTTCCGACGGTGGGCGCCTTAAGCTCCACCTCATCGAGCAACCTTCGGGCTAGCACGTCCCGCGAGGTGTCCGGAAAGCTCTCCCGCAGCTTCCGCACGCTCAGCCGGCTCCCCAGGATTTCCCCCTCGGCCCGAACATAACCGGCGAATTTCATCTCTCGGATCTTCGCCCATTGGACCGGCGAGTAGAATTTCTCGATCTTGGTGCCGGGAAGCCGACGATTCGAGGCGAGGTCTGCACCCTCGCTTGGCCCGACCAATCCGACGCGCACCGCCGATGAACAGCCGGCGAGGAACATAGCGAACAAGGCCAAAGCGAGCTTCGAGACCATGTGGTCAGCCAATACGTCGGTACGACTACACATCGCCCAAGTCTGTCGAATTGGCACTCAAAATAACCGGCTCGAATTTCTCGGCTCGTGAGACGAAAACCCTCCGCCACTCGCACCAGTGGTCAGGACCCTAGCCTGGCAGCTCGCATGCTGATTCACTTGCTCCAGTCGTGCCGGGTAAAGTCCGAGAGGTTCTCCAGCGCGTTGCGCTGTGAATCCGAAAGCGTCTCCTTGAATTTCGCGAATCGGGCGCGGCGGTAGTTGATCACCGCCAGGTCCTCCGCGGTAAGTCCGGGCCCGGCGGCCTTGAAAGGTGCGCTCGACTTGATTTCGTCCCACGTGGCACGTTGGGCCTCGTTCAAACCGTCCCGGAACGCCACCGTGTTCTGCCGCATCACCTCCCGCCGCTCCGCTTCGTAGATGTTGTCCCAGGCGAACCCGTGCGTGATCCCATTCTCCGTCGTGGTGACCTTCAGTTGCCAGCCGTGATTCACGTAATATTCGATGATTTCCTGCTGCGCCTTGGGATCGAGCTGTGACCAGTTCATCGCGACGTCCATGGGCAGGGGTGTTGCATGCAGGAGCATCGGGTTGGCCGTCGAGTTGATCCATGCCTTTGAGTATTTCCTTGGCCCCGAATCCGCTTCCGGCGACTCGGGTTTCCCATAGACCAGATGCTTGGTGAATTCCGAGCGGTCGCGCGAGCCGACAAAACGAACGGAATTTTCGCCAATGTCGGCGATTCGGTACATGGCCAGATTTTCGCCGACGGTCATCCAGCGGGCCGGTCCCTTCCCAAAGGAGATGGCGGCGTAGGCTTGGCCGCCCGCAACCATGATGCCCTTGAGCTCGATCTGGTCTCGAGCCGCATCCGCACTGAACATCGGCAAGACCACCGACTTTGTCTCCGGCGCCTGGGCCAGAAGTGTGCCAGGGAAAACCAGCAGCCAGAGAACGAGGCGCGCGGATTGCTTATTGTTCATGGCAGTACTTCTGAGAACCTTCGATTTGGAGACCGGTAGAAACGCGGACACGGCAATTCAAAGGACACATCAAGTCGAGGACCGCCAATTGGACAGCACGGAGACTACCAGAAGTCCGGTACAGCATTACACCGGGCAGCCGCCACGCCGCAAAGCGATCGCGGGCGATGCGTCGCGCCATGAAACCCCGGCCTCCACACCGCGCTCACCTTACCTCGTAGATCTCGACCAATGCAATTCCGCCGGCCCCGCCAACCCCGCTGACTTTTGCTGAGTAGACGCCCGGATCTAGAGTGCCCACCATGACCGCCAGCACGCGAGCCCCGCGCCTCCCAACCCATTCTTCGCGTTCTTCGCGCCCTTGGCGGTGAACCTCACCCTAGCCCGCAGTTGCAGTCATGCGCTGGTCGAACCGAACCAGCAGTCCATGACACACAACCAGTCCCAGCAGAATCCAACCGCCCCGCACCAAAAACTGCTCGGCCAGCGCGCGGCGAAACTCAGTCATGCGATAGCCGAGCCTCATCTCGTCCAGCTGCTCGCGGTCCGACCGCGCGATCATGGCCCGCCGCTCAAGCCACGCATGGCCGCTCCCGCCCGGCACCGGCACGTCGACCCACCTCTCCTGAGCCACTTTCGCCTCAAGATTCGCCACAAATTCGTCCAACCGCAGTTTCTCCCGCTGCGCTTCGTGGCCGAATCCCAAATAGAGACATCCCGCCAGCAGCATCGGAGCCGCCAGGCCAAGGACCGCGAGACGCGTGGCGAGAAGGGGCCCCTGAAGATTCATGCGACGGAAAACAGGCATAGTGTCCTATGGGAATACGCGACAGTCAGCGAAAAATTAGGAAGTTTCCGGCCCGACCATCCAAGCAAAGGTGAACGCCGGGTGTCCATGTCGAGATCGACGGAAATCAGCCGACGGGGCGCCGCCGAAGCGCGGCTCACTAGGATTTGTCGTGCGAATTTCAATGTCCACGGCGGCGGCGAGCAGACGCGGCGTGGAAAATTGCAACGAACGGGAAAATCTCCGGCCAAATGGGAGCAAAGTGATTCGCGGTCGGTCCATCGCGGTTCCGGCACGCACCGACGGCCTGGCCGCTCCGGCCCGGCCGTCACAAACCACAGAGGAAATAGTCATGAACCCACCGTTCGCCACCCGCACATGGATTATCGCCGGCCTGATCCTCATCAGCCTAGCTCCCGCCGCCCGCGCCCAGATCGGCATCGCCGCCGACGGCAGTGGGAAGTCGATCTCGAACAAGCTCATCGAAGCCTCGGCGCCCAGCGCCATCGAGTGCTACGATTTCGCCGCCCGAAACCAGCTCTACCTGGATGTCCAGACGCGCATCGACTCGGCCGCGAGCTCGCTGCGCGAACTCGCCCGCCACCTGGCGAGCAAGCCGGAACAGCTCCGCGAGCGCGTCAACGAGGCGCTGAAAGATGCCCGCACCCAGGAAGCCGCCCTCAAGCTGAACCTGCAGTCCGTCGCAAAGGCCACGCTCGAGTCGTGGCCGAAGGTCCGCGCCGTCGTCGCCCAGTCCTACGTCAACTACGTCAGCGCCGTCGCCCGGGTCGAAACCGCGGTCGCCGAGCACTAGAGCGAATTCCATTGTGGTGTAGCCGCAAGGAGGCGCAAAAAAGCAGCTCAATCCGACTCCAGCTCCAGCGGCAGAGGGATCGTTTACCTCGGGTCATTGCCTTAGTAGGGCGAGATGCTGTGGCGACCAGTTCTTGCGCTTTTTGCGCGTCTTTGCGGCTGCAAGTTTTGTTGGAACGCTCTAGCCGGGAAATTTGCCCCCCCGAGGCTCAGGTTGTTCTCCCCGGTGCGCCGACTTGACCGTGCCGAGTTTCGCGATCCGCCGGGCAGGCTCCGGCTCCCCCACGCTCGCGCCGCATCCCACTCCACCAGGTCGTCTCGGCACCTTCCCCGGCCCTTCCGGGCCATCCGTCAGCGGCCCAGCAGCGGAACCAAATCCGACACGGAATGGACCGAGGCGAACGCCGGGTCGTCGTCGCGCACAAGCAACGCATAGGTGTTGTTGAAGCCGAGGGGTGCCACCCAGGCGAAGCCGAAACGCGCCGCCAGCTCGGACCGAAGATAGGTCGCCGCTTCAGCCGGCCGGGTCAGCAGCCCGCGCAACCGGTCCGGCGGCGGCTTCAGGACCGTCGCGAGCACCGTGCCGCTGTATTCGGGATAGAGGTCAATGTCTCCCCGCTGCAGCGCCTGCACGCAGATCGCCGTCCCGCCCAGGCCGGACTTGAGTCCCGCCCGAAGCGGCGAAGCACCGTTGATCAGCTGCCGCACGATCTGGCCGAGCACATACTGCTCGGTGAAGTTCTTCGTTCCGACCACCAGCTCCTCCGGCCCGGCCAGGCGGTCTTTCGCCCGGACGGCCGCCTCCGACCAGGGCACGCCGGCCCGCGGCGCCCACTCGGCGAGAAACTCCGCCGCGACCCGCGCCGGCGGCATTCCATCGCGGTCCACCTTCCGGTTGAGCTCGCGCATCCGGGTCTCGTCCAGCGCCCCTTGCAGGCAAGTCAGCAGCCGGCCGAGGTCCGGGTGGCTCTTCAATGCGGCCTGCCGCACCAGCAGCGCCGCCGCATACACGGGAAAGTAACTGCGGTCGTCGCGGAGCTGGCGCAGCTGGAAGGCGCCAATCCGGCCGTCGGTCGAAAAGCCGCAGGCAACATCGATCTCGCCTGCCCGCAGCGCCTCATAGAGCAGGCCGGGGTCAAACTCCCGCGTCTCCATCGCGGGCAGCCCGTAATGTTTCCGCCAGCCCTGGTAACCGTCCGCCCGCTCCATGAACTCCGCCGTGAATCCGAACCTGGGCGCCGTGGGCCGCCCGGGGCCAACGCCCGCCGGCCACGCGATTGCCGCCAGCACGGCCACCGTCCCGGCCGCGGCGGCCAGCCCCACGCCCGCCCGTCCGCGCCGCCAACCCCGCTCGACCGCGGCCAGGACCCCGTCCGCCGCCAACGCCAGCGCGGCCGCCGGGATCGCGCCGAGCAGGATCACCGCCGTGTTGTTCGTGGCCAGGCCGCGGAAAATAAAGGTCCCGAGGCCGCCCGCCCCGACCAGCGCGCTCAGGGTGGTGACGCCCACGTTGATGACCGCGGCGGTCCGCACGCCCGCGAAGATCACCGGCCGGGCCAGCGGCAGCTCGACCTGCAGCAGCACCTGGCGCTCGCTCATGCCCATGCCCCGGGCCGCGTCCACCACGGCCGGCGCGACGCCGACGAGGCCGGTGATGGTGTTCCGGATGATCGGCAGCAACGCGTAGAGGAACAGCGCGACGCTGGCGGTGCCCTGCCCGACCCCGAACAACGGCAGCAGGAAGCCCAGCAGCGCAACGCTGGGAATCGTCTGCACGAGATTGGCCAGCGCGAGGAACGGTCCGGCCAGCCAGCGGACCCGCGCCGCGACCACTCCGGCCGGCAGACCCACCACCGTGGCCGCCAGGAGCGCGAGAAACATCAGCTGCAGGTGCTCCACCACGCGCTGCCCGAGCGCCGCGTGGTTGGCCCGCCAGAACTCCACCACCGCCGGCATCATGGCGCCGCCTCCGCCGGACCACCGGCCCGTTTCCGGCGATGAGCGAAGAACTCCTTCAGCACGGCGTTGAACGCCGCCTCGTCGGTTCGTTCGAGCCGGGCCAGCGCCTCCGCCACCGTTAGAGAACCGAGGCCCTC
Source organism: Verrucomicrobiota bacterium (assembly GCA_018239675.1). GTDB lineage: Bacteria > Verrucomicrobiota > Verrucomicrobiia > Opitutales > Opitutaceae > Opi-474. Next base: position 10,441 of record JAFEGX010000080.1, read on the forward strand.
ACCGTGCAAGCGTCCCGCGCCGGGCAGCTCCGCCATCCGCACCGCCATCCACTCCAGCTGCAGGCGGCCCGCGGCGAAGAAATCCTCCACGAACGGGGTTCGGGGCCGGAACAGCAGCTCGGCCGGCGCGCCCACCTGCTCGATCCGCCCCTTTGCCATCAGGCAGATCCGCGAACCGAGTTCCACCGCCTCGGCCGTGTCGTGCGTGACCAGCACGATGGTCTTGTTCACCAGCGACTCGACACGCAGGAACTCCCGGCGCACCTGCTGCCGGGTGAGCGGGTCGAGCGCGCCGAACGGCTCGTCCATGAGCACGATCGGCGGGTCCGCCGCCAGCGCCCGGGCCAGGCCGGCGCGCTGGCGCTGGCCTCCGGAAAGCTCGTGGGGCAGCCGCGGCAGCAGCGCCGGCTCGAGGTTCACGATCTCCGTGAGCTGGTGCAGGCGGCGCCGGGACTCGGCGGTGCCCCAGCCGATGAGGCGCGGCACGGTCAGGATGTTCTCCTCGACCGTCCGGTGCGGGAACAGCCCCACGCCCTGGATCATGTAGCCAATCTTGCGCCGCAGCGCCACCGGATCAGTGGCGGCCGCGTCGCGGCCCGCGACCCGGACCGTGCCGGCGCTGGGCACGACGAGACGGTTGATCATGCGCAGGGTCGTGGTCTTGCCGCACCCCGACGTGCCCAGCAGGACCATCGTCTCGCCGGCGTCCACCGTCAGGGTGACCTCGTCCACGGCGGTCACGGCCCCGAAGCGCTTGCTCAGGCCGGCCAGCTCGATCATGACCCGCTCCCGACGCGGAACAGGGCAAGATGCCCGTGGCCGCAGCCGATGCCCTGCTGGAGGCCGATCTCGAGGCTCCGCAGGAGGTACGCCAGCTGCGGCTCGACGAGGTTCGCCCGGGCATCGCCGTTCTGGATCCAGGAGGCGTCGGCGATCAGGCGGTCCATTCCCATGATGGCGAACTGGAGGCCGGGCGGGTAATGCGTCCAGTCCGCCAGGTCCGTGAAGCGCACCGGCCGCTCGAGCCGTCGGCGGGTGAAGCCGACCAGCGTGTTCCAGCTGCGGATCAGCTGGGCCAGCCCGGGCGAGACCAGCGGGTGCTGTCCCGCCAGTTCCGGCGGGACCAGGAGCTGGTCGAGGTCGGTCCGCACAAAGTCCTGATGCAGGGAGTTCACCCGGCTCCGCAGCGGCGGGAGCGCCGGGTGGTACTGCGCGGTGTCGACGTGGCGCCCCACGAGCACGGACACGTCCATCTGGTCCACCAGGGTCAGGCCGACCCCGCTCAGCTGGCTGGCGCGAACCGCGAGCTGCCGGACCTCCGCCCCGGTCCAGAACCGCAGCGGAAAGTGATCCGCCTCCGCCATCGCCTCGGGATCGCCGAGGTAGAGGTAGTTCATCGTGTAGTCGCGCACCTTCTCGGCCTCGGTCCGCGCCGTCCAGTACTCGGGCCACTCGATCGAATAGCGGCCGTTGAGGTCCAGCACGACCAGGGCCCCGGGCTGCGCATGGCGGGAGATCTCCGCCAGCAGCCGGGTCAGTTTCACGCGGCTGAGGTGTGAGAACGAGCCGTAGCTGGAGAAGTAAATCTCGAACGGCGACTCGCGGTTCAGGGCGCCGAGGCCTTCGTTCAGGTCGGCCTGGAAGAAGAAGACGTTGTCGTACCCGGCAAAGTTCTCGCGACCCTTCGCCACCATCGCCTCGCTCAGGTCCACGCCGGTGTACTCAATCTCGCCCGGCCCGATAACCCATTCCTCGTGCAGGAGGAGGCTGCGCGGTTCCCGCTCGATCTGCGACAGCAGGGAGAACCCCTGGCCCGAGCCGCACCCAAGGTCCAGCACCCGCAGGGGCCGGCCCGTCCGGCCGGCCCACGGCAGGAGGTGGGGCCGCAGGAACCGCCGCCGGATCTGGTCCTCCCAGAAGATGCGCACCGCGTCGTGCTTGCCGGCGCGCGTCGGCGAATAGAGGTCGTAGCCGCCGGCGGCGACCGCCCGGCGGTAGTTGTTCCGGACCCGGGCAGCCACCGGCGGCGGACCCGCGACGGCCGGGTTGGGATCGAGGGGGATGTCGGGTTGGTGTGGGTTCATAAAACGGGGCCCTGCCAGCGCCCGATCACCCCGGCCGGAATCCGGCCGCCGAGGCGACGCTCCAGGATGCGATAATAGCAAAGCTCCTCGCGGCTGGCGACGGGCAGGCCCGCTTCCTGCGCCTCGTGCCACTCGCGCTCGCTGACGCGCGCCGCGGCAATGCCGGCCAGGAGCGCCGACACGCTGCTGCCCTGGGCGAACTCCTGCTTCGGGCGCCACAGCAGTTCCCGCGGGAGCTCACCGTCAAATGCCATCCGCAGCAGGCCCTTCTCGCGGCCCAGCGCCGCGGCCGCCTTGAGGTCGGGATGGATGCGCAGGAACCGGTCGACCACGCCCGTCGCGAGGAACGGCACGCGGGCCTCGAGGCCATGGGCCATGGTCATCCGGTCTACCCGCTGGAGATTGAGATGGTGCAGGGCCGTCAGCAGGCGGTGCAACTCGTCCTCGAGCGCCGCGCCCCGGAGCGGCCGCAGGTACTCGTAGCCCGCGAACAGCTCGTCCGCGCCCTCGCCGGTGAGCACCACCTTGATCCGCCGCCCCGCATCCGTCGTCGTGCCCGCCGCCAGCCGCGCCACGAACCAGGTCGGCACCGCCGAGCGGACCAGCGCCGCATCATACGACTCCAGCGCGCCCACGATCTCCTCCAGCGCCTCCGCCACGAGGTCCCGGCTCAGCTCGCAGCGGTGATGGCGCGAGCCAATCACCGCCGCCGCCTGCTCGGCCGCCGCGAGGTCCGGCGATCCCGGCAGGCCCACCGCGAAGGTATGCAGCTCCGGCAGTTCCCGCCGCGCCAGCAGCGCGAGCAGCGTCGAGTCCAGGCCGCCGGAAAGGAACGCGCCCACCGGCACGTCGGCCATCAGGTGCGATCGCACGGCCGCCGCGAGCGTTTCCCGGACCAGCCGCCGGGCCGCCGCCAGGTCCCGCACCCACCCGGCCCGCCGCGGCAGATGATGGTACGGCACCAATCCGCGCCCCTCCACATAGCAGTGACCCGGTGGGAAAATTTGCACCGCGTCCACCTCCTCCACCAGCGCGCCGACCTCGGAGGCAAATCGCAGCGAATCGCCGCGCCGGCCGTAGTACAGCGGCTTGATCCCAAGCGGATCGCGGGCGGCCAGCAGGCCCTGCCCGTCCGACACCACAAAGCTGAACATCCCGTCCAGCTGGCGCATCCCGGCCTCCGCGGGACCCTCGCTCACCGGCAGCAGCACCTCGGCGTCGCTGCCCGTCGCAAACCGGTGCCGGCCGGCGAACCGCCGCCGCAGCTCGGCGTGATTGTAGATCTCGCCGTTCGCCACGACGTACCGGTCGCCGTCACCCTGCCGCAGCGGCTGCGCGCCGCCCGCCGGGTCCATGATCGCCAGGCGCGTGTGGCCCAGCGCCACCCGCCCCCGCGTCACCACACCGCACCCGTCGGGTCCCCGGTGCCGGAGTCGGTCCACCATCCGCGCCACAACCTCACGCGGTGACCCTTCCGGCGCCGGGGAAATGGATTGGGGCGTCTCATAATTTATAGCGATACCACACATGGGGGATGGTCCTCTTATTGGCTTATCGGTCGCCAGGAAAGCCATCACCGGTATCTTTTTTCTATCACCCTATTGGTTTTTTCTATACGGGTGGGAGATGGAGTTCTTTCAGCTGCGCTACTTCGAGTCCATCGCCCGGCTGGGCAGCCTCACGGCGGCCGCGGCCGAATGCCATGTCTCCCAACCGTCGCTCTCCACCCAGCTGCGAAACCTGGAGGACGAGTTCGGCACCCGCCTTCTCGAGCGCCGCTCGCGGGGGGTCGTGCCCACGCGGGCGGGCGAGCGCCTGCTAGTGACCGCCCGCCGCCTGCTGGGCGAGGTCGAGACCTGCCGGCGCGACGTCCGGCATCGCAATTATGCGGGCCTGCCCGAGCTGCGCCTCGGCATCCAGCCCTTCCTCGCCTCGGTCATGCTGCCCGGCCTCCTCAGTCGCTTCCTGGGCGGCCATGACTCGTACCAAGTGATCGTCCGCGAGCTCTCTCACTATCAGGTGACCGAGTCGCTGCTCAGCCACACCGTGGATCTCTGCCTTTCGAGCCTGGTGCGCCCGGTGTCCGCGCCGCTGGCCTCGCGGGTGCTCTTCACCCTCCGCTATGCGCTCTTCACCCAGCCCGACCACCCGGCTGCCCGGCTGCGGCGGCCGCAGCTGCGCGACCTGCTGGCGCACCGGCTGGCGCTGTACAATGACCCGGCCGGCATCGTCGAGCGGGTGACCCAGCTCGGCGACCAGGCGGGCACGCCGGCCCGGGTGATCTTCTGCAGCGACCAGGCCCTGACCGTGTTCGAGATGGCCTCCGCGGGCCTCGGCGTCGCCGTGCTGCCCACCCTCTTTGCCGAGCGGGCACGTCGCCGCAAGATGGTCATGACGCCCTTGGCCGACCGCAGCCTGCAGGTGCCGGTGGTGGCCGCCTGGTACCAGGGTGCCACGCCCAAGGCCGGCCTCGATGCCTTCCTCCAGGTCTGCCGCACCGCCCCGCTCCCGGGCTGAACCCGCCTTGTGCCCGGTTTCCTATTTTCCCTGTCCCACCGGCTCGGGCTTCACCGGCATTTTCAGATGCAGGTCCTTCAGCGCCGCCAGGTCGATGGTGACCGAGAACGGCTGGCCGTCGGCTTGCCCCTGCAGCGTCAGCCGCCGCGGGCCCGGGGTGATGGGGAAAAACAGGCTGCCCTGCGCCGGATGCTCCGGCGTCGCCGTCGCGGGCAGCACGAGCCGGCGGCGCGCGAACTCGCGCTCGACGCCGTGCTTGCCGCTGACGTTGCGGTAGATCGAGGCGCCCACGAACACCGGCGCCACCACGGCCCCCGCCACGGCCGCCGCGCCGAACGAGCCCCAGCCGGCCCCGGTCGCCGCCGCGACCGTAAACGCCGCCGTCGCGGTCCCCGTGATGACCACGAAGCCGCCGCCCAGGTGAACCACGACGTCCTTGCCGAGGTCGAAATTGCGCGCGAGCAGCGTGCGGCTCGCCTTCTCCAGCGCCCAGGGATCCGTCCCGGGTGCAACCGCCGCCGTCGCGCGACCGGTCAGCGTGGCCGACTCCACCGTGACCGGCCCGGGGCCGCGGCCGGCGACCGTCACCACATATTCATCCCAGTACGCGTCGCGCTTCCACGAGCCCGGTCCGCGGTAAACCACCACCGCGTCCAGACGGGCCGCGACGACCGCCGAGTCGCCGGGGAGATTCAGCGCCGGAACCGGCCGCCGGTCTGCCTCCCGGTTCATCCGGTAGCGTGACGAGATGCAGCCGGCGAAACCGAGGGCCGTCGCCGCAAGAGCGAAAGTCACGCCGTTCCGGGCGAAGTGACGCCACCTGGAAAACACCGGGGTCGGGGGGAACATGCGGCCGCTGGTCCTTGCGTGACCCGCGGCACCTTTTCCCTAGGGCAAAACACCACCTACTTCAAGCGCAGCACTCCCAGCTGAGTAACTGGAACGAATATCATTCCCCTCGCGCTCCGAGTCGTTATGGTCCTGCGCCCGAGGCCCAACCCATGAAGCGCTCCTGCATTGCCTTCGGTTTTACGCTCGTGGAAATCATGATCGTGGTGGTGATCATCGGCCTGCTCGCCGCCCTCGCCGTCCCGGCGTTTCAGAAGATCCGGCAATCGTCGCAGGACAAGATCGTCCTCAGCAACGCCCGCCAGCTCTCGGCCGCCGCCGACCAGTATTTCATGGAATTCGGCCGTTCGACCGTCTCGCTCGGCGCGCTGGTCGGCGTTACATCGTACGTGAAAGACTTCTCCACGGTCGCGAACGAGATCTATCCCCGCGCCTACACGCAGGGCGAAGCCGTCACCGTCACCGGCATCGAGGGAGTCCGCACCGTCACCTACTCGCCGTAAACCGAGCGATGCCCACTGCGCCGGGTGAGAGGCTCGTCCGATCAGCGCTGGCAACCGGGCACGGCGGTGGAAGCCCGAACTGGCATGTTCCTTTGACACCAGGTCCGAATGCCTGCGGACTTGCCCGTCTTCCTACCCTGCCCCATGACGTCCCGCTCCGCCCGACGGCGCGCCACTCTGCTGGTTGCGATTGCGCTGGTCCCTATCGCCCAGCTGGCCCGCGGCGGTGAACTCCCCAACCGATCCGACGTCCACGATCTGGATCCAACTCCCGAGCATCCCCGCAACACCGAGGGCGCCTTCGTCACGCTTCGGTCCGGCCGCATTCTCTTCGACTTCTCCCAGTTCCGCGGCGGCCAGGAAGACCACAGCCCGTCGGCCATCGCCGAAATCTACTCGGACGACCAGGGTCGCACCTGGAGCGAGCCGCGCGTCGTCGTCCCGACCGGCCCGTACCAGAACGTCATGAGCGTCTCGCTCCTGCGCCTCGCCTCCGGCCGGCTGGCTCGCTTCTACTGCGTCAAGCGCGCCAAGTGGCTCGACTGCCACCCGCTCATGTCCATCTCGAGCGACGAGGGCGCCAGCTGGTCCGAGCCCCGGCCCGTCACGACCGCCCCCGGCTACTTCGTCCTCAACAATGACCGGGTCATCCAGACCACCACCGGCCGGCTCATCGTCCCGCTCGCATTCCACCGCAGCCGCGACACGGTCGACGACCCGCGGTCGTGGGACCCTCACGCCGTCGACCTCTGGTTCTATTCCGACGACGAAGGCCAGACCTGGCACGACTCGCCCACCTGGTGGGGTCTGCCCGTGCGCAGCGGCTCGGGCCTGCAGGAGCCGGGAGTGGTCCAGCTTGCCGACGGCACTCTCTTTGGCTGGGCGCGCACCGATGTCGGCGTCCAGTGGGCCACGCGGTCAACGGACAATGGCACCACCTGGAGCGCGCCGTGGCCGACCGACCTTCACTCGCCAAACTCCCCGGCCAGCATCAAGCGCCTGCCGGACTCGCCAGTGCTGCTGGCGATCTTCAACGACCACTCGGGCCGGGTGCCCAAACCGCCTGAGGCCGGCCGCCGCGCGCCCCTGGTGATCGCGTTCTCGGCCGACGGCGCCCGAACCTGGGGCCCCTCCCACGTGATCGAGGATGACCTCGCCGGCTGGTATTGCTACACCGCGGTTCATTTCACCGGCGATGCCGTCCTCCTTGCCTACACCGCCGGCAACGACCGGCTCGGCCTCCTGTCCCGACTCCGCCTTCGGCGGGTGCCACTGGCCGACCTGCCCATTCCCCGCCCCTAGCATGAGCCGGCGTAATTTGTCCCCTCTCCGCGGCGGTCCGTCGGGACGGCACGCCATGATTCGAACAACAGGCGCCGCAATTCGATCCTTCTGTCCGGTGTTGCTCATCCTGGGGCTGACCATTTCGGCCGGCCGGCTGGCGGCGGCCGGTCCGGCCCTGCCGCCGCCCTGGGACCTCGAGCCGACGGCCGCGCACCCGCGCAACTCGGAGGGCTCGTTCGCGACCCTGGCGTCGGGCCGGATCATTTTCTGTTTCTCCCAATTCGATGGCGGCGGCGATGACTCGAGCCCCTCGGCGATCGCGGAGATCCACTCCGATGACCACGGCCGAACCTGGAGCGCCGCGCGGGTCGTCGTGCCGACCGGCGACAACCGGAACCTGATGAGCGCCTCGCTGCTCCGCCTGCGGAGCGGGGCGCTCGCGCTGTTTTACCTGGCCAAGAAGAACAACTGGCTCGACTGCCACCCGTTCCTGCGCCTGTCCCACGACGAGGGCCAGACGTGGGGCCCCGCCCTTCCGATCACCCGCGCGCCGGGCTATTTCGAGCTGAACAACGACCGCGTCGTGCAGCTGCGCACCGGCCGGCTCGTGCTGGCGCTGAGTTCCTACCGGGTCACCGGCACCGTCGACGCGCCGGAGTCGTGGGACCGCCGGTCGCTGATTCTCTGGTACTACTCGGACGACGAAGGCCGGACCTGGCGGGAGTCCGACACGTGGTGGACGATCCCGGTCGGGGGCTATTCCGGCCTCGAGGAGCCGGGCGTCGTCGAGCTGGCGGACGGCACCCTCTTCTCTTGGGCGCGCACCGACCAGGGTTGCCAGTTCGGTTTTCGTTCGACCGACGCGGGGCTCACGTGGAGTCCGCCCGCCCCGACCGAGCTGGTCTCGCCGCGCTCCCCGGCCGGCATCAAGCGCCTGCCGGGATCCGCCTGCCTGCTGGCCATCTACAACGACCACTCCGGCCGCTTCCCGTTCCAGCCCGGCAAGCGCACGCCGCTGGTGCTCGCGTATTCGACCGACGGCGGGAGGACCTGGCCAGACCGGCAGGTGCTCGAGGACGACCCGACCGGCTGGTACTGCTACACGGCCATCCACTTCACCGACGAAGGCGTGCTGCTGGCCTATTGCGCCAGCACCGGCGAGCAGCGCCATCTCTCGAAACTGCGCCTCCGCCTCGTGCCGTGGTCCTGGCTGCGGGTTCCGCCCGCCCCTGCGAAACAGCCCTGAGGCGTCCGCCCTGCCGGACTCCGACCACCGGCGGCGCTTAGAGGCGCACGACCTCGCCGGTCTCGCGGCTCCGCATTGCCGCGTGTGCGAGCAGGTTCGCGGCCAGCGCGTCGCGCGGGCCCGGGCCCTCGAACGCCGCGCGGCCCAGGATGCAGTCCGCCAGGTGACCGAGCGCGGCGCGCCAGCCCTTGTCGACGAGATAGTTCGTGTGCGGGAAGCGCTGCTCCAGGAACCGCCGCAGCTCGGCGTCGTGGGGATTGAGTTCGCCGGCCTCCTCCTGGTTCCGCAGCTGCCACCGCGCCTTGCGGAACGCTGCCAGCGCCTCGGCGCCCAGCTGCTCGAACAGGTACTTGTGCGTGGCTTCGCTGTCGGGATGGGTGTGACCGGGGAACCGGAAGACCGGCGGCTCGTCGGGACAGCCATAGGTCCGGAGCTCCACGTACTCCTCGATGATCAGCGCGCCGGGCCGGCGCGTGACGAGCTCGATGCGCTCCTTCGGGAGGTCCAGCGTCACCTCGCCCGTGCACATCACGGTCGCGACGCAGCCCGACGTGAACTTCAGGGCGTAGATCTCGTCATCGGGACGAGCGCTGGCACAGTACACCGAGGCCACCTCGGAGTCGGCCAGCCAGCGCAGCAGATCGAACACGTGGCAGGCCTCCTGGATCACCCGCACGCCCGGCGGGTACGCGCGGCCCCAGCTCCAGTACTCGTCGCTGATGCGGAAATGGATGTTGGTCGGCCCGCCGCGCGGCGCGAGGATGCGCCGCGCCTCGCGGCACGCGGGCGCGAACCGGCGGTTGAAGCCGACCTGGACGAGCCGGTGGTGCCGGCCCTGCGCCTGGACCACCTTGCGGCAGTCCTCCGGCGTCGTGGCGAGCGGTTTCTCGACGTAGACATGCTTCCCCGCCTCGAGCGCGCGGCAGGTCAGCTCAACCTGCGCGTCTTCCTTGGTCGCAACGACCACGAGGTCGATCTCCGGATCCGCGAGGATCTCCTCAAACCGCGTGGTCATCCGCGGCACCGCATAGGCCGCCTGGGCCGCCCGGGCGGCGCGCTCGTCCACGTCGCACACCGCCAGGAGCTGGAGATTCGGTGCCCGCGCGAGATTGGGCAGATGCTGGGATTTCGCGATGCCACCGCAGCCCACCAGGGCGGCGCCGACACGGTCCTTGGCGACTTTCTTCGACTTCATGCGAAAGGATGACCCCGGGTCCGAGACCCTGCAACCGTGGCGTCCCGCGGCGGCGGGCACAACGGGAAAGCGACCGACCGGCCGCCGGATCATTCACCCGCGGCGGTTCCAGACTCGCGGGCCGCGGCGGGCGAGGCGCGAGCTTCAAGCGCGGCCCAAGCCGGTTCAAGGCTGCCCGCGTCGCCGCGCGGTCGCGCGCCGAACATGCGCCGGCGCGGCGTGAATGAGCGCGCGCACCGACAGCAGGCTTGTGCGCCGCGCGGTGACCGTTTCAGTTGACCACGACCGCGTCCCACCCCGCGCCCACCGCCCCATGTCCACCCTCCGCGCCCGCTGGACCCGCGCGCTTTCACCCGGCGCCTGGATCATCCTCGGTCTGGCCGTCGTCTCGAGCATCACGGTCGCGCTCCTGCCGGTCCGCGAGCCGACCGGCACCCAGCTGTGGACCTTCCTCGCCACCAGCGTCGAGCAGTACCAGCCGATCTTCGACCGCTGGAACGCGGCCCATCCCGGGAGCCACGTCACGGTCCAGCAGATCGAATACTCCTCGCTGCAGCGCCGGATGCTGGGCGGCTTCTTCGCCGGCACGCCAACCGCGGACATCATCGAGATCGAGCGCAACATGGCCTCGCGGGCCTTCGTGGGCCCGCTGGACGAGGTCGGGTTTGTCGACCTGACGGACTGGGTGCGCGCGGCGGGCCTGCTCAACGAGATTCCGGCGGCGGTCTTCACCCCGTGGAGCTCGCGCGGCCGGATCTTCGGCCTGCCGATCGGCTTCCACCCCGTGCTGCTCGGCTACCGCGCCGACCTCGTGGAGGCGGCCGGCATCGACGTGTCAGGCATCGAGACCTGGGACGACTACTTCCGCGTCCTGCGGCCGCTGATGGCCGACCGCGACGGCGACGGCCAGCCGGACCGCTACCTGATCTCGGGCTGGAACACGAACGGCGGCTTTCTGGACATGGTGATGCTGCAGGCGGACGCGAAGCTCTTCGACGACGCGGGCCGGCCAACGCTCGACACCCCGCGGAACGCCGAGATCCTGGCACGGCTCGTGGGCTGGTTCGCCGGCCCGAACCGCGTGGCGGCGGATGCCGGGGACTTCACACCGGCGGGCAACCGCCTCCGCGTCGAGGGCTACGTGGTCGGCACGCTGATGCCGGACTGGCTGGCGGGCGCGTGGAAGCGCGACCTGCCGCAGCTGGCCGGCAAGGTGAAGCTCATGCCCGTGCCCGCGTGGGAGCGCGGCGGCCGGCGCACCAGCGCGTGGGGCGGCACGATGATCGGCATCGCGCGGACCGCGCCCCGGCCCGAGGAGAAGTGGGAGATGATCAAGAACCTGTACTACTCCCGCGAGCTCGCCGCGAAGAACTACCGTGACGCCCTGATCGTCTCGCCGCTGCGGAGCTTCCGCGATCTGCCCTTCTACCAGGAGCCGCAGCCCTACTTCTGCGGGCAGGCGGCGGGGCGGATGTTCATCGCGCAGGTCGGCGACATGCCGGCGCGGCCGTCGTCGCCGTTCTTCCCCGAGGCGCACCTTCAAATTGTCGGCGTGCTGACCGCGCTGAAGGAATACGCCGAGTCCATCGGCCGGTACGATGCCGCCTCGCTGCAGCCGAAGGCGCACGAGCTGCTGGCCGAGGCGCAGGTCCGCTTCCGCCGCCAGGTCGA
>JAFEGX010000081.1 GCA_018239675.1 Verrucomicrobiota bacterium
CCCGCCTCGACCAGCATCCGCGCCTGGCGCTGCAACGCCGCCAGATCGATAGCCGGCGCTCCGCGCTCGCGCTCGAGAACTTCGCCGGCACCGGCGCGGTCCAGGGCGTCCGCAGCCTCGAGGCCACGGTGCAGGCCAGCCAGACGCTGTAGCGCGGGGGCAAGCGCGAGAAACGCGTCGCCCTGGCGGGCCGCGAGCGCGCCGCCGCCACCCAAGAGGTCGCGGTCCGTCGCGCCGACTTGCTGGCCGCGACCACCTCGGCCTACCTGGAAACTCTGGCGGCCCAATCGCGCCTTGAACTCGCGACGGAGCCCCTCCGACTGGCCCGCGAGATGGTCGCCGCGGTCGACCAACGCGTGAAAGCCGGTGCCGCCTCGCCGGCGGAGTCGGCACGCACCCGCGCCGCCTTGGCCGCCGCCGCGACGGAGCACGCGCGGGCCGAGGCGTCGCTCGCCGTCGCCCAGGCCACCCTGGCCGCCACCTGGGGCGGGGAGCCGGACGAAGTCGGCGCGGTGGCTGGAGTCCTGCGAGTGCCGGACGCCCTGCCGGATCGGGCCGAACTACTGTCCCGCCTCGACCAGCATCCGCGCCTGGCGCTGCAACGCCGCCAGATCGATAGCCGGCGCTCCGCGCTCGCGCTCGAGCAGTCGCAGGGTGTGCCTGACGTCACGGTCGGCGGCGGCCTGCGTTTTCTGCGCGACGGCTCCGACGCCGGGTTGGTCGCCGGCGTCTCCGTGCCGCTGCCGGCCCGCAACCAGAACCAGGGCAACATCCGCGCCGCGCGCGAGACCCTGGCCGGCGCCGAGCTGGGCGTGCGCGCGGTCGAGGTGGAACTCCGGACAGCGTTTTCGGCGGCGTGGCAGGATCTCGCCGTTTCGCACCAGGCGGCGCGCAATCTCCGCGAGCAGGCGCTTCCCGCCACCACCGAGGCCTATGCGGCCGTGCGCCATGCCTACGAGCAGGGCCAGCTCCCGCTGATGGATGTCCTCGACGCGCAGCGCGCCCTTGTCGCGGTCCGGCGCGAATTCCTCGACGCGGAGACGGCCTACGCCCTCGCGCTGGCCCGGCTCGAGTCCCTGGCCGGCGCCCCGTCGGGCGCCGTGATCCATCTCCTCACCCAACCCTGATTCCTTTCCATGAAATTCAAGCTACCGATTACCATCGCGGCCATCCTCGCCTTCGGCGGGGGCATGGCGTCCTACATTCTCGCCGGCAACCGCGGGCACGCCGCCTCCCTGGAGGAACACGATCACGGCGCCGAAACGGAGGCGCCGAAAGGCCCGCATGGCGGGCACCTGCTGGCGGAAGCCGGCTTCGGTCTGGAGCTGGCGGTCGTCGCGGAAGACGGGAAGACCGGGTTCCGCGCTTGGTTCACCCAGGACGGCCGGGCGGTCGCGCCGGCGGCCGTGAAGCTGGCGGTCGAGCTCCGGCGTCCCGACGGCACCGTCGAGCACCACGCCTTCGCGCCCGAGGCCGAGTTCGCGCGCAGCGCCGACGAGGTGGCCGAGCCGCATTCGTTCACGGTCACGGTCGTGGCCGAGCAGGGCGGACGCACCCATCGCTGGACCTACGATTCGCCCGAGCTGCAGGCCCGGCTGACGCCCGAGGCCGCGCAGCGCGCCGGGGTGGTGGTCGCGACGGCCGGGCCCGCGGAGGTGCGCGAGACGCTCTCGGTGTACGGCCGGGTAATGCTCAACGGCAACCGCGTCGCCCGCGCCGTTCCGCGGTTTGGCGGGATTGTCCGCGAGGCGCGGAAATCCTTCGGCGACCCGGTGCAGGCGGGCGAGACGGTGGCGGTGGTCGAGGCCAACCAGTCGCTCGCGACGCTCGAGGTGAAGGCCCCCATCGCCGGGGTGATCGTGGACCGCGACGTGAACAGCGGGGAGACCGTTGGCGACGGCGTGGCGCTTTACACGATCGCCGACCTGAGCGACGTGTGGGTTGACCTCAACGTGCCGAAGCGCGACCAGGCGCGGGTGCGGGTGGGACAGACGGCGGTGATTCATGCCGATGACGGCGGACCGGACGCGACCGGGGTGATTTCCTGGATCTCGCCGGTGAGCTCGCCCGAGGCCCAGACCCTCATCGCAAGAATCGTGCTGCCGAACCCGGAGCGGCGCTGGCGTCCGGGACTCTACGTGAAGGCCGAGATCACCCTCCGCGACGGCACGGTCGCGGTGGCGGTGGCGGAGTCGGCTATTCAGACGCTCGATCCGTTCACGGTGGTGTTCTCGCAGCACGGCGATGTCTACCAGGCACGTCCGCTCGCGCTCGGGCGTCGGGGCGGCGGGTTGGTCGAGGTGCTCGGCGGCCTGCGGGCCGGGGAGCGTTACGTCATCGAAAACAGCTTTCTGCTGAAGGCCGAGCTTGGGAAGGCCGGGGCGGAGCACGTCGACTGAGGAGACCCGCCATGCTCGCCTCCCTCATCCGCTTTGCGATCCACCACCGGTGGCTCGTGCTCATCGTCACGCTCGGGCTTGGGGCCCTCGGCGTCTACAACTTCCGCCGCCTGCCGATCGAAGCGGTGCCGGACATCACCAACGTCCAGGTGCAGATCAACACCGAGGCGCCGGGCTTCTCGCCGCTCGAGGCCGAGCAGCGGGTCACGTTCCCGGTCGAGACCGCCATGGCCGGCCTGCCGCATCTCGACTACACGCGGTCGCTGTCGCGCTACGGGCTCTCGCAGGTGACCGTGGTGTTCAAGGACGGCACCGACATCTACTTCGCCCGGCAGCTCGTCAACGAACGCATCCAGGAGGTGAAGTCGCAGCTGCCGCCCGGCCTGGAGCCATCCATGGGGCCCATTTCCACCGGCCTTGGCGAGATCTACATGTTCACCGTCGAGCCCCGGACGGGTGCGCGAAAAGCCGACGGCTCGGCCTACTCGCTCTCGGACCTCCGCGAGCTGCAGGACTGGGTGGTGCGCCCGCAGCTGCGCAACCTGCCCGGGGTCACCGAGGTCAACACCATCGGCGGCTACGTGAAGCAGTACCATGTCACGCCGCGGCCCGACCAGCTGGTCGCGTACGGCCTGACCTTGCGGGACGTGATGGAGGCCCTCGCGCGCAACAACGGCAACGTGGGCGCCGGCTATATCGAGCGCCACGGCGAGCAATACCTGGTCCGCGTGCCCGGGCAGGTGCCGGGTGTCGCGGACCTCGAGGCCATCGTGGTCGCGCGCCGCGGCGGGCAGCCGGTCCGCGTGCGCGACGTGGCCGACGTGCTCCTGGGCCAGGAGCTAAGGACGGGAGCCGCCACCGAGAACGGCGACGAGAGCGTGGTTGGCACGGTCGCGATGCTGATCGGCGAGAACTCGCGCGATGTCGCCACCCGGGTGGCGGCCAAGCTGGCCGACGTGAACCGCAGCCTGCCGCCGGGCGTGATCGCCAAGCCGGTCTACGATCGCACCAGCCTGGTGGACCGCACCATCGCCACCGTGCGCGCGAATCTCGTCGAGGGCGCGCTGCTCGTGATCGCCGTGCTCTTCCTGCTGCTGGGGAACTTCCGGGCCGCGCTCATCACGGCCGCGGTCATCCCGCTCGCCATGCTCTTCACGATCACCGGCATGGTGACCAACCGGGTCTCGGGCAACCTGATGAGCCTCGGGGCGCTCGACTTCGGCCTGATCGTGGACGGGGCGGTGATCATCATTGAAAACTGCCTGCGGCGTTTCGGCCATGAGCAGGCGCGGCTGGGCCGGACCCTGTTGCGGCCCGAGCGGTTCGCGCTCGCGGCCGACGCCACGGCCGAGGTGGTGAAGCCGTCGATCTTCGGCGTCTTCATCATCACGGTGGTGTACATTCCGATCTTCGCCCTCACCGGCGTGGAGGGAAAGATGTTCCACCCCATGGCCTTCACGGTCGTTACCGCGCTGCTTGGCGCGATGGTGCTGGCGGTGACCTTCGTGCCGGCGGCGGTGGCGGTGTTTGTGACCGGTTTGGTGGCGGAAAAGGACAACCTCGTGATCCGCGGGGCTAAGTCGCTGTACCGTCCCGTGCTCCGCTTCGCGCTGTCGGTGCGGCCGGCGGCCGCCGTGGCCGCGGTCGTCCTGGTCGCGCTGGCCGGCCTCGCCGCGACGCGGATGGGCACGGAGTTCATCCCGAGCCTCGACGAGGGCGACATCGCCCTGCACGCGATGCGGGTCCCGGGCACGAGCCTCACGCAGTCGATCCGCATGCAGCGGGACGTGGAGGCGGCGGTGAAAGCCTTTCCCGAGGTCGAACGCGTCTTCTCCAAGATTGGCACGGCCGAGGTCGCGACCGACCCGATGCCGCCGAGCGTGGCGGATACGTTCGTGATGCTGAAGCCGCGCGCGCAGTGGCCGGATCCGCGGCGCCGCAAGGCGGACCTCGTGGCGGCGATGGAGGCCGCGGTCGCGGAGGTGCCAGGCAACAACTACGAGTTCACGCAGCCGATCCAGATGCGTTTCAACGAGCTGATCTCCGGCGTGCGGTCGGACGTGGCGGTGAAGGTCTACGGTGACGACCTCGCGGTGATGACCGCGGTCGGCGAGCAGATCGAGGCCGTGCTGCAGGGCGTGCCGGGCGCGTCGGACGTGAAGACCGAGCAGACCGCCGGGCTGCCGCTGCTGACCGTGCAGCTCGACCGCGAGGCCATTGCGCGCTACGGGCTCACAGTTGCGGAGGTGCAGGAGATCGTGGCGACCGCGCTCGGCGGCACGGCGGTGGGGCAGGTGTTTGAGGGCGACCGGCGCTTCGACCTGGTGGTCCGGCTGCCGGAGAATCTCCGGACGAACCCGGATGCATTGCGCGATCTCCCGGTGCCGCTGCCGCGGCTGCACGACGACGAGGTGCAGGTGCTGCCGGCGATGCTGCGGGCCGGCGGGCACGGCGCGACCGAGGACGAGTTGGCCGTGTCGTATGTGCCATTGCGCGAGCTGGCGCAGCTCGACGTGGCGCCGGGCCCCAACCAGATCAGCCGCGAGAACGGCAAGCGCCGCGTGGTTGTGACCGCGAACGTGCGCGGCCGCGACCTGGGCGGCTTCGTGGCGGAGGCGCGCGAGCGGATCAACCAGACCGTGAAGGTGCCGGCCGGCTACTGGCTGGATTATGGCGGCACGTTCGAGCAGCTCACCTCGGCGAGCCGCCGGCTGCAGGTTGTGGTCCCGGTGGCGCTGGCGCTGATCTTCGGGCTCCTTTTCCTGAGCTTCGGCAACGCGAAGGACGCGCTCCTGGTGTTCACCGGCGTGCCGCTGGCGCTGACCGGCGGCATCGCGGCGCTGTGGCTGCGGGACATCCCGCTCTCGATCTCGGCCGGCGTGGGCTTCATCGCGCTTTCGGGCGTGGCGGTGCTCAACGGCCTCGTGATGATCTCGTTCATCCGCGGCCTGCGGGCCGAGGGCCGGCCGCTGGACGAGGCGGTGGAGGAGGGCTGCCTCACCCGCCTGCGTCCGGTGCTGATGACCGCGCTGGTGGCGAGCCTCGGGTTCGTGCCGATGGCGCTCGCGACCGGCGCCGGGGCCGAGGTCCAGCGGCCGCTGGCGACCGTGGTCATCGGCGGGATCATCAGTTCGACGCTGCTCACCCTCGTGGTGCTGCCCGCGCTCTACCGCATGGCGCACCGTCACGGCGATCTCCGCCAGGAACAGGAGCTCTAAAGCCATTTCTGTCCATGTTGACGTCACCGAGAACACCGAGCCAATGCGAAGGACACGGAGCCAGTGAGGCGGAGGCGGGCTCCAGCCTCCCCGGCGAATCCAGGTTCGGTGACCTCAGTGCATCCGCCGTGATCTCGGTGGCACCTGCCGGCGATCACGCCGCCGCGACCGCCGGAACCAAGGGCAGATCGACCTGGGTTTTCTGTGCCTGCTTGCGGCGAAGGCTTCGATGAAACGACTCTAGCTATGAAGATCCAAGTGGTCCCCCTCCTCGCCGCGGCCGTGCTGGCTGGCTGCGTCACTCCTTACCGGGCACCCTCCGACGTGGCGCACATCCGGCTCGCGCCGGTCGACTCGCGCGTGGTGAAGGTTGAGAAGATCTGGCTCGAGCGCGAAGCGGGCCCGCTGGTCGTGACCGGCCACGTCCTGAAGCGCCTCGGCGGCGGCGACACCCGCGGAACGCACCTCGACGTGACGTTGTACGACGCCCGTGGCGCGGTGCTGCGCCAGGCCAAGGCGGCGTTCAGCCCGACGGAACTCGTGACAACCTACCACAAGCATCCGCACGGGAAGTACCGGGTGGAACTCGATCCCCTGCCGCCCGGAACGGCGACGATCGAGGTCCGGGCGCATGAAGGCGCGGAGGGAACGGTGGACGGTTGACGTTGGACAGTGGGCGTGTTCGAGCACCGGACCGGGGTGGCCGCAAGAAGGCGCAGAAAGCGCAGAGGCGCGATGAGCGGTCAGCTCTCCGCAGGTTTGGTTCTGCGCCTTTTGCGCCTCTTGGCGGCGAATGGCATGTCCGAGGCAGGCAGCGGATTGCTGACCGTTCTCAAGTTCGGATCAAACCCGCAGTCAGTGCTCGAGCGTCTTCTCGATCCGACGGTCGGGGACGAGCCAGATGATCGCGACGGCGGCGTAGAGCAGGACGCCGAGCCACGGGGTGAGGAAGGCGAGGGCGATGCCGATGGCGTAGATCACGACGGAGATCCGGCCCTTGAAGTCTGAGCCGATGGCCTTGGCGAGGGCCGAGTCGGTGCCGTGGTGGCGGAGCAGCACGCGCACCAGGATGTAGTAGGCCGTGGCGGCGAGGATCAGCACCGCCCCGTACACCACGACCGGCCACTTCGCGAAATGGTTCTCGCCCATCCAGCCGGTCGTGAAGGGAAACAGCGACAGCCAGAACAGCAGGTGCAGGTTGGCCCAGAGCGTCGCCCCGTTCACGTGCTTCACCACCTGGAACAGGTGATGGTGGTTGTTCCAGTAGAGGCCGACGTTCACGAAACTCAGCACATAGCTGAGGAACACCGGCCAGATGGAATGCAGTTCCCCGAGCTCGACCCCGTGAGGAACCTTCATCTCCAGCACCATGATCGTGATGATGATCGCGACGACTCCGTCGCTGAACGCTTCAAGCCGGCCCTTGTGCATGCGCGTGGGACGTTGGCGGGCCGTGGCGCGGAGTTCAATCCCGGGGGAAGCAACCGCCCTGGGCCGGCCGGTGCCTGGACCGGGTGCGGGGTTGGTGGGGCGGAAGGCGAGAAGCTCTAGGCTTTAGGCGGTAGGCGAATGGCCGTAGGCGGCGGGCGGTGTTGGCGACTGGCGGAGTCTATGGGTTGGTCAGCTTGTCGCCGAAAGCTGACTGCCCATAACGGCTCGACCGCGGGGGTGGGGGTCGCTAGCGGTCTCTGGTCGCCCTGTGATGCACTACCGAATCTGGCGTTACCAAGTCACCCCGGGGCGGGCCGAGGCCTTCCTGGCGGCCTATGGCTCGATGGGCTCCTGGGCGCAACTGTTCGCGCTGGCTTCGGGCTATCTCGGCACCCGGCTGCTTCGGCCCGAGCAGGGGGATGGTAGCTGGATGACGATCGACTGCTGGGAGAGCCGGGAGCATTGGGAGACTTTTCTCAACGCCCACCGCGAGCGCTACGAGGCGCTCGGCCGCAAGCTCGCCGACCTCACGACCTCGAACGTCCTCGTCGGGATCTACGAATCCGCCGAGTAGGAAACGGGCGGTCGGCGTTCAGCGCTCAGCCGTCAGCTGCGGGCGAGACCAATCCGGTCAGCCGCAAAGAGGCGCACAAGGCGCAGAGGAGTCCCAGCCACGCTAGATCCATTTCCCGATTTCCCGGTTTCTTAATTTCCCAATTTTCAGCCCTTCCTCCCTTTGCCTTGGGCTCCTAGAGATCGATCCCCATGGGCTCGGCGAACTCGAGGGCTTCCCAGCCCTGGCGCTGCCAGAACTGGCGACCAAGGTGGTTGTCCCGTGCGACAAGGATGAGCACGCGGGTGAGCCCGGCCTCGCGCAGGGTGGCCAACGACCGCTGGGCCAGCTCGCGGCCGATGCCGGCGCCGCGGGCGCGGGCGGCGACGGACAGGTGGTACAGGAATCCCCGCCGGCCGTCGTGACCGCCGAGCACGGCGCCCACCAGCTGCCCGTCTTGAATGGCGACGAAGCTCAGGCCGGGATTGCGCCGCAGGTAGTGCGTCAGCTCCCCGACACTGTCGCCCTCGGCCAGCTCGACGCCCTCGGTCTCGGACCACAGGCGCCGAGCGGGCTCGAGGTCGGCCGGGGTCATCGGGCGGTAGGTGACGGCGGCGGACATGGGCCCGGCCTCACGCACCGCAGTCGGGACCGCAGCAGGCGGCGGCGGGCTTCCGCGCGGTGACTTCGGCCGCGAAGACCTTGGACTCGAACCCGCGCTTCGACTCCCAGCTGGTGATGATCTCATCGGTGTTGCCCTTCGGCTTGATGCCAATGTCGACGAAGCCGGCCTCCGCGAGGATCCGGGTGAGCTCCGCCAGCGGGGTGGCGCCCGAGAGGCAGCCGCTGTGCAGCGCGAGGTCGCGTTTCACCTCCTCCGGCAACTCCGCGCGGGCGACGACGTCGGAGACGGCCAGCCGGCCGCCCGGCCGCAGCACGCGGAACGCCTCCCGGTAGACGGGACGCTTGTCGGGGCAGAGGTTGATGACGCAGTTGGAGATGATGACGTCGATCGACGCGTCGGCCACGGGCAGCGCCTCGATCTCGCCGAGCCGGAAATCCACATTGGTGTAATTGCTCCGCTTCGCGTTCGCGCGGGCCTTGGCGACCATCTCGGCGGTCATGTCGACGCCGATGACCCGGCCGGTGGGGCCGACCTGCCGCGACGCGAGGAAGGCGTCGAAGCCGGCGCCAGCGCCGAGGTCGAGCACGACCTGGCCCGCGGTGAGCGAGGCGAGCGCCACGGGATTCCCGCAGCCGAGGCCGAGATTGGCGCCCTCAGGAATGCTGGCGAGGTCCGCCTCGGAATATCCCAGCGTACGGGCCTGGGCGTCGGCCGAGCAGCACCCGCCGCCGGCCGCGCGGGGCGCGGACGACGAGCAGCAGCTCGACGAGCCCTCGGTCTTCGCGGCCACCGCACCGTAGTGCCGGCGGACTTCCTCACGGATGGTTTCAGAGTCGGGTTGGGTGGTATTCATGGCGGACAAGATAGGGGCGGTGGGCTAGGCCGGGCCGTTCCCGCGGAGGCGGAGCGCGACCTGTACGAGGAGGATCAGGGCCGGCACCTCGATGAGCGGGCCAACGACGGCGGCGAAGGCGACGCCGGAATTCAGGCCGAACACCGCGATGGCGACGGCGATCGCGAGCTCGAAATTGTTGCCGGCGGACGTGAAGGCGAGGGTGGTGGAGCGCTCGTAGTCGGCGCCGAGCTTCTTCGCCATGGCGAAGCTCGTGAAAAACATGATCGCGAAATACAGCGCGAGCGGGACGGCGATGCGCAGCACGTCGCGCGGCAGCTCCACGATGGATTCGCCCTTGAAGGTGAACATCATGACGATCGTGAACAGCAGCGCGCCGAGCGTGAGCGGCGAGACCCGCGGCAGGAAGACCCGCTCGTACCACTCCTCGCCCTTCCATCCGGCGAGGAACACGCGGCTGAGCGCGCCGGCGGCGAACGGGATGCCGAGGTAGGTCATGACGCTCCAAAACACGTCAACCATCGAGATCTGGACGATGCGGCCCTGGAGCCCGAAATACGGCGGCAGGACCGTCAGGAACAGCCACGCGTAGGCGCTGTAGGTCAGGATCTGCGCGATGCTGTTGAGCGCGACGAGCCCGGCGGCGTACTCGCGGCTGCCCTTCGCGAGGTCGTTCCAGACGAGCACCATCGCGATGCAGCGCGCGATGCCGACGAGGATCAGTCCGACCATGTAGTCGGGGTGGTCGCGGAGCAGGGTGACGGCCAGCAGGAACATCAGCGCGGGGCCGACGAGCCAGTTCTGCACGAGGGAGAGGCCGAGCACACGCGTGTCGGCGAAGACCTTCGGCAGCTCGCGGTAGCGGACCTTGGCGAGCGGGGGATACATCATCAGGATGAGCCCCACGGCGATCGGGAGATTGGTGGTGCCGACCGTGAACGGCGCGAAGAACTTCGCCGGGTCGCGCAGCACGAAGTGCCCGAGCGCGACGCCGGTGGCCATCGCGGCGAAGATCCACAGCGTGAGGTAGCGGTCGACGAACGAGAGCCCCTTGGCGATGCTGTTTTTCATGGGCGCTCCTGGGCCTTGAGCTGGTCACGGCGGCCGTCGGCGTAGGCGGTAAACGTCCGGCGGATCTCGTTCCGCACGCGCCGGAACACGGCCAGCTTCTCCTCGTCGGTGCCGGTGGCGTGGGCGGGATCCTCGAACGGCCAGTGGTGGCGGTTGACCTGGCCGGGAAAGATGGGGCAGGCCTGGTCGGCGTGGCCGCAGACCGTGATCACCGTCTCGACCGGCTGGGAGGTGAACTCGCCCAGGTGCTTCGACGTGTGCGAGGAGATATCGAGGCCGATCTCGGCCATGACCTTGATGGCCAGCGGATGCACGAAGCCGGCGGGCCTGGAGCCGGCGCTGACGACGTGGAGGAAGTCGCCGGCGGCGGCGTGGAGGATGCCCTCGGCGAGATGACTGCGGCAGGAGTTGCCGGTGCAGAGGATGAGGACGGTGGGCTTGGCGGGGGCAGTCATGACTTGGCGCAGGGGCAGGGATCGAACGTCGGGGCGTACTTGCGGAGCCGGGCGAGGTCGCCGCGGAAGACGGGCTCGTCGCGCACGCAGTCCTGGAGACAGGCGAGGTTGGCGCTGAGCTCCGGCGGCGTCTTGGCGGGCAGGGAATACATCATCCAGGTGCCGCGTCGCTCGACCTCGACCATGCCGCGGGCCCGGAGATAGGCGAGGTGCTTGGAGATCTTCACCTGCGGCTCCCGGAGTACCGACTGGAAATGGCAGACGCACAGCGGCCCCTGGGCCAGGAGATGCAGGATCCGCAGCCGGGTCCGGTCGCACAGGCATTCGTAAATCTGAACGATGTCCATGGTTTCAACATGCCTAGGCCGGAATATACTGCAAGAGGAATATGGCGGAGCGGTTGGCGGCGGCCGATGACCGGTGGACTGTGGCCGGTGGGCAGTGGACGGAGAAAGCTGGGTGGTGGCTCGCGCCCGGCCTTCAACGCTCAACCTTCAACTTTCATCACCCGACGCTCAACGAGCGTCGGGCTCCGCTGGCGCCGGCGGGAGACTGTGGAAGCGCGCAAGCCAGCGGCAGCCGAGGAAGCCGGCGAGGGCGAGGAAGGCGACGGTGTAGGCCAGCTGCTCGCCATGCCAGCGCGCGGCGAACCACTGGGAAAAGTCGTGGAAGACGACGTAGCTCTTTCCGCCCATCTTCTGGAGGTCGAGCGTGTCGCGGTTGGTGCGGACATCGACGCCGAGCAGCCCGCGGTCTTCCTCCGGTTCGGCCAGCAGGTAGATGATCCCGGCCGCGACGAGACCCGCGGCCAGCAGGAACGTACCGGCCAGCCGGAGGCGTCGCGGGTTTGTCATTGGCGTGAATGTGTCGGCCGGTTGGTCGCGGGCGTCAATCTTCGTGCGGTGACTTCCCGAATGCGGAAAGGACTCGGGAATTCGAAAGTCACGGCCTCGGTTGGGCCGCTCCGCGGCGCTGTCCCCAATCCCTCGTGGTCGCCGATGTGAATTGAAAGGGCCTTAGCTCCCGGCGTCCGGCTGGTCCGGCTTTTCCGCCCGGACGAGGTACATGTCGATCTCGCCCTTGCCCTTGGCGGCGAGCTTGCTGCGGTATTCGCAATCGAAGCGGTCGCGCACGAGCTCGTAGGTGTAGGCGGAGATGTTCACACGGTTCCGCTCGGAGGCGCTCTCCAGCCGGCTCGCGAGGTTTACGGTGTCGCCCCACACGTCGTAGGCGTACTTGTTCTTGCCGACCACCCCCGCGACGACCGCGCCGGAGTGCACGCCGACCCGCAGGTTCCACTTGATGGCGGAGGTCTGGTTGCGGTGCTCAATGAACCGCGTCATCGCCAGGCCCGCCCTCACGCAGCGCGCGGCATGGTCCGGCGCCGGCATGGGGAGGCCGGCGGCGGCCATGTAGGCATCGCCGATCGTCTTGATCTTCTCCAGGCCCTGCACCGCCGCGATCTCGTCGAAGGCGCGGAAGATCTCGTCCAGCTCGCGCACGAGCCGCTGCGCCGGGATCGTCGCCACGGTCTCGGTGAAGCCCGAGAAGTCGGTGAACAGGATGGAGACCTCCTCGTGCCGGCGGGGTTCGGTGATGCCCTTGGCCTTCAGTTCCTCGATGATGGCGCGCGGCAGGATGTTCTCGAGCAGGCCCTCCACCTTCTCGCGGGCCGCGGCCAGCTCCGCCGTCCGCTCGCTCACGCGCCGCTCGAGTTCCCGGTTCTGGGCCTCGATCAGCTCGCGCTTCTCGCGCTCGTGCTCGCTGCGCCGGCGCGCCTCGGCCAGTTCCCGCTCCGCCAGCTCGAGCCGCAGATGGCGGAGCCGGAAGCCCAGGCCGAGCGACAGGATGATGCCCATCAGCGCGCCGCCGATCTGGGAGCCGGTCAGGGTGAAGTCGTTTTCGGGCAGCAGCCCGAACATCGCGGCAGTCTGCATCATCGTGCCTCCGGTCGAGCACCCGATGGCTAGGAGCAGGTGCCGGGCCGCCCCCTGGCCGCGCCGGATGGCCAGGGTCGCGACCGCCACCGCGACGAAGAAGCCGGCGAAAGGCACCGCGCCGAGGACCGCGAGACCGGCGAGGACGTCGCGGCGGGCCACGAGCATCGCGACCGGGACGGACAGCAGGCCGAGCAGGCCGAGCCCCTGGAGCAGCCGGTCGGAGCGCGGCATGCCCTTGGCGGTGTCGAGGTAGCTGCGCAGGAACTGGACGCCCGAGAAAAACCCGACGCCGACGAGGAACCAGGCGAGCACGTGCTCGAGGCCGGGCAGATGCGGCCAGAGGTACTCCGAGGTCAGGCCGAACACGCTGCCCCAGATCAGCATGTTGCAGGCCTCAAGGCCGACATAATACAGGTAACTGCGCTCGCGCAGCATCACGAACAGCCCGAGGTTGTAGATGATCAGGGCGAGCATGACCCCGGCGTAGACGCCCTGAAACACCCGATCGCGGCGCTCGCCCGCGAGCACGGTGGGCTCGTCCCAGAGGAAGAAGCGCAGGCGCCGGATGTGGCGATATTCCTCGCTGGTGGCCAGCCGGGCATAGACGGTGATGCGGGCTCCCGGCTCCTGGGCCACGGAGGCGAATCCCGAGTGGTCGAACACATTGATCATCCCGACGTGCACGCTCCGCTCGGGGGGCGGCACCAGCGCGCCGGTGTGCTGGCGATCCACAACCCGGCCCTCGCGCACGACATAAAACTCCGCGTGGTCCCACGGGCTGGTCTCGACCAGGAGGCGTCGGGCCGCCGTCGCCGGGGGCAGGTCAAACCGGGCCCAGAGCGTGATCGGGTCGCGGGTGGCCGGATAGCGTTGGTCCCGCTGCGAAATCCAGCCGTCCCCGCGGGCCAGCACGGCCGTGATGTCGGCGGCCTTGGGCAGGTCGGTGCGGTAGCTGACTTCCGGCTCGAGAATCTGAAGCAGGCCGACCCTGCGCTCGTAGAAGTTGGCGCGGGCCACCACCGCAAGGCACAGCAGGGCGACGATGCCACCGGTCAACCGCCAGCCACGGGGCCAGGCGGTGCGCGGAGACAGGCCGGACGCTGGAATGGGGCCTGGCATGGGGTGGGCCGCGGCGCGGTTCCGGCGGATGGTGCCAGCCGCGCCGCGCATGTCGAGCCGACGATGGGGCGCGGTGAAGGGTGCGAAGGACGTGGCGTCCGTTGAAGGCTGAACGTCGGGCGCGGTGGGCCGCAGCCGGGCCAGCCGCCTTACGTCGTCAGCTGGTCACGCGGTCGCTTCCGGCGGTGATGGACAAGACGGGCGGCCGATATTCGGGCTCGACGGAAAGGTTGAGGCGGGCAAGGTCGGGACAGAATTCCGCCGGAGAGTGCGGCGGTCCCGTCGCGCGGGCAACGACGGTGGAATCACAGCCAGAGTCACCTCTTCATGCACGCAGTCGCATTTCTCCAGGACCTCGCGGTGGTATTGATCGTGGCGGGGATCGTCACGGTGGTCTTCCGCCGCCTCCGGCAGCCGGTGGTGCTCGGCTACATCATGGCGGGCATGATCGTCGGGCCGCACACGCCGCCGTACGCCCTGATCCGCAACGAGGAGACGATCAACACGCTGGCAGAGCTGGGCGTGATCCTCCTGATGTTCGCGCTCGGCCTGGAGTTCAGCCTGCGGAAGCTCCGGACGGTGGGGGCGCCCGCGCTGCTGGCGGCGCTGATGGAGATCGTCCTGCTGTTCTGGCTCGGCTACGAGGTCGGGCGGTACTTTGGCTGGGCCACGATGGACAGCATCTTCCTCGGGGCGATGCTCTCGATGTCGTCGACCACGGTGATCATCAAGGTGCTGGGCGAGCTCGACCGGATGAAGGAGGGCTTCGCGCACCTCGTGTTCGGCATCCTGATCATCGAGGACATCCTGGGCATCGCGATGATCGCGCTGCTGTCGGGCATCGCGATGACGGGCACGGTGAGCCTGGGCGATGTGGGGCTCACGCTGGGGAAGCTGAGCGCGTTCCTGGCGGTCGCGCTGATCGGCGGGCTGCTGGCGGTGCCGCGGCTGATCAGCTACGTGGCGCGGTTCCGGAGCAACGAGATGCTGGTCGTGACCGTGCTCGGGCTCTGCTTTGGCTTCTCGCTGCTGGCGGCGAAGCTCGGCTACAGCGTCGCGCTCGGGGCGTTCATCATCGGCGCGGTGATCGCCGAGACCCGGGAGATCCACCGCATCGAGGGGCTGGTGGAGCCGATCCGCGACATGTTCAGCGCGGTGTTCTTCGTGGCGATCGGCCTGCTGATCGACCCGCGGATGCTGGTGGAGCACTGGCAGCCGATCCTGGTGCTCACGCTGGCGGTGGTGGTGGGCAAGATCTTCACGTGCACGCTCGGCGCGTTCCTGGGCGGCAAGGACCTCCGGACCTCGCTGCACGTCGGCATGAGCCTCGCGCAGATCGGCGAGTTCTCGTTCATCATCGCGTCGCTGGGCGTGACGCTGAAGGTCACGAGCAGCTTCCTGTACCCGGTTGCGGTGGCGGTGTCGGCGGTGACGACGCTGTTGACGCCGTACCTGATCCGCGCGGCGGACCGGACGGCCGCGGCGGTCGAGCGGGGGCTGCCGCCGAACGCGGTGCGCCTGCTGCGGATCTACACCGAGTGGATCGGGGCGAAGGGCGAGGGCGGGGCCCACGCGTTTGCCCGCACGCTGATGTGGAAATGGGGCGCGCAGATGGCGCTGAACACCGTGCTGACCGCGGCGATCTTCATCGGCGGGGCCTACCTCGCGGCGCACCCGCCGGGCTGGCTGGGCGCGGGCCGGCCGGGCGAGCCGTGGGTCAAGACCCTGGTCTGGCTGGTGGCGGCCGTCGTCTCCCTGCCGTTCTTCATCGCGACGGCGCGGAAACTCCAGGCGCTGGGGCTGCTGCTGGCCGAGACCAAGGTGACGGAGGAGCGGGCCGGCGAGCGGACCCGGTCCATCCGGGCGGTGATCGCGGCGATGGTGCCGATCGCGGGCTCGGTGGCGCTGGGCCTGTTCATCCTCGTCCTGAGCTCGGCGCTGCTGCCGCCTCTCAACGTGCTGGGCGGGCTCCTCGTGGTGGTCGGGCTGGTGGCGTGGATGCTGTCGCGCTCCTTCCACCGCGTGTACACGTCGGCGCAGGCGGCGCTGATTGAGACCTTCCAGCAGCATGCGCACGCCGCCGCCGCGACGGAGGAGCGGTCGCTGCTCGACGAGGCCAATCTCGCGGTGGTGGTGGTGCCGGAGCAGGGTGTGGCGGCGGGGCGGATGATCCGCGAGCTGGCGCTGCGCACGACGACCGGCGCGAGCATCGTCGCCCTTGAGCGGGCGGGCCGCCGGCAGATCAACCCCGGCCCGGACGAGGAAATCCTGGCTGGCGACCGGTTGCTGCTGCTCGGTACCGCCGAGCACCTCGCGGCGGCCCGCAAGGCGCTGGGTGCAACGGGCGCAGGCGGGCCGTGAGCGGCCGGCCCGACTCCCGCCGAGAGCGACCCGCCTCCGGCCGGACGCGGGGCGTCAGGGTGAAGCGCCGGGCGAGAAGCCCGGTGCGGCGGGGTCGGCGAGGACCTGGAGACGCTCGGGGGCGAGACGGATCTCGACGGGGAATTCCGCCGGGATGGCGTCGCCGTCGATCTGGAGCGCGAGGTCGGCGGGCCCGAGGATGCGGGCGAGGGTCATCGGCCGGATCGTGAAATCGGGGCGGCGGGTGTGCCGCCGGCGGTAGAGGTCGAGGGTGAAGCTGGTCTCGGCCCGCCGGCCGCGGCCGTGAAAGAGCGCAAGCTCGAGCTGGCGGTCGTCATGACGGCCTTCCGGCACGATCCGGTAGGGCCCGGCCATTTCGGCGATGTTGCACGCGGTGACGCCGTAGGCCCGGACCTTCTGGCCGTCGATCTCGACCATGATCTCCGGAAACTTGTAGCCGAACCACGCGGGCAGGCCGGCGACGATGACTCCCGCGAAGCCAAGCCGGGCCTTGAGCCATGAACCCTGGATGCTTGCCATGACGTGCGCGGCCGAGCCAGCCGAGGCCTGCATAAGGAAAGGCCGGCCGTTGCACAGGCCGACATCGATGGCGCGCGCCGGCAGCTGGCACAATCGGGCGGCAGCCTCCGCCGGTTTGGCGGGGAGGCCGAGGGCGATTCGCACGACATTGGTCGTGCCGCCGGGAATCACGCCCAGGGCGACGTCCGACCCGAGCAGACCGGCGGCAACTTCGCGCACAGTGCCGTCGCCGCCGAAAGCAAACACGACTTCGACCGACCGGGTCCGGGCGAGGTCGCGGGCAATTTCGGTGGCATGCCCGGCGTGGCGGGTGGCGACCACGTCGGTCGCGATGCCGCCGCGGCGCAGGATCTCGAGCAGGCGGGACAACTGGCGGGACTGCCGGCTGGCGCCGGCGGCCGGATTGTAGACAAGCAGCCCGCGTCGCATGTCTGTGGATGGCGGAGCGGACGGGGAGACGTCAATTCGGGGGGGAGGAAAACGAACGCCGGACGTCGGACGTCGAACGTCCAACGCCGAAGTGAGGTTACTCTAGAATTGAAGACTGCGTGCATGGGGGTGGTGGACGGAAAGGGCTCGGGTCGTTCGAAGTTGGGGATTCGAGGACCGATGTCTGGTGTCCGCCCGAATCCATTTCCGGGGTAAGGTGGGGCAAAGTGGCGCAGTTGGCGGGAGGAAGGCGATGGAAGAGGGAGGGTGGACGGAATTTGCGGCGGGGTGCCAAAGTTTTGGTTGCTTTCAGGGCGGTGCGACCTATCACCTGACCCTCTTTTCCATTACGCCTGCCCTCAATTCCGGGGTGACAGGGGGAACGAAATCCATGAAACAACAGTTCAAACTCAACGTCGCCACGCGTGCGCAGACCGGCCGTAGTGCCTCGCGCCGCCTGCGCAAAACGAACTGCATTCCCGCCATTCTTTACGGGAAGCACACCAATCCGGAGTCCCTCTCGGTGGAGGGCGCGGAGTTCACCCGCCTGGTCAAGGCCGTCGCCGGCCGGGCGGTGCTCGTCGAACTCGAGCGCGCCGACAAGCCGTTGAAGGCCCTGTCCTTCCTTCAGGAGGTGCAGCGCGATCCGATGACGGACCGCTACCTGCACATCGACTTCCAGGAAGTGAAGGCGGACGAGAAATTTGAGATTCGCGTGCCCGTCCAGGTCACTGGCGAATCGTATGGCGTGAAGAACCAGAGTGGCGTGTTGGAAATCAACGCCCACACGGTTCGCGTGCGCTGCCTCCCGAAGGACCTGCCTGAGGTGATCGCGGTGGACGTCACGGAGCTGAAGGTCGGCGAGACCATCAAGGTCGCTGGCATGAAGCCGATTGCCGGCGTCGAGTTCCTCGATGGCAAGGGCCAGCCCGTCGTTTCGTGCGTCGAGCCGGTGGCCGAGGTCGTCCAGGAAGTGGTGGCCGCCGCTCCGGTCGAGGGTGCCGCCGCCGTCCCGGCCGAGGGTGCCGCCGCCGCTCCCGCCGCGGGTGCCGCCGCTCCCGCGGCTGGCGCCGCCGGAGCCGCCGCTCCGGCAGCGGGTGCCAAGCCCGCGGCTGGTGCCGCCGCCCCGGCCGCAGGCGCGAAGCCCGCGGCTGGTGCTGCCGCCGCGAAGCCGGCTGCCCCCGCCAAGAAGTAAGGTTTTCCGTCCCGCCCGCCGCTTGACCGCGGCGGGTGGTGACGATTGTTCTTTGTAGTCATGTCCATCACGCTCGTTGCCGGTCTCGGCAATCCGGGCCGCGAGTACGAAGTCACCCGGCACAACCTGGGCTGGGTCGTAGTCGACGCCTTCGCCCGGAAACTCGGCCTGTCGTGGAAAGCGCAGCCGCAGTTTGAGGCGGAGGTCGCCCGCTGGGACGTTGCGCCGGGTCGCACGTGCCATTTCGCGAAGCCGCTCACCTACATGAACGGCAGCGGCGCAGCGGTCGGGGCGCTGGCGCGGTACTACAAGGTGCCGCTCGGTTCCATCGTGGCGGTCTACGACGACCTCACGATCGACCTTGGCCTGGTCAAGGTGTCCGTCTCCGGCAGCGCCGGCGGGCACAATGGCGTGGCCAGCCTGCTCGAGCACCTTGGCGACGGCTTTGTCCGCTATCGCCTGGGCATCGGCCCGAAGGAGCCGGCGCAGATGGACCTCAAGGACTTCGTCCTCGGAAAATTCACTCCCGAACAACACACTCTCCTCACCAAAAATCTCGAAACCTACATTTCCGGACTCGACCTGCTGCTCTCCCGCGGCGTCGAGGCCGCCATGAACCAGCTTAATCGCAGAGACCCAAAATGAATCCCTCCAAACGCAACTATCGCGCGACCTTCATCCTCGATAACCGCGGCACCGCCGACTCGATCGACCAGATCATCGAGGGCCTGAAGAAGGAAATCGCCGCCGTGCACGGCGAGGTCACCGCCGTCGAGAACATCGGCAAGAAGGACTTTGCCCGCGTGACCGACAAGAAGCTCACCGGCGGCACCTACGTTCACGTCGATTTCTCGGCTCCGACCGACGGCCCGACGCACCTGAAGGAGCGCCTCCGCCTCAACCACAGCGTTTACCGCACGTTCGTCCAGAGCCGCTGAGCGGCCCGGACGGTTGCGCCTCCCCCATGGCCTACCTCAACAAAGTCTTCCTCATCGGCAACCTGACGCGCGACCCGGAGCTCCGGGTGACGCCGAAGGGCACGGCCATCTGCCAGTTCGGCATTGCGGTCAACCGCCAGTTCAAGGACGAGTCCGGCGCGACACGCGACGAGACGACGTTTGTGGACATCGAGGCCTGGGGTAAGCAGGGCGAGCTCGTGTCGAAGTACCTCTCGAAGGGCAGCCTCGCGATGGTCGAGGGCCGGCTGAAACTCGACCAGTGGGAGGACAAGACGAGCGGCCAGAAGCGCAGCAAGCTCAAGGTCGTGCTCGACAACGTCCAGTTTCTCTCGACCCGCGGCGGCAGCGGCAGCGGCGGCGGTGGTGGCGGCGGCGGCGGGGCCTCGTCCGAGGGCATCGACCAAACCACACCCGAGCGGCATTCGCCCCCGTCCCGGGGCGGCGCCAAGCCGGCCACCCAGGAAAACCTCGATGAGGATGTGCCGTTCTGAAAAAGAAAAACGGATGAAACCCGGAAACTAGAAACGGGCGAAGTCCTGAATGCGGATACGGTGATCCGGTCTCCGCAGACGAATTAAAACCTAAACCTTAACACCTGAATTCCCATGGCCCACAGTGAAATCCTCCTGGTCAAGCCCGTCGACGGCCTCGGCGGCGAAGGCGACCAAGTCAAAGTCCGCGCCGGTTATGCGCGCAATTACCTCCTGCCCCGCGGCATCGCGGTGCCGGTCACCAACGCGAACCGCAAGCAGGTCGACGCGCTGAAGAAGCGCCGGGCGATCCGCGAGGCCGAGGAGCTTACCGGCGCCCAGGAGCTCGCCAAGAAGCTCGGCGCCACGTCGCTCGCGTTTGCCGTCAAGACCGGCGAGGGCGGCAAGATGTTCGGCGCCATCACGGCGGCCGACATCCATGACAAGCTCACCGCGGCGGGCCTCACGATCGACAAGCGCCGCATCCACCTCCACACGCCGGTCAAGTCGCTTGGCCAGCACACCGTCAAGGTGAAGCTCCACCCGGAAGTTTCCGTCGAGCTCAACTTCGACGTCGTCTCCGAGAACCCGATCATCCCGGCCGCCGGCGAGGTCGAGGTCAAGGAGCCGAAGGAGAAGAAGTAACTCTTCCGCGGGAAGCCCGTTTCCCCACGAGGGCCGCGTCCGCCGGGCGCGGCTTTTGTGTTTCTGGAGGCGCGTGGACTTCGGGCTTTTTCCCGCAAAGAGGCGCAGAGGCGAGGCCCGGTGGAATACCGAATACAGAATACCGAACATCGAACATCGAACGCCGAACGCCCAACGTCGAAGGATCGAGCGGCAGCTGGTGCCGCAAAGGGTGGGCGGGGTGGCGAACCAAAAAGGTTGAGTCCCAAATCGCGCAGAGCACCGCTGATCCAGTGTCCCAATGAACATGAACGCTAGAACCCTCTTCGACGTTCGGCGTTCGATGTTCGATGTCCGGCGTTCGCCCCGGTTTCTCCCGGTGAGTATCTTGTTCAAAAGGCGGCGTTGCTGCGGCGCATGGTCCTCGTCTGACTTCACCGATTGCCATGGCTGAAGACACCGTCATTGCCCCCCGGCGTTTGGAATCGTCCCCGGCTGCGCTCGGCCGCACGCCGCCGCACAGCATCGAAGCGGAGGAGTATCTCCTGTCGTGCTGCCTGCTCGACGGCTCCGACTCGATTGCCCGCTGCCTGGAGTCGAAGCTGCCGGCCGCGGCATTTTATGCGCCGGCGAACCGCCTGATCTTCGAGAAGCTCGTGGAGCTCTACCAGAAGAACCCGCCCGTCGATATCGCGGTGCTGGCGGAGGAGCTGAAGACCACGAAGCAGCTGGAGAGCATTGGCGGGTTCGCCTACCTGACGCAGATCAGCGGGCGAATTCCGACCACGGCGCAGGCGCAGTACTTCATCGACCGGGTCCGCGAGCTCTACCTGCTGCGCGAGCTGATCAAGGTCGCGACCGGCGCGGTCGAGAACTGCTACAACTACCAGGGCGGGCTCGAGGAGTTCATCGACAGGGTTGAGCAGGACATCTTCAAGGTCACGCAGGACCGGGTGACGGACGGCGCGAAGCCGATGAAGGACCCGACTCACGAGGCCATGAACGTCATCACGAAAATGATGATGAAAAAGGGCGAGCTTACGGGTGTGCCGTCGGGATTCCGCGACCTGGATGCCCTGACCTTTGGCTTCCAGAAGGCGGAAATGATCGTGCTCGCGGCCCGCCCCTCGATGGGCAAGACCTCGCTGGCGCTGAACATCGCGGAGGCGGCGGCCATACCGCGGCGGGGTGGGGAGGCAGCGTCGACACTGATCTTCTCGCTTGAGATGAGCTCGCCCCAGCTGGCGCTGCGCATGCTTTGCGCGCGGGCCAGGGTGAACATGAAGCTCCTGCGCGACGGCCTGCTGTCAAAGAACGGCTCGGAGCAGCAGGAGCTGATCAAGGCAGCCGATGAATTCTCGAAGTCGCCGATCTTCATCGATGATTCCAGCCATCTGACCATCATGGAGTTGCGGGCCAAGGCCCGCCGAGTTCACGCCCGGCACAAGCTTGGGTTTATTGTGGTGGACTATCTCCAGCTGCTGAGTCCCTCGGACCCCCGGGTGCCCCGTGAGCAGCAGGTCGCGGAGGCCTCGCGTGGGTTAAAGGCGCTGGCGAAGGAACTCAACGTCCCGGTCCTTGTATTAAGTCAGCTCAACCGCTCGTCAGAAAAGGACAACCGCACCCCCCGGCTCTCGGATTTGCGGGAATCCGGCTCCATCGAGCAGGATGCCGACGTTGTCCTGATGTTAGCCCGACCCAAAGATGCCGACGAGAAGTTCCAGGTAGCCGCCGACTCGGCCGAGTTAATCGTTGCCAAGCAACGAAACGGCCCGGTAGGAGAACTGAAGCTCACTTTCCTTCGAGATATCACCCGCTTTGAAAACTTTACTCAGTAACCCGTTGCAACGGGTCGCCGGCCCTTTTTTTGCATTCCTTCTCCTTCTTGCAGCGGGTGTCACGTCGGTCTGGGCGCAGGACCCAGGCGCCGGCGCTCCCGGCCAGCAGCCGGTGGTGTACAAGGTTGGGACGATTTCCGTTAAGTTTATTGGTACTGCGATTGTTAACGAGCAGGTGGTCCGAGCCAACATGCAGCTCCGCGAGGGTGGCGATTACGACGGCAGCATGGTCGACCGCGACATTCGCGCGCTCTACAAGACCGGCCTCTTCGAGTTCATCGAGGTCAAGCAGGAGGCGGTGAACGATCACGTCTTCAACTTGGTGGTGGAGGTGACTCCCAAGTTCCGGGTGCTGGCCGTGAGGTACGAGGGCAACAAGCAGGTGAAGTCCCGCCGGCTGGAGAAAGAGGTCAAGACCAAGCCCAACACCGCGCTCGACGAACGCCAGGTGAAGGAGGACGCCGAGAAGATCCGGGAGTACTACCAGAAGTCCGGCTACAACCAGGTCTCGGTCAACTACACCATCCAGCGCGACCGCGCCACGAGCTTTGGCACCGTTATTTTCAAGATCAAGGAAGGCAACAAGGTCCGGATCGCCGAGGTCCGCTTTGTCGGCAACCGGAACATCAAGCCCAAGCGGCTCATCGGCCAGATGGAGACCAAGAAATGGAACTGGTTCTCCTGGCTGACCGACACCGGCCGGTTCAAGGATGACCAGTTTGAGGACGACCTCGACAAGCTGCGCGACTACTACCGCGAGCAGGGCTACCTCGACATCGAAATCCCGCAGAACAAGGTGCTGTTCACCTACCCGAAGAAGAACCGCCTCGTGATCACGATCACCGTGGTGGAGGGCCGCCGCTACCGCATCGGCGAGATCCGCGTGACCGGCAGCAAGCTCCATCCCGAGGCCCTGCTGAAGCGCGTGCTGAAGCAGAAGAGCGGCATGATTTTCGTCCCGTCGAAGATCGACAAGGACAAGGAGCGCATCGAGGAGTTCTACGGCCGCGACGGTTATCTCGAGACGCAGGTGCACCTGACCCGCAAGGCGAACATCACGACCGGCGACATCGATCTGGTTTACGACGTGAACGAGAGCGCGAAGTACAACGTCGAGTCGATCGTGATTCAGGGCAACACGAAGACCAAGAGCACGGTGATCCTGCGCGAGCTGACGCTGGGCCCGGGCGACGTGTTCAGCACGATCCGCATGAAGATCTCGAAGCTGAAGCTCGAGAACACCCGCTTCTTCGAGGACGTGAGCATCAGCCCGCAGGAGACGAACATCCCCGGCCGCCGCAACATGCGCATCGCGGTGAAGGAAGGCCGCACGGGCAACCTGACCTTCGGCGCAGGCTTCAGCTCGCTGGAGCGCGCGACGGTCTTCGCGGAGGTCTCCCAGTCGAACTTTGACCTCTTCAACCGCCGCTCGCTGTTCCAGGGCGACGGCCAGAAGTTCAAGCTCCGCCTGCAGGTCGGCTCGGTTTCGAGCGACCTGCTCCTCTCGTTCGAGGAGCCGTGGGTCTTCCAGCGGCAGCTCGCAATGGGCTTCAACATCTTCCGCCAGACCGCCGAGTACACGTCGACCTACTACACCGAGCTGATCGCCGGCTTCGAGGTGTACGCCCGCAAGCGCCTCTTCGAGCTCGTCGAGGGCCGCCTCTCGTACACCTACCAGGTCATCTCCATCCGGGACGTCTCGGCGAACGCCTCGTCCGTCATCAGCTCGCTCGCCGGCAGCAACCACGTCTCGAAGGTCGGCTTCTCCGTCCTGCGCGACACCCGCGACAAGATCGTCAACACGACCACGGGCAATTACCTGAACGTGATCACCGAGCTCGCGGGCGGGCCGTTCGGCGGCGACGACAACTTCTATCGCGTGGAGGTGAAGGGCTCCCAGTTCTTCCCGGTGTTCGACGCGCAGACCCAGGTGCTGAGCCTGATCGCGCGCGGCGGCATCATTCAGAACTACGGCGACAGCACGCAGGTCGCGTACTACAACAAGTACTATCTGGGCGGCCCGACCGATCTCCGCGGTTTTGAGTACCACCTCGTGAGCCCGCGCGACCAGTACGGCGAGCCGATTGGCGGCAAGACCTATGGATTCTTCAGCGCGGAGTACTCGATGGACATTGTGAGCCCGATCCGCTTCGCGCTGTTCTACGATGCGGGCTTCGTGAATGCCGGCGCGTACGACTTCTCGCCGAAGGAAGTCCACGACAACTTCGGCTTCGGCCTGCGCCTCTTCGTGGCGGGCTCCCCGCTCAGCCTAGATTTTGGCATCCCGTTGAACGGCAACAGCCAAGCGAAGAAGGGTAACCAATTCAATTTTTCCTTTGGCACCCGGTATTGATTCTTCTTAGCTGACCTTTTCCCGCCTCTTTACCCATCCATGAAAAAAACGATCCAATCCCTGTTTGCCCTGACGGCCTTCGGCGCTGCGGCGCTGGTGTCCCAGGCACAGCCTGCCCCGAAAATCTTGGTTGTCGACATGGCCAAGCTGTACGACACCCACTACAAGACGGAGGAGCAGAACAACAAGCTGCGCGGCGATGAGCAGAAGGCGCAGGAGGAACTCGACCGCCTCAACAAGGAAGGCAACACGATGGTCGAAAAGTACAAGGAGCTGGCCGACCAGGTGAACAACCCGACGGCGACCGCCGAGGCGAAGGCCAAGGCCCAGGCTGAGGCGCAGAAGGTGATGGAGGACATCCGCCGCAAGCAGAGTGAGGTCCAGAGCTTCCAGCAGAACACCCGCAATTCACTCCAGCAGCGCATCAAGAACTTCCAGGCCCTGATGATTGAGGAAATCAGCAAGATCGCCGTGGACATCGCCAAGAAGAAGGGCGGCACGCTGCTCATCGACAAGTCGGGCCCGAGCCTGCTTGGCGTCTCGAACATCATCTACACCGATCCGGGCTACGACATCACCGACGACGTGCTGGCGGAGATCAACAAGAACCGTCCGGCCACCGTCTCGGCGCCCGTTCCAGCAGCCGCGGCCCCGGCCCCGGCCGACACGAGCTCGGATTCGCCGAAGATCACGCTCCCGGGCGTGAAGAAGCCGTAACCGGCTGAAATCGGATTTGGATTCTGGCCCCGGCTCGCAAGCGCCGGGGCCTTTTTATTGGAATACCGGGACAAACACCAAACGCCGAACGTCGAACGCCGAACGTCGAAGGCCAAAGGTGATTTCGGCGGGCGGAATTTTGAAATTGGGTGGCCGAGCTCGGCGCAGGGCGCTCCGGGAACAAACGATGACAGCCTCCTCACGCCGGCTGCTACGGGAGAATGGGTAGCAGCCGACGTGAGGAGGCTGTCACGATTCTTAAGGAGAATGCGGCTGGCGCTTCCTGACGGTGATGTGGAGGGAGCATGGGCCCGGTTCGCATATTGCAGATACCCGGTGCCCTGTCGGGAATCGGCGTTCGATGATCGCCGATATCCTGTTCCTCTTCGACTTTGGGCGTCCGGAGTCCGACGTTCGGCTTGAATCACATTCACCGGCGTTTTCCCGGGATCTCCCATTCTGAGGCGTTGCACCCTTGCCCAAAAATCCCACGCTTTCGCCCATGCAGGTTTCGTTCCGGTCCGAGGAAATCGCCGCCATCGTCCAGCCCAAGCAGGTGAAAGGCACGACGACCGACGTCGTCCACGGCATCGCCTCGCTGGCCGCCGCCGCCCCGGGTGACTTGTCCTTCCTCGGCAACCCGAAGTACCGCGCCGAGGCCGCCGCCACCCGCGCTTCCGTCGTGCTGCTGCCGCTCGACTATGACGGCGCGCCGCAGCCGAATCAGCAGTTTCTGCTGGTCGAAAACCCGTCCGCCAGCCTCGCCCGCCTCTGTTCCCGCATCGAGCAGCTGCTTTGGCCGAAGCCCGCCCCGGGCATCCACCCGACCGCCTACGTGGCGCCGTCAGCCAAGATCGCCTCTTCAGCCACCGTCGGCCCTCTATGCGTGGTTGAATCCGACGCCGTGGTGGGCGAGCGTTCGCATCTCCAAGGCCAGGTCTATGTCGGGCGCGGTGCGCAAGTCGGCGACGACTGCTGGCTCATGGCCGGCGTCGTGCTGTCGGCCGAGTGCGTGCTGCGAAACCGCGTCCGGCTTCAGTCCGGGGTCATCGTGGGGTCCGACGGTTTTGGCTACGAATTTGTAAAGGGCCGCCACGAGAAGGTGCCGCAAGTCGGCATTGTCCTCATCGAGGACGACGTGGAAATCGGCGCCAACACCACGCTCGACCGGGCCCGATTCAGCCGGACGGTGGTGGGCGAGGGGACCAAAATCGACAACCTCGTCCAGGTGGCCCACAACGTCACCATCGGCAAGCATGTCATCCTTTGCGCCCAGGTGGGCATATCGGGCAGCGTGACGATCGGGGATTACGCCGTGCTGGGCGGCCAGGCCGGCATTGGCGGCCATATCACGGTAGGCAAGGGGGCGAAGGTCGGCGGCCAGTCGGCCGTCACCTTCAACGTCGAGCCCGGCACCTACGTCAACGGCTCGCCCGCGATGTCCTACATGCTCAGCCAGCGCCTCGAGGTGCTGCACCGGCGCCTGCCCGACCTGTTCAAGCGGGTCGATGAACTCGAGAAATTGGCGGGGAAGACTTAAAAAAGACTTCCGCCAAGGGCGGTTCGGCTCCAGCGTCCCGCGCATGACCGGTCACTCGCGGCTCAAGATCTTCTCGGGTAACTCCAACCGCGCACTCGCGGAGGAAATTTGCGCCTCGATCGGCAATCCGCTCGGCGAGGCCACCGTCACGGCCTTTCCGGACGGCGAGTCGTTCGTGAAGATCAACGAGAACATCCGCGGGCAGGACGTCTACATCATCCAGTCGACGTGCCCGCCGACCAACCATCACCTGATGGAACTGCTGATCATGATCGACGCCGCCCGGCGGGCGTCGGCGCAGCGCATCACGGCGGTGCTGCCGTTCTACGGCTACGCGCGGCAGGACCGCAAGGACCAGCCCCGCGTGCCCATCACTGCGAAGCTGGTGGCCAATCTCCTCGTCGCGGCCGGCGCCACCCGCATCCTCACGATGGATCTGCACAGCCAGCAGATCCAGGGCTTCTTCGACATTCCGGTCGACCACCTCTTCGCTTCGCCGGTGTTCTTCGAGTACCTGAGCAAGCAGAAGCGCGACCGCCAGCTGGTTGTGTGCTCGCCGGACGTGGGTGGCATGAAGATGGCCTCGGCCTACGCCGACACGATGGGCGCCGCCCTCGCGCTCGTGGCCAAGAAGCGCAAGAGCGCCACGACGGTCGAGGCGATGAACGTCGTCGGCGAAGTCGCCGGCTGCGACGTGCTGCTGGTCGACGACATCACCGAGACCGCCGGCACGCTGACCGCCGCGGCGAAGATTCTCCGCGACAATGGCGCCGTGAGCGTAAAGGCCGCCGTGAGCCACTGCATTCTCAACGATGTCGCAGTCGAGCGCCTCAAGTCCGGCCTGATTGACGAACTGATCACGACGAACTCCACGCCGATCGACACCCGCGGCCTGCCGGTCAAGGTGCTCAGCATCGCCAAGCTGCTCGGCGAGGCGATCGTCCGAATCAACGGCAACGAGAGCGTCACCGGCCTCTTCCGGATCAAGGGCTTTTAGCGCAGCCTTCGGCCGCGCAGGCGGCAGGGGACAGGTGAGGCAAGTTTCAGGGTCGAGTGCGGGCATAAAACCGTGGGGGCTGCCGGCTGACCTCCGAACCGCCACTTTAGCCTGTTCAGCCTCGATCAGGCCCTCGCATCCTGCCCTGACCCTTGAATCCTGTTCCCTGAAACCTGAGGTCTGACCCCAGTTACCTGCAACCGCGGCCCCAAGCCGCAGTTGCACACGGAACATTTCACCCTAGCGTTCGGTCCTTGCGCTACTCCATGAAAACGAAGCTTTCCTCCAGTTTCATCGTTTTGGCCGCCCTCCTGTCCTGCGCCGCGCTTGCCGTGGTCGCCAAGGAGTCCGCCCCGGCCAAGAAGGTCGATGTCCGCATCGACAACACCCCGGTCACCGACGGCAAGGGCCCGATGGTCGCCAGCTACGCCGACGTCCTGGAGCCGGTCCAGAAGGCGGTCGTCTCGGTCTACTCCAAGAAGATCATCCGCGAGCGGGTGAGCGCCAACCCTCTGATCCGTCAATTCTTCGGTAATATTCCGGACCAGGAACGCGAGCGCAAGGAGGAGGGGCTTGGTTCGGGCTGCATCATCTCGGCGGACGGCTACATCCTCACCAACAACCACGTTGTCGAAGGGGCTGACGAGCTGAAGGTGGGCCTGCCGGATGACCGGGAATTCGTCGCCAAAGTGATTGGTGCCGATCCGAAGACCGATGTGGCGGTGATCAAGATCGAGGCGGACCACCTGCCGTTCCTGACCCTGGCGGACAGTGACAAGCTGCGCGTGGGTGACATCGTTTTCGCCGTGGGCAATCCGCTGGGCGTGGGCCAGACGGTCACCATGGGAATTGTTTCGGCCAAGGGCCGGAGCCAGCTGGGTCTCCTGGAGGGCGGTTACGAGAGCTTCATCCAGACCGACGCCGCGATCAACATGGGCAACTCCGGCGGCGCGCTGGTGGACGCCAAGGGGCGCCTGGTCGGGATCAACAGCGCGATCATTTCAACCTCGCGCGGCAGCATCGGCCTCGGCTTTGCCATCCCGATCAATCTCGCCTCGACGATCATGCGGAGCCTGATCGCCACGGGCACGGTGACCCGCGGCTACCTCGGCGTGAATGCCCAGACCGTTTCGCCGGAGGACGCCGAGTCGCTCAAGCTGCCCGCCGGCACTCACGGTGCGATGATCACCGACGTGTCGCCCGACTCGCCCGCCAAGCGCGCGAAGCTGGAGCGGGGCGACGTGGTGCTCGCCCTCAACGACAAGCCCGTCAATTCATGGGAGGAACTGCAGCTCGCCATCGCCGGCAGCGCGCCGAATTCCAAGGTGAAGCTCACGATTTCCCGCGACGGCGAGCGGCTCACGCTGGAGGCCACGCTGGCCAAGAAGGACGACCGGCCCAACGAGCTGCTGCCCGGCGTGGAGGCCGTGCCGCTGACCGACGAACTCCGCGCCCGCCTGCGGATCCCCGGCCGTTACGACGGCCTGGTGATCACCAATGTGGACCAGGACTCACCGTATGCGGATGTGCTCGCTCCCGAGTTTTTGATTGTCCAGATCGACCGCGAATTTGTCGCGGACCTGGCCACGGCGCGGGAGGCGCTCCGGGAAGGCCGACACCTCCTGTACGTCTACTACCGCGGTGCGCTCCGCGTGGCGCGCGTCGAGGTCAGGGGCAACTAAGGCGTTCCGGACGGTCGGTTGGCCGCAAGGCGGCGCAGAAAGCGCAAGAACTCGCCACTGCCGCTCGGCACCCAAATCGGACCGTGCGTCGGGGCGTCCGATCTATCTGCCACGGGCGCTGGCAGCGGATGGATCTGCGCTTTTTGAGCCTCCTTGCGGCCAAAAGAACCCTTAGTCCGCCTTGGCCTCGGGCTGGTGTCGAGGCCGGAGTCGTGCGAGCGCTCAGCTGCCGGGCTTCTGGACGGGAATCTTCGCGAGCCAGTCGGGCACCGCGTCGGCCGGAAAGGTTGGGAAGCTGAGCTCGAGCAGCGACACCGCCGGGATGTCGAACCGGGCCTGTCCGGCGCTGCGGTCGACCAGCATCGCGATGGCGACCGGCACCGCGCCGGCCTTGCGCACAAGGTCAATGCACTCGACCACGCGGCCGCCCCGGGTCACGACATCCTCGACGATCAGGACCTTTTCTCCCGGCGCGAAGGCGAAGCCGCGCCGCATGACGAGGACATTGTTCTCCTTCTCGGCGAAGACATACCGGACCCTGGCCTGCCGTGCGACCTCCTGGCCGATCACGAGGCCGCCCATGGCCGGGGCGAGGACAGTCTGGAAGGCGTAGCCCTTGAGCTTGGCGACCAGCAGTTCGGCCAGGCGCTCAACGGCGTCCATGTGCTGGCATACCTGGGCGCACTGGAAGTAATGCCCGCTGTGCAGCCCGGAGCGGAGCACAAAGTGCCCCTGCAGCAGCGCCCGGGTGCGCGTGAAGATCT
The DNA here is from genome assembly GCA_018239675.1 of Verrucomicrobiota bacterium. Taxonomy (GTDB): domain Bacteria; phylum Verrucomicrobiota; class Verrucomicrobiia; order Opitutales; family Opitutaceae; genus Opi-474. The sequence goes on from JAFEGX010000081.1 coordinate 30,134, forward strand.
CGACGATTTCGTTTTGGTCCGCGGCCATGGCTCCCGACGGTGGGTGTTGGACGGCAAAAGCCAAAAACATTTTGCACCGGAGAGACGCCGGGCCTAGCGTCGTGGCGCCATGGTGAACGCCGTCGTACCACTCGAAGATGAACTGGGCGATGTCTTGGAGAAAGCCATGCGCCAGGCCGGCGTCGGTGAGGTGGAGCTGGGCCAGCGCAGCGGCGTGCCGGTGGCGAAAATCCTCGATGCGATTGACTACCGGCCCGACCTTTCGGCCGACGAGTTGCGGCGCCTGGCCGGGGCCCTGCACCTGAACGAGGTCGGATTGTGCGCCCTCGGCTGCGGCCAGTATCCCCTGCCCAAGACCGCCGCGCTGCCGTTCTGCGTGTTCCCGTTGCGGATGCCGCACGGGATCGGCTTCGCGAATGCCTACGTGGTGGCCGACTGCGCGGCCGACTGCGGGATACTCTTCGATACGGGACCCGATATCGCCGCCCTCGACTCCGTCTGGCCGAGGTCGATCAAGCGGCTCGACGCGGTGTTCGTGACCCATGTGGAGGCGGAGCATAGCGGGGGCCTCTGCGATGCGGTGGAGCGATTTGGCGTGCCCAAGGCCTATTGCCCGGCCGGCGTGAAAAGCCCGTGCGGCCAGTCCATCGCCGAGGGGCAGCGCCTGCGCTTCGGCGACTTTGAGGTAACCGCCTTCAGCACCCCCGGACATGCCCAGGCCCACAACTGCTATCTCGTCACCATGCCGTCCGTGCCGAAAAGCGCCCCCCTGCTGGTGTCCGGCGACCTCGTGTTCGCGGGTTCGGTCGGGCGCGGGTATTTCTGTCATCGCCAGCTGACCGACAACCTGCGCCGGGTGTTGCAGGCGGTGCCGCCCGAGACGGTGATTGCGCCAGGGCACGGTCCCTTGACGACCGTGGCCAACGAACTCCGCTACAACCCGTTTGTGGTGTAGATCCGTCCTACATGTCGCGAGAGACGTCCTTGCCATGGTGGGGCGCCCCCGTATAGCGACGGGCATCGTGAAGCTCACGGGGATCATCTTCGGCCTGGTTACCCTCGGTGCGGTGGCGCTGCTTGACCACCTGACCCGGTACGAACTGGAGCTGAGCACCTACTATCTGCTCCCGGTGGTGGTGACGGCCTGGTTTGGGGGACGCTGGGCGGGCATCGCCTTTGCCTTGGTGGCGGGACTCCTGTGGGTCTATGTCGACTACCAGTTTGGCGGCAGCTACACCTCCGAGAGCTACCGGTACTGGAGGATCCTCATGGTATTCGGCCGGTTCGTGGTCGGCAGCATGCTTTTTTCCCAGCTGCGGATCTCGCTTGATCTGGCCAAGCGCCTGGCCAACGAAAAGGCCGAGGCCCTTCGAGAACTGGAGCAGGCTACGGCCAAGCTCCGCGAGCTCGAGGGCTCGTTCCAGACCGTTTGTTCGTGGACGAAAAAAATCAAGGACGGCGAGGAGTGGATCACCCTCGAGGAATACCTTCGCCGCCACCTGAAAATCGAGGTGACCCATGGGATTTCGCCCGAGGGCCGCGACCGTTTCTGGGGCAGGACCCCGATGGACGCCGGCCCCAAGAGCCAGCGGTAGCCGATTTGTGCCGGTCGGTCGCGCTGGGCGCCACACCCCACCGCGTCTGCCAGAGGCCGGCCCAATGCAATCCAGGGCCAGCGCATGGGTGACATGCGCTCTCCTGGCGAACCGGTGCCTGCCCGGCCGGGAAGGCGTCCCGATAGCGGGTGTGGGACCTTCGGCTGTCGTCTACCGGAAACCCGGTAGCTGGCGCGCTCGCGTGGAGCGGGTCGGTTTGGCGGGTTAACTTTGATGGATCTCACCACATACCTCACTTGCAGCGCTGGTGCCCCAAAACGGCCTTGGCGGGCCATCCCATGGTCCGACCGTGATACGGCCCTCGGAGGAGGCAGGCGCGATGCTCCTTAGCGTCCATATTCCCAAGACGGCCGGGGTCAGTTTTCGGCTCATGCTGGCCCGGTTGTTTGGCGAGGGGTTTGTGCAGCATTATTGGGAGATCACGGACGCCCGGGGTCGGGTTTTGACCGAGATTCCGGCCAATGCCACCTGCGTGCACGGGCATTTTGTGGCGGATGAGCTGGCCGCGCAGTTTCCGCAGGCTCCGCTGATCACGTGGGTGCGGGATCCGGTGGAGCGGGTGGTATCGTCGTATTTCCATCGCCTGCGCGACCCGGACTGGCGCCATCCGGTGTGCGTGGAGCTGCACCGGCAAAAGCTGTCCGTCGAAAAGTACGCGGAGCTCGACCTGGTCCGGAACGAGATGGCGCGGTTCATGGGCACGAAGCGCCCGCAGGACTTCGCGTTCATCGGCCTGGTGGAGGAAATCGACGTCTCGATGGGGCGGTTCTTCGAGCAATTCGACCTGCCGCGGGTGGACGTGCCCCGGGAGAACGTGAATCCCGAGCGCCGGACCAACCGGTACGATCTGACCGAGTCCGCCCGCGCGCGCATTTTGGAACTGAACGCCGAGGACGCGGCGATCTACGAAACGTGCCGCAACTGCTGGTCGGCGGCATAGCCAGCTCCGGTTCTGTGCGCGCCGCCGGCCGGTTCACGTTGTCGAATGGTCGGGCTGGCGAGATTCGAACTCACGTTACCGACTATCTCGAGAAGACGCAGCCAGGAGACCAACTGCCCCTCTTTACGAATATCCGCGTAAGCGGATGTATTGTTGCGCAGCTAGCGAAGCTTCACGCTGCCCAGGTCGGCCGCGTCTGAGCATCGCAAGACCCGGTCGAGATCACGGTC
>JAFEGX010000082.1 GCA_018239675.1 Verrucomicrobiota bacterium
CGTCGCAACCAACGCCGGTCAGATCAAGACCGGCGCCGCCTCCCGCACGGACCGCATCGCCAAGTACAACCAGCTTCGCCCCAGCGAGGAGGAGCGGGGCGCCGGCGCGGCCCACGCCGGCCGCCTGTAAGCGGCCGCCCGTCTCCGGGCCGGGCGCCGCGGCGCCCGGCCTTTTTGTTCCTCTCAGCCCGAGGTTCCCGGCCCCGGCCGCTCCTCTCCGGTCAATCCTCCCTCGACACCCGCCATCGCCGGCCTACGTTTTTCCCGGACCCAACATGAAGCTCGTCTCCCTGCCGCTCGCCGCTGTCGCCGCTTGCCTGGCCCTCTCCGCCCTCGGCGCCGACACTCCGGAGGACGTGAAGAAGCGGGAGGAAATCCGGGCGCTGATCCTCGCCGACGCCCAGAGCAAGGCCGCGCCGCCGGCCAAGGCGAAGACCGACACCGAGCCCGTCGTCTCGCCCACCCCGGCACCCGCCCCGGAAGCCCCGCCCCAAGAGGCGAAGCCCGAGAAGGCCACGGCCCAGCAGGAACCACCGACGATGCTGCCGCAGATGGAGGTCAACCAGAGCCGCATCACAGAAATCGATCTCGAGATCGCGGCGCAGAACAAGGCCATCGCCCGCGAGAAGGCAGCCGCCAAGCCCACCAAGCTCGATGACACGCTCAACAATGCCAAACTCTCCAAGACCCTCTCGTTCCTCGGCGGCTCGTCGAGCGACGACCGCTCCGCCATCGCCGACGAGCGGGTGCGGCTCATGGAGGAGGAAAAGGACCTGCTCGAGGCCCTGAAACTCGCCCGGACCAAGGAGGAAAAGGCCGAGATCCAGCAGGAAATCGACGCCCTCCGCGCCGAACGCCGCGAACTCGACGGCGCCCCAAAGTAAGGTGACTTTCAGCTGATTCGCTCAGGGGTAGCAGGTGCTGGCCCGCGGGCCGGCCGCCAGAGGCCGCTGCCGACTAGGGTTCGAACCCAAGATCCGCAAAGGTGCCCGGCCTGCGGCGGGATAAGACGGCCGGCTTCGCGCCCTTCGCGACCTTCGTGGTGAAGTTCGAATTACTCCGCCTGCACGATGTAGCCGCGGAGGTACTCGCTCTCGACCATCGTCACGAGCACCGGATGGTCGGCCGGCTGGTGGCAGAACTCCACGACCCGGACCTTCCGCTTCGCGTCCGTCGCAGCCGCCGCCAGCACGCCGCGCAGGTCGGCGTCCTGCATGTGGTGCGAGCAGGTGTACGTCGCGAGGATCCCGCCGGGCGCCAGGCGCTGCAGGGCGCGAAGGTTGATCTCCTTGTAGCCGCGCAGGGCGCCCTCCATCGCGCTCTTGGACTTCGCGAACGGCGGCGGGTCCAGGACAATCACGTCCCACGTAACCTCGGCCTGGCGCGCGGGGTCGTTGAACCAGTCAAAGACATTCGCCACCTGGAACTCGGCGGCGACGCGATTGCGCTCGGCATTGCGCTGGGCGGCGGCAATGGCGTCGGCGGCGCTGTCGAGTCCAAGCACCCGGGACGCACCGGCCCGCGCGGCGTGCAGCGCGAAGGCGCCCTGGTTGCAGAACGCGTCCAGCACCTTCTTTCCCGCACAATATTTCGCCACGGCCGCATGCTGGGCCCGCTGGTCGAGGTAGAATCCCGTCTTTTGCCCGTACTGGAGATCGAGCCAATAGTCGAAGCCGTCGATGCCGACCCATCGCGGCGCCCACTCGCCGCCCGAGCGCGTGTGCACCTCGAGCGGCAGGCCCTCCAGGCGCCGGATCGGCGCATCATTGCGGAAGATGATCTCGGCCGGACCCAGCAGTTCGGCAAGCAGGTCGCCCACCAGGCCGGACCGCTTTTCCAGCGCAACGCTCTGGATCTGGACCACCAGCGTGTCGGCGAACTGGTCCACCACGAGGCCCGGCAGGTCGTCGGACTCCGACCATACGATCCGCCGGCAGGCCCCGGGTCCCGCCGCGCCCCGCCGGGCGAGCGCGCGCTCCATCGCGCCGCGCACGAACGCGGCATCAAGCGCGGCGTGGTCACGGCTGAACCGCCGCCAGATGATCTGCGAGCGCGAGTTGTAGATTCCCGAGCCGAGGAAGCGATCCGAGCGGTCGCGACACTCGACAACCTCGCCGTCGTGCTCGGCCGGCAGCAGGGCTTCCACCTCGTTGGCAAACACCCACGGGTGCCCGGCCAGCACCCGGGGCTTGGCATTCGGTTTGAGCTTCAGCGACGGAGTCGGCATCCCGCTGTCTTCGCAGCGCCGCCGATAGAGGTCAAAGCACGAATGGGTTCTCGTGCCTTTGGAAATTTCAAACCCCAAACCGCCAAGCGCCAAAAGGTCCGGGCCAGCGAAGAAAGGGCATCGCCCCATCATCAAAGCCGGACGACTCTGGCGTTTGGCACTTTGGTGCTCGGCGTTTTCCCCAAGCCTACCTGGTCCCCGTCGGCACCGGCGGCAGCGTCTGCAGATAGGCCCAGAGCGCCTTCATCTCGGTTTCGCTCAGGCCGCTGAACGCGCGCGGCATCACGGGACTGAGTTCCGAGCCATCGGGACGTTTTGCGGTGCGCAGGGTCTGCATGAAGTCGGACTCGCTCCACTTGGCCAGCCGGCCCGAGGCGTGAGGCGTCAGATTCGCCGCCGGCGGCCAGTCGGGCGGGCCGATGTCAATCTTGCCGCCGGAAAGGTTCGGACCGTGGCAGCCCGTGCAGGAGGCGGCGACGTAACGGCCATACTCGACGGACACGGCGGGAGTCACGACGTCCGGACGCAGGTTCGCATGATCGATCTCGTCGGCGGCCAGGCGGATCTTGCCGGCCAGCATCAGGGCGCGCGCCACCGGCCCGACCGCGACCGGCACCCGGGCCCGGTTCACCGGCGGCACCGACTTCACGTAGGCGATGAGGTCGGCCATGTCTGACTCGGTGAACCGGGAATAGTCGGCCGACGGCATGAGAAAAAGGCCCCGTCCGTCGGGCGCGACGCCATGGCGGATGGCGCGCACGAAGTCGGCGTCCGTGAACTCCGGACCGCGGCCACCCTTTCCGAGCGTGAGATTGGGGCCGTAGAGCCGGCCCATCGCGGGATCATCAATGACTTTGGCCCCGCCGAGATCCGGCCCGTGGCAGTCGAGGCACCCGCGCGTTGCCGCCAGATGCTGCCCGCGGGCGATCGCCGCCGGATCGGTGGGGAGGACGGGCGACGCCACCGTGACCGGGTGCAGCCGGCGGAGCATCAGGCCCGACTTGTAGAACACGACCCCCAGCACAACCGCGAGGAGGCCAACCAGGCCGATCGCGGCCAGACCGAGGAACTTCAGGAATTTTCGCATTGGATGACAGGACTTGGATTCGGGCCGTCGCGCCAACCACGATTGCGACCAGCGGTTGATTCGCTGGGACGAGTGGCGGCGGTGCGACGGCAAGTTAGGATGAGTTCCCCACAAACACCGTACCGGGCGAAAAGTTACATCGCACCCCGTCCCGAGGGTGGGCATCCGCCGGAGCCCGCGAATTTTTTTCGTGCGCCGCCGCCCCCGGACGGTAGCGTGCATCCCTTTGTCATGTCACCTGCCGCCGAAATCGCCCGCCGTCGCACCTTCGCGATCATCTCGCACCCCGACGCGGGCAAGACCACGCTGACCGAGAAGTTCCTGCTCTACGGGAACGCGATCCACCTCGCCGGCACGGTGACCGCGCGCAAGAACCAGCGCGCCACGGCCTCGGACTGGATGGAACTGGAGAAGCAGCGCGGCATTTCGATCAGCTCGACGGTCCTCCAGTTCGACTACTCCGGCTACGCCGTCAACCTGCTCGACACCCCGGGCCACAAGGACTTCTCCGAGGACACCTACCGCGTGCTGACCGCGGTCGACGCGGCCCTGATGGTCATCGACGCCGCCAAGGGCGTGGAGTCCCAGACACGCAAGCTTTTCGAGGTCTGCCGCCGCCGCGGGGTGCCGATCTTCACCTTCATGAACAAGTGCGACCGGCCGACGCGCAATGCGCTCGAGCTGCTCGACGAGCTGGAGCAGGTGCTCGGCATCCAGTCGTCGCCCGTCGTGTGGCCGCTGGGCAACGGCCAGGGGTTTCGCGGTGTCTACGACCGCCGCAGCCGCCAGGTGCACCTGTTCGAGCGCGTCCCGGGCGGAGCCTACCAGGCGCCGGTGAACGTGACGTCCCTCGGCGACCCGGCGGTGCGCGTCAAGCTCGATGACTACACTTTTGCCCAGGTGACCGAGCAGCTCGAGATGCTCGACGGCGCGGGCCATCCCTTCGATCTCGCGGCGGTCCGGGCCGGCCAGCAAACGCCCGTGTATTTTGGCAGCGCCGTGAACAATTTCGGCATCCAGCTCCTGCTCGACGGCTTCCTGCAGGACTCGATCCCGCCGCAGCCGCGCCGGAGCGCCGTGGCTCCCGCGGAAAGCAACAGGAACCAGGGCGCCAGTGGCGGGAAGACCAACGGTGGCGAAGCCGCGGGCTCCCCTGGTCCTTCATCCCTGATATCTGTCACCGACGAAAGATTTTCCGGCTTTGTTTTCAAGATCCAGGCCAACATGGATCCGAAGCACCGCGACCGCATCGCGTTCATTCGCGTGTGCTCCGGCAAGTTCGAGCGGGACATGATGGTGACCCACCAGCGCACCGGGCGGCAGGTCCGGCTGTCGTCGTCGCACAAGCTCTTCGGCCAGGAGCGTGAGACCGTCAATGAGGCCTGGCCGGGTGACGTGATCGGCCTCGTCGGCCACAGCGAGTTTGGCATCGGCGACACGCTGACCGAGGACAAGACGATCGTGTACGATGAAATCCCGCGGTTTCCGCCCGAGGTGTTCACCTTCATCGCCAATCCTAATCCGGCCGACGCGAAAAAATTTCGCGCCGGCCTGGACCAGCTGCTGCAGGAGGGGGTGGTCCAGTCGATCAATCTTCGGGCGGGCATGACCACCGCCACCCTGCTCGCGGCGGTTGGCGCCCTGCAATTCGAGGTGGTGCAGTTCCGGCTGGAGAGCGAATACGGCGCGGCTTCGCGGCTCGACCCATGCAACTGGACCCTCATGAAGTGGCTGGCTCCGGCCGATCCGGCGGCCCGGCTGCCCGACCTGACCCGGCTGATCGTCGCCACCGGGGTCACCTTCGGCACCGACAAACTCGACCAGCCCGTCGTGCTGTTTCCGAACGACTGGACGATGCGCTATTTCGTCGAGAAGAATCCCGAGCTGAAGCTGCACGATCTGCCGCTCGAGCAGGTTTAGGCAGAGCGATCGCGGCCGGCCTGTCGACCGAGCCCACCGGCCTCGACGCCCAAGCCACGGTGCGTGGATTCGGGGACTTCCGCGGACGTGCGGGTGCCGCCAAGGCGACCGGTCGCCTCGTGGCGATTGGCCGGCCGGTTGATGGACGCGGATTCTGCTCGCCCGCCGCGAAGAAAATCCTCTTCGCTTTCGCGCATGATTTTCCCGCGTTCGCTCCGCACCGCACCGTTTCTTGCCGCCGTCGTCTTGGCCCTGCTGCCCGCCACGGTCCACGCCGCCAGGGGCCGCGCCCGTCATCCCGTCGAGGCTGGCCCGGCCTACAAGGGCGCCATTATCATGGACGCCGCTACCGGCAGCGTGCTCTTTGAGGACCACGACGGCGAGACGAGCCCGCCGGCCAGCATGACCAAGCTGATGACTTTCGCGGTCATCCACGACAAGCTGGCGAGCGGCGCCCTCACCCTGCAGACCCCGGTCACCGTCACGGCGCCCGACTCGAAGATCGGCGGCACCCAGGTGTGGCTGAAGGAGGGCGAGGTGTTCCCGGTCGAGGAGCTCCTTTATGCGATGATGATCCAGTCCGCCAATGACGCCGCCTACGCGCTGGCGCGCACGGCGGCCGGCACCGTGCCAGCCTTCGTGGAGCTGATGAACGCGAAGGCCCGCGAGCTCGGCATGACCCACACGACCTTTCGCACGCCACACGGTCTTCCGCCGTCCAACCGCCGGCTTGCCGAGGGCGACCTGACGACGCCCCACGACTTTGCCCTGCTGTGCCGCCACCTGCTCCTCAAGACCGACATCATCAAGTACACCTCGGTCAAGCGCCGCGCCTTCGGTCCGCCCGTGCGCGGCACGATGATGGACAACCACGACCACCTGCTCGGCCGCGTGCAGGGCGTCGACGGCCTCAAGACCGGCTTCACGAATGGCGCCGGGTTCTGCCTCTCCGCGACCGCGCTGCGCAACGGCCGCCGCATCATCGTCGTCGTGATGGGCAGCCCGGACTCGAAGACGCGCGACCTGAAGGTGGCGGAATTCATCGAACGAGGTTTCGCGACCCTCCCGCCGAATGGCCCGACGTTTGCCAGCACCGGCGCGGCGTCCTCCGCCGATCCGTCCCCGATCAGCGCGGCGCCGCTGCCGGACGCCGCCAAACCGCAGACCGCCGAGGACGGCTCACCCTCGATCAAGTTCTCGCTGCCTGCGATCCCGGGAAAGAAATAGGTGGGATACCGGTGGTGGGTAGCCAGCCGACGCTGGGCACATTGACCAGCTACGGTCTACCCGCGACTCGCACCATCCGCCCCAGCCTGCTTCTCAGTGCTCGAGCAGGATGATCAGGGCACCGAGGGCGGTGAACAGACCGCCAAGCAGCGCCGATTCGTAGCGCTCGAAGTTGCGCACCTCGAGCTTCTCCAGGCCGACCAGCGTGAGCCACGTGAAGATCAGCATCCCGAGCAGGGTGGCCACCGCGAGGATGGCGCTGAGCACCAGGAATCCGTGCCAGCCGAACTGCACCCCCGACAGATAGACCGGCAGGAAACCCTCGCAGGGCGACAGCGTGAGCATCATGAACAAGCCGCTCATCGCCGCCCAATCGCCGGCATTCCGTGATCCCAGCGGGCTGTCCTTCAGCTCCTCGTCCCAGTGGCTGTGGCCGTCCTCGTGACCGCAATGCTCGCTCGCCTGGTGGTGTCCGCCGATCAGGTGATGGTGCTGGATGCCCCGCCCGCTCCATTGCCGCCAGAAGTAGTAGAGCCCGATCAGCACCAGCACCGAGCCGGTCGCCCACGGGAACGCCGCCCCCAGGCGCTCGTCCAGCTGAAAGCCGAACCAAGCGATTGCGAGACCGAGCAGGCTGGTCAGGGCGACGTGACCCAACCCCGCGCACAGCGTCACCACCAGTGTCTTGGTCCGGTTCCACTGCCGCGCCCGCGCCACGAGCACAAACGGCAGCCAGTGCGTCGGGATCGCGGCGTGGAAAAACGCCACGGTAAAGCCCGTCACGGCCACGGTGGTGAGGATCGGCGAGGTCATTGCGCGGTGGAATCAGTGATCAACGGCGGCGGCGGCGCGCCTGTCGAACGCCAAATATAGCAAACCCGGCAAGCCGGAGACCGCCGCGCCGGCCGTTCGAACGTCCAACGCCGGAAGCCGAACGCTCCACGCTGACGCACCTGAGAAAAGTTCATCACCCAGCGTCTAGCATTCATCATCCAAGGCAGCCCCACCCCCCCCATCGTCCGCCCGTCAGGCCACCCGCAAAGCGCCGGTGTCACGCAATACGTGACACCGCACCCGAGCGTTCAATGAAGGGAGTTGGGTGTGCGAAGCTAGAGATCTGGTAATCGGATTCGGTGTGCGTGTTCGACCCTTTCACACCGCCGGATGTCCGAGGAATGCGGGACACCTGATTCAACTCCCCACGCCCGGAGCTGCCAGCGGGTCCAATCAGGACATTTTCCAACTCTACTCGTCCGCCCAACCACGGCTCCCGCCCAGCGCGGTGTCACGCAATACGTGACACCTGCGCTGTTTCGGAGCACACCCCACTCCCGAGCTCCGGCGTTGGGTGTTCGGCGTTCGCCCGGTATTCCTCAGTTTGATCATTGCCCCGTCCCGGCTTCCCCGGGAAAACTCACCGCGATGGACCCCGATCTACCCGCGATTCGCGCTTATCTTCTCGGTCTGCAGGACCGGATTTGCGCCGCCCTGGCCGAGGAGGATGGAACCGGGGTCTTTCGCGAGGACATCTGGACTCGGCCCGAGGGTGGCGGCGGCCGCTCCCGCGTGATGGCCGAAGGCGCGGTGTTTGAGAAGGCCGGGATTGGCTTCTCGCACGTCACGGGCCGGCAACTGCCGCCGTCGGCCACGGCCCACCGTCCGGAACTGGCCGGGCAGATCTGGGAAGCAATGGGCGTCTCGATGGTCGTCCATCCGCGCAACCCGTACGTTCCCACCAGTCACGCCAACGTGCGGTTTTTCATCGCGGGTGCCGGGACCGGGAATCCGACCTGGTGGTTTGGCGGCGGGTTTGACCTCACGCCGTATTACGGATTCGAGGAGGACGCGGTCGCGTGGCACCGGACGGCGCGGGCGGCGGTGCAGCCGTTCGGGGCCGGCCTCTACCCGCGGTTCAAGCAGGCCTGCGACAATTACTTCTACCTGAAGCACCGCCGCGAGGCTCGTGGCATCGGCGGACTGTTTTTTGACGACTTCAACGAGCTCGGATTCGAGGCGTCGTTCGGCCTGATGCGCGCGGTCGGCAACGCCTTCCTGCCGGCATATCGCCCGATCATCGCCCGCCGCAAGGCGACCCCCTACGGCGAACGCGAGCGCCAGTTCCAGCTGTACCGCCGCGGACGCTACGTGGAGTTCAACCTCGTGTGGGACCGCGGCACCCATTTCGGCCTGCAAAGCGGCGGTCGCACCGAATCGATCCTCATGTCGCTGCCGCCGCTGGTCCGCTGGGATTACGACTGGCAGCCGGAACCCGGATCGCCCGAGGCCCGCCTCCACGAGGTGTTCCTGCCACCCCGGGATTGGGCCACGGGATGATTTCCGATCTACGAATGACGAATCCCGGACCGCCGGATTCCGAGTTGCGAATTCCGAATCCCAATCTCCACGCCAAGAGCGCAAAAACTCCCCGCTCGCCTTCCCTGAATCGTGACCCGTAAATCGTAGATCGTAAATTTCATGACTTCCCGCGACCGCTTCCTTGCCGCCTGCGCCGGCACACCGTTGGACCGTCCGCCGCTCTGGGTGATGCGACAGGCGGGCCGCTATCTGCCCGAGTATCGCGCGCTCAAGGCCAAGTCGTCGTTCCTGGAGATGGTGCGGACTCCGTCGCTCGCGACCGAGGTGACGCTGCAGCCGCTGCGCCGGTTCGCGCTCGATGCCGCGATCCTGTTTTCCGACATCCTCGTCATTCCCGAGGCCCTCGGCCAGGGGTACCGGTTCCGCGACGAGGGTGGCATCGCGATGGAGTACCGGCTCGACACGCGCGCGCAGGTGGACAGACTCGCCCCGGCCACCGCGGTCCCGGAGCGCCTGCGCTACGTGGCCGACGCGCTGCGCCTGCTGAAGCAGGAACTGGGCGGCCAGAAGGCGCTGCTCGGCTTCGGTGGTTCGCCGTGGACCCTGGCGACCTACATGGTCGAGGGTGGCAGCTCGGAGGAGTTCGAGCGGATCAAGCAGCTGTTCTACGCCGACCGGGGCACCTTTGACGCCCTGCTCGAGCGGCTGACTGCGGCGCTCGCGACCTATTTCCGCATGCAGATCGAGGCCGGGGCCGACGCGATCCAGATCTTCGACTCGTGGGGCGGCATCGTTGCCGGCCAGGATTATGAGGCGGCGTCCCTCCGGTGGATCCGGCAGCTCGTCGCCGCGCTGCCCGCCGGGTTCCCGGTGATCATCTACGCGAAGGGCACCGCGCCGCACCTCGCCGCGCAGGCCGCCACCGGCGCGCGGGTCCTGAGTGTCGATTGGACCTGCGACCTGCCCGCGGTGCGCCGGGCGCTCCCAGCCAGTGTCGCCGTCCAGGGCAACCTCGATCCCGTGCTGTTGAACACGACCCCGGACATCGTACGCCGCGAAACCACCCGCCTGCTCGGCGCGATGCGCGGCCTGCCCGGCCACATCTTCAACCTCGGCCACGGTATCCTGCCCCAAGCCAAGATCGAGTGCATGCAGGCACTCGTCGACACCGTCACGGCCTGGAAGTGAGGGAGAGGCTCCGCGCTGAGCGAGCATCAAACACCGAACACCCAACGCCGACGGCTCAGACGCCGTGTCACGTATTGCGTGACACCGACGCCGAGCGGGAGACGGACCGGGCGGACGCCAGAAGTAAGGATGCGCTGGGCGTTGAACCTTGAACGCTCCTCCGGCCCTCCTGCGTTCGGCGTCGGGCGTTGAGCGTTAGGCGTTGCTCCTAGCTTCGCCCGGGCTTTCCCCCGCCACCGCGCCCTTGACTCACCCTGTGCGCGTCCTAGCCTCGCGCATTTTCTTTGGCATGGCGCACGACCTCAAAGACACGCTGCAGCTCCCGAAAACCGACTTCCCGATGCGGGCCGGATTGGCCCAGAGGGAACCCGGCCGCGTCGCGCACTGGCAGAAGATCGGGCTCTACCGCGCCATCCAGCAGAAGCGGACCGGCGCGCCGGCGTACGTGCTGCACGACGGCCCGCCGTTCACCAACGGCGACGTCCATATCGGCACGGCGCTGAACAAGACCCTCAAGGACCTGATCAACCGCTACCAGTCGATGCGCGGGTTCCAGACCCCGTATGTGCCGGGCTGGGACTGTCACGGCCTGCCCATCGAGCAGAAGGTGTCCCGCGAGCTCCAGGAAAAGGGCGAAACGGTCACCACGGCCGAGCTGCGGGCCCGCTGCGACGCGTTTTCCGAGAGCTGGATCGCCCGCCAGGCGGCGCAGTTCCAGCGCCTTGGCGTCCTCGGCGCGTGGGACCAGTCGTACAAGACCAAGGACCCGGCCTACGAGGCCGACATCCTCCGCACCTTCTCGGCGTTTATCGAACGGGGCCTCACCTACCGCGCCAAGAAGCCCGTCTATTGGTCCATCCCGTTTGAGACCGCGCTGGCCGAGGCCGAGATCGAATACAAGGACCACACCGCGATCGCGATCTGGGTGAAGTTCCCGGTGCCGGCAGCGGAGGCCGCCAAGTTCGGCCTTCCGGCTGACAAGCCGCTCTTCGTGGTCATCTGGACCACCACCCCTTGGACGATCCCCGCGAACATGGCGATCGCGCTGCATCCCGACGTGGACTACGTCGTCGCCGATCTCGGCGCCGAGCGGATCCTCGTCGCCGGCCAGTTGCTCGGATCCGTGCTCGCCGCCGCCAAGATCGAGGGCACCCCGCCGGTCGTCGCCCGCCGCAAGGGCGCCGACCTCGAGATGATGGCCCCGCGCCACCCATTCATCAATCGCGCCTCGCCGGTGGTGCTGGCCGACTACGTCACGACCGACAGCGGCACCGGCGCGGTCCACACGGCGCCCGGCCACGGCGCCGAGGACTATCTCACGGGCCTCAAGTACAAGCTCGAGATCTACTGCCCGGTTGGGGACGACGGCCGGTACGTGGCCGACGGCCAGATCCCGGCCGACCTGGTGGGCCTCACCACGCTGGAGTCGGTCGAGGACCTCGCGGCGAAGCGCCAGCCGCCGGCCAACCTCGCCGTGCTCAAGAAGCTCGCCGAGACCGGCCATCTCCTGGCCAAGGCCAAATACACGCACAGTTACCCGCATTGCTGGCGGTCGAAGACCCCGATCATCTTCCGCGCGGTCGACCAGTGGTTCGTCTCGCTCGACAAGAACCAGACCCGCGAGACGGCCCTCGCCGAGATCGCCCGCATGGGCAGCCGGCACGGCTGGATTCCCGCCTGGGGCGAGGCCCGCATCCGGGGCGCCGTCGAAAGCCGGCCCGACTGGTGCATCAGCCGCCAGCGCTCCTGGGGCGTGCCCATCCCCGCCTTCTACGACGCCAAGAAGAACGCCTACCTCGATGCCGGGGTCGTCCGCGCCATCGCTGACAAGGTTGCCCTGCGCGGCACCAACTACTGGTACGACGCGACGCCCGCCGAGATTCTCGACGGCGTGAAGCTCCCGGCCGGGTGGCCGGCGCCCGGCGAACTCACCTGCAGCCGGGACACCCTCGACGTGTGGTTTGACTCGGGATCGTCGCACGCCGCGGTCCTCCGCCGCGCGCAGGGCGGCACGCACTGGCCAGCCGATCTTTACCTCGAGGGCAGCGACCAGCACCGCGGCTGGTTCCAGTCCTCGCTGTGGACCAGCGTGATCGCCTTCGGCGCGGCACCCTTCAAGGCCGTCCTGACCCACGGTTTCATCGTCGACCACGAGCGGAACAAGATCTCGAAGAGCAGCACCTACGAGAAGCCCCAGACGAGCGATGCCTACGTCGCCGACTACGGCGCGGACGTCATCCGCCTCTGGATTTCCTCGCAGGACTTCCGCGACGACATCCCGATCTCAAAGGAGATCCTCGGCCACGTCGGTGAAACCTACCGGCTCGTCCGCAACACGTTCCGGTACCAGCTCTCGAACCTCTTCGACTTTGACGGCGCGCGGCACGCGGTGCCGGTCGAGCGGATGGACGTGCTGGACCGCTGGGCGCTGCACCAGACGGCGGCGCTGATCCGCGACTGCACGGCGGCCTATGAGTCGTTCGAGTTCCACCGCGTCTACCAGCTCTGCAACCAGTTTTGCTCGGTCACGTTGTCGGCCACCTATCACGACATCCTGAAGGACCGGCTGTATACCCTGGGCACGAACTCCCCGCTGCGGCGCTCGTCGCAGACCGCGATCCACCACATCTTTCAGTCCCTGGTCCGCCTGCTGGCCCCCATCCTGACCTTTACGGCCGACGAGGCTTGGAGTTACGCCCGGACCGGCCAGGAGTATTCCGGCGAGTCGGTGCATCTGCAGGACTGGCCGGAAATCCCGGCGGCGTGGGTCAACGCCGCGGTCGAGGCCGAAGTGGCGGCGCTCCTGAAGGTTCGCGCCTCGGTCAACGAGGCAATTGAGCCCCAGCGGGCGGCGGGCAAGCTCGGCAAGTCCCTGGATGCGGCGGTGACCCTGGGGGTTCCAGCCGAGTCGGAAACTACGCAGGCGCTGCAAAAACACCGCGACTTTCTGCCAGAACTTTTTATTGTCTCAGATGTCTCCCTCACGCCCACCGAAGGCACAACTCCCATGGTCCAAGTCCGCCCCTGCAGCGAACTCGGCCATGTGCGTTGCCCGCGGTGCTGGCGCTGGGTGCCAACCCTCGACACATCCCCGCATGGCGACATCTGTCCCCGCTGCGTCGAGGCCCTGAAAACCTAGCCTGCTTTCCCCAAATCTCCCCATGGCAAAAAACAAACCGAAATCCACCGCGAAAAAACCCGCCGCGCCCACCGCCAAGCCCGCGTCGAAGAAGCCCTCGGCTTCCGTGCGGGCCTCTGCTCCGGCTGCCAAGCCGGCACCGGCCGCGGCCTCCTCTACCATGGCCCACACCTCCAAGAAATCCGCCCTGCGCGACAGCATCCTGAAGCACAAGGCGTCCGCCAAGCCGATCGCCTTCAGCCTCGACGAAGTTCGCGCCATCGCGAAGACGGTGACCAGCAAGGCGCCGGCCGAGACCAAGGCCTCCGCCAAGACTCCGGCCAAGACCGCGCACAAGACCGTGGAGGAGATCAAGCCGACCAAGCCCCATCACGTGAAGGCCGCGTCGCTGGCCGACGTCCTCGGCTTCAACCCGAAGCGCGCCAAGGCGCCCCTCCCCGAGAACGAGCACGAGGTGCCCGAGAAATTCCGGCGCTACTACAAGCTGCTGGTCGACCTCCGCAACCACCTCACCGCCGGGATCACCCTGCACTCGGAGGAGACCCTCAAGCGGTCCAGCAAGGAGGACAGCGGCGACCTGTCGAGCTACGGCCAGCACATGGCCGACGCCGGCACCGACACGTTCGACCGGGATTTCGCCCTGAGCCTGGTCTCGAGCGAGCAGGAGGCCCTCTCCGAGATCGACGCCGCAATCAAGCGGATCCACGACGGGACCTACGGCACCTGCGAGATCACGCAGAAGCCGATCTCGAAGGACCGCCTGCTGGCCGTGCCCTTCACCCGCTACTCCGCCGAGGCCCAGAAGGACATCGAGCGCAACCGCTACCGCACCCGCACGGCCGGCGGCCTGTTCGGCGAGGGTGAGGAAGGCGGCAAGATCGCCAGCGACGACGGCGGCGACGAATAAGTCGAGCGTGCCTGCCGGCGAGACCACTCCCGACACGCCCGCGGCCCCGCCCGCACCGCCGGCGCCGCTCTCGCGGCGCGTGCTCGCCTACCGGCTGTTCTGGCTCTGCGCGATCACGGTCCTGGCGCTCGACCAGGTGAGCAAGGCCTGGATCAGCGCCCATCTCCCGTTCCCGACCTACGGCGAACCGCGCGCGATCGTGGTCGTCCGCGGTTTCTTCTACCTCGTCCATCTCGGCAACACCGGCGCCGCGTGGAGCATGTTCGCCGGCGCCAGCGTTGCCCTCGCCCTCCTCGCGGTCGGCACGCTCATCGCCATCTTCACCTGGCGGCGCGCCCTCGGGCTGCGCGACCGACCCGTGCAGGTGAGCTTCGGCCTGCTCTGTGGCGGCATCACCGGCAACCTGGTCGACCGCCTGATCCACCATCACGTCATCGATTTCCTCGACTTCCACTTCGGCAGCTACGTCTACCCGACCTTCAACATCGCCGACTCGGGCATCTGCATCGGGGTGATCCTGTACCTGTTCTACTCGCTCCGGCAGCCAGACTGATCGCATTGCGGATTGCGGATTCCGGATTTCAGGTTCTGGAAGCGGTGGACAGGCTCGCCATTTTCGGCGGAGAGACTGCCGTCAATCCGGACCCGATCGCCTGCGGAACAATCCGCAATTCACGATCCGCAATCCGCAATGGAATCATTCCACGTTCGCCATCTGTTCCCGGATGCGTTCGAGCTCGTTCTTCAGTTCGATCACGGCGCGGGCGATGGTCAGGTCGTTGGCCTTGCTGCCGATCGTGTTCACCTCGCGACCGATCTCCTGCAGGATGAACTCGGCCTTGCGGCCGATTTCGCCGGTCGACTTGAGCAGCGTGGCAAACTGGTCGAAGTGGCTCCGTAGACGGGTCAATTCCTCGGTGATGTCGCATCGGTCCGCGAAGAGCGCGATCTCCCGCAGCACGCGCTCGTCGTTGAGATCCAGTTCGAGCTCGGCCTGACGCAGACGCTGGAGCAGCTGTTCACGGTAGGCGGCCGGGACCAGCGGGGCCCGCGCGGCAATCGCGTCGACGTGGCCGCGCAGGGTGGCAAGGCGGGTGATGAAATCGATCAGCAGCGCCTCGCCTTCCTTGGCCCGCATCGCCGCAAAGGCCCGCAGCGCCTCGGCCAGCACCGCCTGCAGGATGGCGGTCGCGGCCTCGGGTCCCGGCAGCTCGGCGGACCTGCGCTGGGAGTTGGCGATCGACCAGAGCAGCTCGGGCGTCGGGGAGAACGTCACGCCGCGGGTGTCCGCAAGATCCGCGAGCCGGTCGAGGATCGCGCCGACCTCGGCTTCGTCCCATGCGACGGCCGCCGGGCCGGTGTCGCCCGTGACCTCGACGACGACGCTGACGCGTCCGCGATGGGCCACCTTGCGCACCTCGTCGCCCACCAGGGACTCGAGACTCTCCCACTCCGCCGGCAACCGGATGGCCAGGTCGAGGTTTTTCCGGTTAACCGAACTGACCTGAACGGTGACGGTCTGCCCCGCCAGAACCGCCGTGCCACGGCCGAAGCCGGTCATGCTCTTCATGGCTGGAGATACCAAACGCCAAACCGCCAAACGCCAAACAATTCCGGCAACCGCTTACTCCAGCTGCTTGATGATCGCAGTCATGATAAGCTTCAATTCGTGCGCCTCTTGACTAAGGGCACGTTGCTGGGCCGCCAGATCGTTCTCATCTGCAACGTTCAGCAATCTGATCCAGAGTCCACTTTCCTTCGCCTCCTTGCGACAAATTCGGAAACGCATGACCCGGTCCTTCGTCCCGAGGCATTCATTCGCCTCAACGAGATTGGCCGCCACCGATCCGGAAGCACGAACGAGCTGCCGGACATCTTCCAAATTCGCGACGGTCCGAGGCAGGCCACGTACAAACCGGCGCACATCAGCCGCGAACTTCTCAGTCCGATCCTCGAGGTCCCAACGCCGTTCGCCCATCCCGCCAACTCCACGCCAAGACCCGCTTTTCAGCGACAAGCTTCTTGGTCACAAAAACCAACCTGCTTGCACTGATCCTTATTGGCGTTTGGCGGTTTGGCGTTTGGCCATTGTCCGCCAATAGGCCCAGTTATCCTTTGTGCCCAAGAATTTTCGCTACCTGTTGCACGTCCTTATCCCCGCGGCCTGACAGGTTCGCGATGATGATCTTGTCCTTCGACAAGGCCTTGGCGCGCTTCACGGCGTGGAACAGGGCGTGGGTCGACTCCAGCGCCGGAATAATGCCCTCGAGGCGCGAGCAAAGTTGGAAGGTCTCCAGGACCTCGTCGTCGGTCGCAAAGGCGAACTCGATCCGGCCGCGGTCGCGATAGAACGCATGCTCCGGTCCCACCGCCGCATAGTCGAGACCCGCACTCACCGAGTGCGTCAATTCGATCTGCCCGTTGGCGTCCTGCAGCAGGAAGGTCTTGCAGCCCTGCAGCACCCCCAGGCGCCCGCCCGCAAACCGCGCCGCGTGCTCGCCGCGCTTGATGCCGTGACCGCCGGCCTCGACGCCGGTCATGCGAATGTTCGGCTCCTCCAGGAACTCGAAGAACAGCCCGATCGCATTGCTCCCGCCACCCACGCAGGCGATGAGTTCGTCCGGCAGCCGGCCTTCACGCGCCAGGATCTGCTCCTTCGCCTCCAGCCCGATCACCCGGTGAAAATCCCGCACCATCATCGGATATGGATGCGAGCCGTACGCCGTGCCGAGAATGTAGTGCGTCGACCGGACATTCGTCACCCAGTCGCGCATGGCCTCGTTGATGGCTTCCTTGAGGGTCTTCTGTCCCGCCTCGACGCCACGGACTTCCGCGCCCATGAGCCGCATGCGGAAGACATTCAGCGCCTGGCGCTCCATGTCGTGGGCCCCCATGTAGACCACGCACTCGAGACCGAATTTCGCGCAGGCCGCCGCCGTGGCCACGCCATGCTGGCCCGCCCCGGTCTCGGCGATGATGCGCTTCTTGCCCATCCGTTTGGCCAGAAGCGCCTGCGCAAGGGCGTTGTTGATCTTGTGCGCCCCGGTGTGCAGCAGGTCCTCGCGCTTGAGGTAGATCTTCGCCCCACCGCAGTGCTCCGTCAGGCGCGACGCAAAATAGAGCTCGGTCGGCCGGCCGGCGAATTCCTTCAGGTGCTGCCGCAGCTCGTTCAGGAATCCCGGATCCTTCCGCGCCTTCTCGTAGGCCGCCGCAAGCTCCTGCAGCGCGGTCATCAGGGTCTCCGGCACGAACACGCCGCCGTAGGGGCCGAAGTGCCCGGTGGCATCCGGCATCGAGAAGCGGTCCAGCGGAGGTGTGGCGGCGGTCGACATGTCAGGGCAAGGTGAGACGGCCGCCCGGACCGTGGCAAATCGGATTTCAGCCGGAGAAGCCACCCCGTTGGCGGACGTTCCCGTCGTTTGGGAGGGCGACCGGGAAAAAGTGCCCTTCCCTCGATGCGTGCCAAGCCTCCGTCCTGTCCCGATTTTCCAACGCCGAATGCCGCCTTACCCCGCCCGCGGTGCCACCGGACCAAGTCGCGCCATGGCTTCGCCGAGGAGGTAGATTGAGCCGGTGACGACCAGCGTGTCGTCTGGGGTGCCGGCCGTGCAGGTGTCCGGGGCCGGGAACAGATCGTCAATCCGGGCCCGCACCACCCGGCCGCCGAAGGTCGGCGGCACCAGCCCGACGAGTTCCTCATGCGTGCACGCGCGCGCGACGTTCGGCACCACCAGATGGACTTCCTTGGCGTGCCGGCAAATGGTCTCAAGCAGCGGCCGGGCCCGCGTGGCGCCGAGCGCGGCGGTGATCACCACCGGGGGCCGGCCGGTCTCGGCCACCCAGAGCCCGAGGTTGCGGTCGAGGACGCTGGCGCCCTCGGGATTGTGCGAGGCGTCCAGGATCGCCTGCCGGCCGCCGATCATCACCCGCTGCCAGCGTCCCGGCCAGTCGACGTGGGCCAGCCCCTGCGCAATGGCGGTCTCGGTCACCTTCCAGCGCGCCGGCAATGCCCGGGCCGCGAGGGTCGCCGTGGCGGCGTTCCAGCGCTGGTATTCGCCCTCGAGGTTCGTGTGCGGATAATGCTCGAGCTCGTCGCCGTAGGTCTCCGCCACCGACCAGAGACGCGCTCCCTGGGCCTGGGCCACGGAGCGGATCACCACCTCGGCCTCGGGCGGCACCCGGCCCATCACGATGGGCCGGCCCGGCTTGATGATGCCGGCCTTCTCGCCCGCGATGGCGGCAAGGCTGTCGCCGAGGTACTCGCAGTGGTCGAGACTGATCGAGGTGATCACGCTGACCTCCGGGTCGACGATGTTGGTGGCGTCGAGCCGTCCGCCCAGCCCGGTCTCGATCACGGCGATGTCGCAGCGCTGCCGCCGGAACTCGAGGAAGGCCATCGCGGTGGCGTACTCGAAGAAGCTCGGCCGCTCGTCCGGCTGCGATTGCGCGATGCGGTCGGCCACCGGCACCAAGTCGCGGACGTAGGCCAGCAGATCGGGCACCGGCAGGACCCGGCGGTCGACCTGGACCCGCTCGCCGAGATTCACGAGATGCGGCGAGGTGTAGAGGCCCGTGCGCCAGCCGGCGGCGTGGAGAATCGCGTCGAGCATGGCCGACACGGAGCCCTTGCCGTTCGTGCCCGCGACGTGGACGGCGGGCAGACCGCGCTCCGGGTGGCCGAGCTCGGCGGCGAGGCGCCGCATGCGGTCAATGCCGTACTTGCCGCCGACGGGCTTCAGCCCGTACAGCCACTCCGCCACCGCCGCGTAATCGGCCGGATCGGTTGGGGGCATGACACCGCGTCTGCGCGCCTCAGGACTTGGGCGCCGCCGGCGCCGGATTCAGCCGCTTGACATACAGCGCCTGCAGGAGGTCGCGAATGCGGTCGCGGAGTTCAAGCCGGCTCACAATCTGGTCGATCAGGCCGTGCTTCAGCAGGAATTCCGCGGTCTGGAATCCCGGGGGCAGCGTTTGTTTGGTCGTGTCCTTGATCACGCGCGGCCCGGCAAAACCGACCAGCGCGCCCGGCTCGGCCAGGATCACGTCGCCCAGCGTCGCGTAGCTCGCCGAGACGCCGCCCGTCGTCGGGTGCGTCAGCACCGAGATGTACGGCAGGCCCGCGGCCGCCAGCCGGCCCAGCGCGGCACTGGTCTTGGCCATCTGCATGAGCGAGAGGATGCCCTCCTGCATGCGCGCGCCGCCCGAGGTGCTGAAGATGATGCAGGGGCACTTCTGCGCGAGCGCCGCCTCGATCGCGCGGGTGATCTTCTCGCCCGCCGCCGAGCCCAGCGTGCCGCCGCAGAACCGGAAATCCATCACCGCCAGCATCACCGGGATGCCGTGGATCCGCGCCGAGCCGCAGATCACCGCCTCGGGCAGGCCGCTTTCCTTCTCGTATTTCTTGATGCGCGCCGGGTACGGGGCGGAGTCGACGAAGCCGAGCGGGTCGGCCGAGCGGACCGCGGCGTCGAGTTCCTTGAACGTTCCCTCGTCGGCCAGCTTGGCGATGCGCTCCCGGGCGCCGATCGGAAAATGGTGGCCGCTTTTCGGCACGACCATCTGGTTGTCCTCGAGCTCCTTGGTGAAGACGGATTCCCCGGTGACGGGGTCCTTGGTGTAGAGCCCGTGGGGAATCTCCTTCTTGCGGGTGCGGCGGACCGTGTAGGTCGGTTTGTCGAAATGCATGGAGCAGGGATCTAGCCGTGTCCGAGGGTGACGACGTCGAGGTTTACGCAGCCAGCGCGACGCAACGCGAGCGCACAGCTGTTGAGGGTCGAACCCGTGGTGAAGACGTCGTCAATGAGGATCAAATGTTGGGCGGGATCAAAGCCGGCGGGCCGGGCCAGTGCAAAGGCATTTTTGAGGTTCCGCTGCCGCGCCCGGCGGTCGCGGTGCGTCTGGGTGTCCGTGTCGACCACGCGGCGCAGCAGCGGCACCACGCGGGTCCCGCCACCGGCCACCCGCGCCAGTTCCGCGGCCAGCAGCGCGCTCTGGTTGAACTCCCGCTCCCGCTCCTTGCGCGGATGCAGCGGCACCGGGACGAGCCCCCCGCCCCGCACGAGGTCCAGCACGCGCGGCGACCGGCGAAAAATCTCGCCAAGGTCCCGCACCACCTGCAGCCCGCGGTGGTATTTCAGTTCGTGCACGAGCGAGCGCGCCGGGCCCTTCAGCAGCACCGCGGTCCGGCCCTCGCGGTACGCCGGGACCAGGTGCACGCAGTGCGGACATATCTGCTCGCCGGCCATCGCGCCGTAGAACGGGTGCCCGCAGGCCGAGCAGCAGGGCGACAGCACATACCGCAGCTCCCGCTCGCACCGCGCGCAAAGGTGCCGCAGCGCCTCCGGCTCCCCGTCGCGCTCCACCACCCCCTGGCAGTGCACACACGTCGGCGGGAACACCACGTCGAACAGGCGGCGCCAGGTCGGCTCCAGTCTCGCAATCAACGGTAGAACACCTTGACCAGAAACAGGCCCTGCGGCGGCGCCGTTTGGACGATATGCGTGCGGGTCCGGCCGGAGAGGATTTCCCGGACCTGGGCCAGCGGGACCTTCCCCTCGCCCACGCTCACGAGCAGGCCGACGAGGCTCCGCACCATCTTGTAGAGAAACCCGTCAGCTTCGGCCGTGATGCGCAGGGTCCGGCCCGCACGGCGAACTTCCAGGCGGCGCAGGTCCCGCACGGTGTCCTCGCGCTCCGGCCCGTTCAGCGCGGTGAAGGCCCGGAAGTCATGCCGGCCGCGGAGGAGGTCCGCCGCGGCCTGCATCGCGGCAACATCGAGCGGCCGAAAAAACTGCCAGCAGTACCGGCGGTTGAACGGATCCGCCGCGCCGAGCTGGACGCGGTACTCGTAGCGCTTTCCGGTGGCCTGGAAACGGGCGTGGAAATCGGGCCGCACCGCCCGGACCGACTTGATCTGGATCGACGGCGGCAGCCCGACGCGAAACGCCGCCAGCAGTTTCTCCGTGCCATGCGGCCAGGCCGCATCGAAATGGAACACCTGCCCCTTCGCGTGGACCCCCGAGTCGGTCCGGCCGCTGCCGTGGACCCGCACCGGCGCGCCGAAGATCCGGGCCAGCCGCGCCTCAATCACGTCCTGCACTCCGTCGGCCTTCGCCTGGCTCTGCCAGCCGGAAAAATCCGTGCCGTCGTAGGCCACGAGGCATTTCCAGCGCTGGATCTTGGTCGGGGGACGCGTCACGGCGTGTTCAAGGTTGGGACCGCGGGGGCGTTACTCGGTGGCTCCGCCCGGCGGCGGCAGCCGCTGGTTGAGGAAATCCTGGAGAATCAGCGTTGCCGCCCGGGAGTCGACCAATCCGCTCGCGCGCAGGTTGCGGCGCTTGGCCTTTGCGATCGTCGACTCCGCCTCGTAGCTCGTCAGGCGCTCGTCGACGAGATGGACGGGCAGGCCGACCTCGGCCTTGAGCCGCGCCGCCAGCGCCTCGGCCTCCTTCGCCTTCGGGCCGACGGAGTCGTCCATGTTCAGCGGATAGCCCAGCACCAGATCGGTGACGCGACGCTGCGCGATCACCGCCTTCAATGCGGCCCAGCGCTGCTCGGGCGCCGCGTCCACGATCGCTGGCAGCGGCGTGGCCACGCCGAGTTCGTCGCCGTAGCTGAGGCCAATCCGGCGGGTGCCGTAGTCGATGCCGAGGCAGCGCATGGGGGCAGTTTCGGACGGCGGTTTCCCCTGGCGCAATTGGATTTGCGACCGAAGGCGAAAACGCCTGTGCTTTTCACTGACTCCGTCCACCCGCCCATGAGCACTCCTTCCTGTCCCCATGACGTCTCCGTCGCCGACGCCTGCGCGCTGGTGAAGGAACGGCCGGACCAGTGCCTCATCATCGACGTGCGGGAGCCGTTTGAGCTGGAGATCTGCCGGCTGCCCGGCGCGGACTGCGTGCCGATGGGGCAGATTCCTTCGCTGCTTACCACCCTGCCCCGGGACCGCCACCTGCTCATCCTCTGCCACCACGGCAGCCGCAGCCGGCGGGTCGCGATGTTCCTGCGCGCCCAAGGCTTCAGCCAGGTGAGCAACATCGCCGGCGGCATCGACGCCTGGTCCCGCGAGGTCGATCCGTCCGTGCCGCGTTACTAGACGTTTCGGGCGCCGACTCGAGGTTTTGGGTTTTTCGTTTTACCGCGAAGGGCGCGAAGCGCGCAAAGTCCAGTCGGCGCAGTCGGGTCATTGTGATATCCTCCACCAACGCCGGGCGCGGCGGCCAAGTCCGACCGCACAAAATTGAGCCTTACCTTCGGCGTCGGCGTTGGGCGTCCGACGTTCGGCGTTCAGCTCGAATCTCAGGTCCTCAGCTCCGCCCGCTGGGCAGCGTAGTGCCGGGCGAACTCGCCGAAGGCGATCTTCAGGCGGGCGGCAGTCGAGTCGGGCCGGACCGTGAAACGATGTTCGTCAATCGCCGCCACCGGGGTCACATCCTTGGTCGTCGAGAGGAGGAAACACTCGTCATACTGCGGCAGGTCGGCGGGGCGGATCGTGGTCTGCCGTACCTCGATGCCCGCCGCGACGGCCACCCGGCCAAGGACCAGCTCGCGCGTGATGCCACCGAGAATCCCGGCGGTCAGCGGCGGCGTGTGCACCACCCCCTGACGCGCAAAGGCGATGTTGGACACCGCCGCCTCGGTGATCTCGCCGGCGTGGTTGAGGATCACGACCTCGTCGGCGCCCCGGGCGCGCGCCTCGCGGAGACACAGGATGTTGTTGAGATAATTGCCGGTCTTCCACGCCGGATTGAGCGCATCAGGCGGATTGCGGCGCAGGTCCCGGGCCAGCGACAGCCGGAGCCCGTGCTCGAGGACTTCCGGAGGATGAGCCTTGTTGGCCTGGACCAGGATCACAAAGTCCGCGCGGTCCGCCAGCGCCGGGTCCAATCCAATCGCTCCGCCGCCCCGGGTGATCTGGAGGCGGATGTAGTAATCCTCCGCCACGCCGCCGGCCGCTCGGAACGCCGCGATGGTCCGGAGAACTTCGCCTCGGGCCTCGGCCGCGGCGAACGGCAGCGCAAGATGCAGCGCCGCCGCGGACTGCTCCAGCCGCCGCCAATGCTCCTCCCAGGCGAACACCACGCCGTGGTAGGTCCGCCACACCTCATAGATCGCGTCGCCGTAGAGGAAGCCGCGATTCAGCGGCGCCACCGACGCCTCGCGCGCGTCGTGGAGGCGGCCGTTCGTGTTGGCCTGGACGTAGGGAGCCGGCATGGTTCGAAACGCCATCCAACGATCCCGGGCGAGGCTGGCAATGAGGAATCGGTCCAGTCGCCACCTTCGGCCTTTGCACCCGCCGACAAAAAAGCCCCTGCCGATATCGGCAGGGGCGGAAAAGATCAGGCGGCTAACGTGATCACTTGCGGGCCTTCACCAGGCCCAGCTCCTTCTTGATATTCTGCACGCTCGGGAGCGAGATGCCGACGGTCTTGGCAATCTCCGCGCCGGTCTTGCCGGCCTGCGTCAGCGACTTCACCTGCGCCTTGGTCTCGGCGGTGATCACGGCGCGCTTGCGGCGCTTGCCGGCCTTCTTGGCGGCGGGACCGCGACGCTTGCCACCGGAGCTGGACTTCACGGCCTTGATAAAGGCCTGCACGCTGCTGAATCCGTACTTCTCCGGCAACGCGGCGAGCTCCTTGGCAAGCTGGGCCGCGATGGACTTCTCCAACTCGGCAATCTTGGCCTGGGTGGCTTTCAGTTCCTTGATTTTTTGAGTTA
>JAFEGX010000083.1 GCA_018239675.1 Verrucomicrobiota bacterium
CCTGAACCCACCCTCCATTTTCGCAAAACAGGCCGCCCCATCCGGGCGGCCTTTTTGTTACCCTCAACCGCACCCACGCCATGATCCTCCCTAAATCCAACCGCCTCACACCCGAGCAGCTGACCGAAGTCACCGCCATCGTCACCGAATTTGGCTGCAAGATTCAGCCGATCGTCGGCGCCGTCCGCACGATCTACGCGATCGTCGGTGACGAGCGCGACGAGCTCATGATCAACCGGCTCGAGGGTCTCGCCTACATCGACCGCATCGACCGGATCCAGTCGCCGTTCAAGCTGATGGACAAGCGGTCGGACCTGGCCAACGGGCGGCTGACGCTGGGCGGAGTCACCCTTGGCCAGGAGCTCTTCGTCATCGCGGGCCAGTGCACGATCGACCCGAAGAACCCGAACTATTTCTACGAGACGGCGCAGGCCGTGAAGGAAGCCGGCGCGCACATGCTCCGCGGCGGCGTGTGGAAGCCGCGCACCAATCCGTACACCTTCCAGGGTGACTCGAAGTCGCTCGATATCCTGATGGAGGCCGCGCGTCGCACCGGGCTGCCCGTGGACACCGAGGTCATGGAGGAGGAGCACATCCGCCTCGCGCTTGATGCCGGGGTCACGCTCCTGCAGGTCGGCGCCCGCAACGCGCTCAACTACTCGCTGCTCCGCGCCATCGGCCGCGCTGTCGCCACGCGCACCGACCGCGCGGTGCTGCTGAAGCGGAGCATGCACATGGGCCCGCTCAACGAGTTCATCTCGGCCGCGGAGTACATCGCGGCCTTCGGCAACCCGAACATCCTGCTGTGCCCCCGTGGCACGAGTCCGACGCTCGACGGCTACCGCAACCATCCCGACGAGAGCATCACGCCGCTCCTGAAGGAAAAAACCTGGGCGGCGGTCGTCGTGGACCCGTCCCACTCGGTCGGCAAGGCCTCGTACGTGCCGGCCTGCTCGCTGGCGGCGATCGCCTACGGTGCCGACGGCCTCTGCATCGAGGCCCACGTCTCGCCCAACCACGGCATCGGCGACGACCCCAAGCAGGCCGTCACGCCCGATGTGCTGAAGCAGATCATCACGCAGGCCCGCCAGCTCTGGGCGGTCCGGCGCGCGACGAACTGACAGGTAACCACTCATTCTCGCTATTCATCGCCAATCCCCGGAATTCAACCTGGCCGTCTTTTCCGATTAGCGGAGATTAGCGCGGATTAGTGGTTACTCACCCTCACTCAGAGGAGGTTAAGCTGGCTGTCGTCGGGGGGCGTGACCGTGATCTTTTTCTTCGGCCGGGCCTGCTGGGCGGCGACGGTGACGGTGGACTCGTCGCTCTCGAGCTTGCTCAGAATGGTCTTGGCGCGGTCGATGACGCTCAGGGGCAGGCCCGCGAGCCGGGCGACTTGGATGCCGTAACTGCGATCGGCGGCGCCGGGCACCACGCGCCGCACGAACACGATGTCGTCCTGCCACTCCTTCACGGCGACCGAGAAATTGCGCAGGCGGGGCAGGTGTCTCTCCAGCTGGGTGAGCTCCTGGTAGTGGGTCGCGAAAAGCGTGCGGGGCCCGCGCTCAGGTTCCCGGTGGAGGTGCTCCACGACCGCCCAGGCGATGGAAAGCCCGTCGTAGGTCGACGTGCCGCGGCCGATCTCGTCCAGGATTATCAGCGAACGGTGCGTCGCATTGTTCAGGATGTTCGCCGTCTCGTTCATCTCGACCATGAACGTCGAGTTGCCGCGCGCGAGGTCGTCGCTCGCGCCAACCCGGGAGAAGATCCGATCCACCAGCCCGATCCGGCACGCCTTGGCCGGCACCCAGCACCCGACCTGGGCGAGGAGCGTGATCAACGCGACCTGGCGGATGTAGGTGGACTTGCCGGCCATGTTCGGTCCGGTGATGAGGGCAATCTGGGCGTCGTCGCAGGCCAGCGCGGTGTCGTTGGGGACGAACGTAGGGCTGGTGCCGCGCGCAAGGTTGGCACCGGGGGCCTTGAGCATCTGCTCGACCACCGGGTGCCGGCCCTCGTCAATCTCCAGCGCCTCGCCCTCGTCGAGCGCGGGCCGGCAGTAGTTCCACTCGCGGGCCAGCACGGCCCAGCCGGCGAGGACATCGAGCTCAGCCAGCGCCTCGGCGGCGTGGGCGAGTGTGACCGAGTGATCGAGCACGGCGGCGACCAGCTGGTTGAATAGCTCCTGCTCGCGGGCCAGGGCGTTTTCCTCGGCGTGGAAGATCTCCTTTTCCTTCATCCGCAGGGCCTCGGTCACGTACCGCTCGCCGCCGACCGTGGTCTGGCGCCGGATGTAGTCCGAGGGCACGAGGTGAAGGTTCGCCTTGGTCACCTCGATGTAGTACCCAAAATTGTTCGTGAACCTGACCTTCAGGCTGCGGATGCCCGTGCGTTCCTGCTCGGAGCGCTCGAGCTCCGAGAGCCACGTCTTGTTGTCGCTGGTCAGCGCCCGCAGGCGATCGAGCTCCGCATCGAAGCCGAGCCGGATGTAGTTCCCATCGGCGAGATCATTCGGCAGCTCGTCCGCCAGCCCGCGCCGCAGCAGGTCGCGCAGCTCCGGCAGTTCCGGCAGGCGGGGCTCGTAGGCGGCCGCCAGCCCGGCCTCAAATCCGCCCAGCTCGCGGCGGACCGCGGGCAGCTGCACCAGGGTGTCGCGAATGCCCCCGAGCTCGCGGGGATTGCGCAGGCGATTCTGCAGGCGGCCGAGGATGCGCGGGATGTCGCGGACGCTGCTCAGCTGCTCCCGCAGCGCCGCCAGCCGGGAAGGCTGGGCCAGGAGGGTGCCCACGTGGGACTGCCGCCGGCTCACCTCGGGGAGGTCGAGCGTCGGCGCGGCCAGCCAGCGCTCAAGCAGCCGGGCGCCGGTCGGAGTCATGGTGCGGTTGATCGCTCCGATCAGCGACCCTTCCCGGGCGCCCTGCGTGGACGAGAAAATCTCGAGATTCCGCAGGGTCGCGGGATCGAGCAGGAGCGTGCGAGCGCTGCGATACTCCTGCAGGCCGCGCAGGTTCTCCGGCTTGGCGCAGAGGTTCTCGGTCGCGTAGTAGACCAGCGCTCCGGCCGGCCCGAGCGCCGGGTGCGTGGGCGGCAGGCCGAAGCCCTGGAGGTTCAGCACCCCCAGCGTGTCCATCACGGTCTTCGCACCGGTGGCGGTCTCAAAGTGGTAGCCCGAGAGCTCCGAGCAGATCCGCGCCGCGCAGAAGGCCTGCAGCGCGTGCACCTCGATCTGCTCGTGCGGCTGGGAGGCCCAGCGCTCGAGTTCGCCCTCGATGAGGAGGATCTCGGCGGGATCGAGCGCGGTCAGGACCGGCAGGAGATTCGCGATGTGGGTGTCGGTCGCGACCTTGAACTCGGCCGTGGACAGGTCGAGCCACGCGGCGTGGAGGCCCTGTTTGTCGAGGGCGAGCGCGCAGAGATAATGATTGCGGGCCGCCTCGAGCTGGTTGGCCGAGAGCGTGGTGCCGGGCGACAGGATGCGCGTGAGCTGGCGCCGCACCAGCTTGCCGGCCTGCGCGGGTTCAGCCTGGTCGCAGACCGCGACCTTCTTGCCGGCGGCGAGGAGCTTCGTGACGTACGTGTCGCAGGCATGGGCCGGGATGCCCGCCATGGGATGGTCCTGCCGCTTGGTCAGGGTCAGGCCAAGCAGGCGCGAGGCGACCACCGCATCCTCGAAAAAAAGCTCAAAGAAATCGCCGAGGCGGAAGAGCAGCAGGGTGTCGCGCGGCAGGCCGCGTTTGACCTCGAAATACTGCTGCATCATCGGGGTGAGCTTCTCGGCGGCCATGGGAAGAGGGATGGAAGCACGAAATCGTGGGAGGACACGAAAAAACTGCACTGAACCGAACGAAGGGCGAACCTCGGACGCCCGACGGCGAACGCCGAAGTTCAATCGCGTTCCATGTCTTTTCGGTGCTTTTGGGTCCTGCTCAGCCTTGCGCGGGAGGGAGGTTACAGTGTTGGTTGGCGGCGTGGTGAATCTCTTCCATCGCGATCTTGGCGGGACCGGCCAGCCGCCGCTGGTGATCCTGCACGGCCTGCTGGGATCCTCCCGCAACTGGCAGACCACTGGGCGGGACCTGGCCGGGCACTTTCACGTGTCGGCGCTCGACCTCCGCAATCACGGCCAGTCGCCGCACGCTCCCGAGATGTCCTACGGGGCGATGGTGGCCGACGTGCTCGGCTGGCTCGACGCGCACGGCTTGGGTCGCGTCACGCTGCTCGGACATAGCCTGGGTGGCAAAGCGGCAATGACACTCGCGTGCCGTCATCCCGATCGGGTCGAACGGCTGGTCGTGGTTGATATCGCGCCGCGCGGTTATCACGCCGCCTCGCACCGCGTGGAGCTGGCCGCCATGGCGGCCATCGATCTCGCGGGACTCAAGTCGCGTGCCGCCGCCGAGCACGCCTTGGAAGGCGCCGTGCCGGACTGGGCGATGCGGAAATTTCTGGTGACCAACCTCGAGGTCGGCGGCGCGGGCGGTTGGCGCTGGATGGTGAACCTTCCGGTCCTCTCCGCGGCGCTCGGCGAGCTGGAGGCCAATCCGCTGCGCGCCGGGGAACGCTTCAACGGCCCAACGACCTTCATCGTGGGCGGAAAGTCGCGTTACGTCCGGCCCGAGGATCTGCCGGTCATTCATGAATATTTCCCCGCGTCGCGGCGGGAAACGATTGCCGGCGCGGGCCACAATCCGCACATCGAGACCCGCGAGGCGTTCGTGGCGCTCGTGGCTGCCGCCCGCACCTGATCCTTCCCATGGAACTCCTCCAGACCGGCTCCCTCAAGACCTGGCAGTCGCCCGAAACGCTTTCGCTTAACCGGCTCGCCGCGCGGGCGACCCTGTACCCGTACCCGACAGCCGAGGCCGCGCGGGCCAACCAACGGGAGCAGTCGCCGTGGTGGTGCTCGCTCAATGGCGACTGGGACTTTCGCCTCGTCGCCCGGCCCGAGGACGTGCCCGCGGAATTCGTGCAGCCCGGCTTCGCGCCGGACGCGGCGTGGTCGAAGCTCCCGGTGCCGAGCAACTGGACGATGCACGGACACGACCGGCCGCACTACACCAACGTAATCATGCCGTTCCCGCATCTGCCGCCGACTGTGCCGGAGCAGAATCCGACCGGACTCTACCGGACCCTCTTCAAGGTGCCGGCCAGTTGGGATGGACGACGCGTGATCCTGCACGTCGGCGGCGCGGAGAGCGTCCTCTACGTCTGGGTTGATGGCCAGCCGGTGGGCCTGGCGAAGGACACGCGGCTCCCGTCCGAATTTGACCTCACGCCCTGGGTCCGTGCCGGCGCCAGCCACACGCTCGCGGCGGTCGTCGTCAAATGGTCGGATGCGAGCTTCGTCGAGGATCAGGACCAGTGGTGGATGGGCGGCATCCATCGGGAAGTGTACCTCTATTCGCAGGCCCAGCATTTTCTGGAGGACGTGTTCGCGCGCGGCGACCTGGAGGACAACCTCCGCGACGGCCGGCTGCGGGTGTCCGTCCGCCTCGGGTCCCCGGATGCCGACGCCAAGGGCTGCCGGGTCCGGGTGCAGCTGTACGATCCGGCGGGCCGGTCCGTATTGCGCCAGACCGCCGAGGGCCTGCCGGAGGAAAAGGACCCGTGGCGCAAACCACGGAAGATCGTGAATTTCGACCTGCCGATCCGCGCGCCGCGACTTTGGTCGGCGGAGACGCCGCATCTCTACACCGTGGTCACGACGCTGATCAGCCCGGACGGCCAGGCCGTCGAGCACACGTCCAGCCGGCTTGGTTTCCGCCGCGTCGAGGTGCGCGACCGGCAGATGCTGGTGAACGGCGCCCCAGTCCGGATCACGGGGGTAAACCGGCATGAGCACGACGACGTCCGCGGCAAGGCCGTGACGCGCGAGGGCATGCTGCGCGACGTGCGCGTGATGAAGCAGTTCAACGTGAACGCGGTGCGAACCTCGCATTACCCCGACGACCCGCACTGGTACGACCTCTGCGACGAATACGGGCTGTACGTGTTCGACGAGGCGAATGTCGAGTCGCATGCGTTTTACCAGGAGCTCAGTCGCGACAACCGGTACGCGCCGTCCTTTCTCGACCGCGGGCTGCGGATGCTGGAGCGCGACAAGAACCACCCGTCGATCATCGCGTGGTCGCTGGGCAACGAGAGCGGGTACGGGGCGCATCACGACGCGATGGCGGGCTGGATGCGGCACCGCGACCCGAGCCGCCTGATTCATTACGAGGGGGCAATCTCGTTCAACTGGGAGGGCGGGATCCCGGCGACGGACATCGTCTGCCCGATGTACCCGGAGATTGCCAAGCTCGAGGCATGGGCGCGCGACCGGAAGGCGCCGGACCAGCGGCGGCCGCTCATCATGTGCGAGTTTTCCCACGCGATGGGAAACAGCAACGGCAGCCTGGGCGACTATTTCGACGCGTTTGACCGGAACCGCGGCCTGCAGGGCGGGTTCATCTGGGAGTGGGTCGACCATGGCATCCGCCAGCGCGACGCGCAGGGCCGCGAGTATTGGGCCTACGGCGGCGATTTCGGCGACCAGCCGAACGACCGCAATTTCGTTTGCGACGGGCTGGTCTGGCCCGACCGGACGCCACACTCGGGCCTGCACGAGTACAAGCACCTCGCCCAGCCGGTGCGCGTCGCCGCGAAGAACGCCCGGCAGGGACGGTTTGTTATCGAGAACCGCCGCTGGTTCACCGGGCTCGACGACTTGGCCGGAACTTGGGAATTTTTGGTCAACGGTCGCGTGGTGCACTCAGCCGCGCTGCCGCGCCTGACCGCGGCGCCGCAAGGTCGCCAGGCAATCCGGTTGAGCTGGCCGAAGATTGAGCTCGCGGCCGGTGACGAGGTGCACGTCACGTTTCGCTTCAGCCTGAAAGCGTCGACGCGGTGGGCGGAGGCCGGTCATGAACTTGCCTGGACCCAGCTCAGCGTGCCGGCGAATGCGCTCGGCCGCCGCAAAGTTACGCCGCCAGTCTCGACCGGGCCAACGGCTCCGGTGACAGTCGAGCAACTCGGTGACGACTGGCATGTCGTCGCCGGACGAACCGAGCTGACCGTGCGTCGGCAAACCGGATTGATTGCCGACGTGCGCATGGACGGCCAGCCGGTCATCACGCGCGGACCGCAGCTGAACGTCTGGCGGGCTCCGACGGACAACGACGGGCTCAAGCTGTTCGACGTCGTGAACTGGGGCGGGTGCCGCACCTTGACCAATTGGATGGAGGCCGGCTTTGCGCAGCTGAGGTTGCTCGAGACCAAGGCCACGTGTGCACGGCGACGCAACGGCGCCGAGATTGTCATCCGGCAAAAGTGGCTCTGCCCGGGCGCCAAAAAGCACATCACGCACACCCACCGGTACCTCGTCGGCCCCGACGGCGTCGTGGCGGTGTCGAACCGTTTCGACGTGGACCGCCGGTTGCCTGAGTTGCCGCGCATCGGGGTGACGCTGGAGCTGCCGCCGGCGCTCGAGCACCTGGCGTGGTTCGGCCGGGGTCCGATGGAGAACTACCGCGACCGAAACCGGGGCGCGGTGGTGGCGGTGCACGAGAGCACCGTGACCGCCCAGTATGTGCCGTACATCGTGCCGCAGGAGCACGGAAATCACACCGAGGTCCGCTGGCTGTCGTTGGGCAACGCAGCCGGGCGCGGCGTGCGGTTCACCGGCAGCGGGCTAATGGAGGCGACGGCGAGCCATTTCACGGCGCACGATCTCTACGCGGCGAAGCATACCACCGACCTGATACCGCGGTCCGAAGTGATCGTCAGCCTGGACCATGCCCAGCGCGGCTTGGGCACGGCGAGTTGCGGTCCCGACACCTTGCCCCGATACCGACTGCCGGCGGGAAAATCCGAGCTCGATTTCAAGATCAGTCCGATCGTCTAGGTCTGTTTCAAAATAACGCCGCAAGAGTCCCTGGCAGCACCGGGGGCCTCGGCTCCATGCTGGAGAATGTGGGCTGGGTGCCCCCTCACCCCGCTAACTGGCGGGTGAGGGCGCCCGCCCTACACCTGTGGCACATCCCGGCATTCGCCGCCGCTATTTCTGGCTCCACAGGCGCAACGAACTGAGGAGGAAATCCTCGAGGGCGGCGGACTCGTTGAGATTCAGGCGGAGCAGGCCGATGTTGTGCTCCAGCTTCTCGATCGCGCCGGAGTAGGCGCGGCGCGTGCGCTCATCGCCGGCCGAAAGACGCTCGAGGGCGAAGGTGCGCGTGGCGCCCTCGACCTCGGCGAACATCCGGGCACGGAGACCGTTGGCGAGACCGGTTTCGATCGCCACGATCTCGTCATCGTCCAGGTCCGGCGGCAGATTTTCCTTCTGCGCCTTCGATGCCTCGGCGGTTGCCGCATCGAGCACAGCACCGAAGCGGGCCACGAGGCCGTAGAGCCCGAAGATCTGCTCGGCCACGGCCGTCTTGCCGCTTACGCCGCCAGATAGCCGGCCGAGCCACGCGCGGTAGTCCTCGAGCCAGGGCGTCCAGCCGTCCGCCACCAGGGCGCCGCCGACCGCGGGGAAGCGGAAATGCAGCACGCGGCTCCGAATCGTCGGGAGGAGCGCGTAGGGCCGCGTGGTCAGCAGGAGCAGGGTGGTGTGTGCCGGCGGTTCCTCGAGGGTCTTGAGGAAAATGTTGGCCGCAGCGAGGTTCATGCGGTCGACCTCGTGCAGGATGGCGACCTTCCGCGGGGCGACGGCAGGGGAGACCTGGACTTTCCCGATCAGCTCGCGGGTCGCGTCGGCCGAGATCTGCCGCATCTTTCCCGCCGGCCGCAGCGCGAAGCAGTCCGGATGCTGGTCCGCGGGAAACCGGGCCGTGGCGCCGGGCACGTTGAGCAGGCGGTCGGCGATCGCCAGCGCCACGGCGGCGAGCGTGTCATGGTCGTCGCCGTGCAGCAGCAGCGAGTGCGAGAGCCGCTGGCGCGCGATGGCTTGCTCGATCACCGTCACCGCGGGGGTGCCGGCGAGCTGGTCGGGCCAGGGCTGGGCAACGGTCATGGCGCGGAATTCAGGCGAGGCGTTCCTTCACTGTCGCCCAGATCTTCTTCTCGAGCGCATCCGGGCTGAGCGTGCCGTCAAACACGACCACCCGTTCAGGCATGCTCTGGGCGAGCAGCAGGTAGCCGTCGCGGATTTTTTTGTAGAAATCGATGTTCTCGCGCTCCATGCGGTCGGGCAGGTCGGAGGCGCGCTGCCGGATGCGGGCGAGGCTGACCTCGGTGGGCACGTCGATGACGATGGTGAGGTGCGGCATGACGTTGCCGACGGCGAAGCGGTTGATCTGGGCGACCGGGTCGGCGGCCAGGTTGCGGCCGATACCCTGGTAGACGGTGGACGAGTCGAGAAACCGGTCGGAGAGCACGATGGCGCCTCGGGTCAGGGCGGGGGCGATCACCTCGCGGACAACTTGCGCGCGGGCGGCGGTGAACAGCAGGAGCTCCGTCTCGGCGCACATCTCGTCGCCCTTGGAATTGTGGACGATGATATTCCGAATCTGCTCGCCGATCTCGGTGCCGCCGGGCTCGCGCGTCGTGACGACCTCGCGGCCGCCGTCCTGGAGACGGGCGGCGAGGCGGGAGATCTGGGTCGATTTGCCGCTCCCTTCACTGCCTTCGAAGGAGATGAGACGGCCGGTGGGCTTGGACTTGAGCGGCATGACTGGAGGATGCGGAGACTATTTCCAGTTCGCGAGGAAGGTTTCGAGGTCGCCGGTGGTCGGGCTCTGGGCGGTGCGGACGTAGTGTCCGCTGGTGCAGACGCCGAGCGCGAGGCAGGAATCGGGGGAGAGGCCCATCAGCTGGCCCGCGACGAAGCCCGCGTTGAAGTGGTCGCCGGCGCCGGTGGTGATGAGCGGCTGGGCGACATAGGGGCCGGGCACCCAGTGCGTCGACTCGCGGGTCGCGCAGGCGGCGGACTCCTTCGGGTGGATCACGACAGTCGTCAGGTCGAGGCGCTGGCGGATCTTCGCCGCCATGGCACGCAATCCATTCTCGGTCTCGGTTTCGGTGCCGAAGCCGAGAGTGGTGAAGACCTGCTGGGCTTCCTTGAGGTTGAGCCCGAGCGTGACCCGGCCGAATTGCTCGAACTTCCCGATCGTCTCGAGCGCGTAGACGAGGTCGGCGGCGGAGCGCTTCTCGGGATCGGCCAGGTCGAAGAAAAAGATGCGGCCCGGGCGCACCGGCGTGCGCGGGAGCACGCGAGTGACCAGGTCGGTGAGGACGGCCGTGAGGTTGGGGATCATCGTCCAGTTCACCGCGCCGACCAGGTCCGCCGACGCGAGGGCCGCGCGGTAGGCGTCATCGCCCATGACCTGGGAAATCTTCTCCGGCGTGACCTCGTCCAGACTGCGCATCATGCCCAGCATGAGCTTGCCGTCCGTGAACTCGACCGCGGTGGTCGCGGCGGGATCGCAGAGGGAGACGACGGTGGCCCGGCGGGCGAGGTCGGCGAAGACCGGGTGCACGTTGGTCTTCCCGAGCGCGCCGATGTAGGTGAGACGCGTGCCGTG
Organism: Verrucomicrobiota bacterium; assembly: GCA_018239675.1. Lineage (GTDB taxonomy): Bacteria > Verrucomicrobiota > Verrucomicrobiia > Opitutales > Opitutaceae > Opi-474. The sequence goes on from JAFEGX010000083.1 coordinate 10,503, forward strand.
AGCAAGGATGGCGTTGGCCATGATCGGCCCGTTGCCGCCCAGCTTGTCCATGCGCGGGTAGAACTCGAGGTTCGTGCTCTTGCCGGCGGCGCCGAGGATGCGCTGGCCAAACTCGGTGATCGTGTGAATCGGGGTGAAGTTCTCGCCCTGCCCGGCGCGGAGGGCGACCGGGGTCACGATTGTGTCGACGAAGCCGTCGAAGCCGATCACGGCCTGCTTGGCGGCGAGGACGCCGCGGCGGTCGCGGAGTTCCTGGAGGGCGCGGGTCTTGAAATCCATGGGTGACGCCCAGCGAAAAAACCCGGGCGTCCGCGGGCAAACAGAATCGGTCCGGGACGCCGGGATTTTCCGTTGAACGCCCCCGCCAAACCCTCCAACAGTTGCGGCGATGCTTGCCACGCTCCCGACCCCCTCGTTCCTCGCCACCACCAACCTCATCGAGATTTTCCTCCGCTGCGACCCGGCCGGCCAGGTGATCACCACCGGCCTCGGCTTCTTCAGCATCATCGCCTGGTCGATCATGATCGGGAAGCACTTTGAGCTGAAGCGGCTGCAGCAGCTGAACCACGCCTTCGAGTCCCACCTCAGCGACCAGAAGAAGCTGCTCGACCTGCCGGAGTCGTTCCGGAACAAGCGCGCGATCCCGTACGCCGACCTCTTCACCGACGCGGTCGAGGCCTACTGGCGCGCGGCGGCGATCAGCAAGGAGAAGGGCGACACCAGCCCGCGCGCCCGGCTCGAGCACGCGGAAAATGCGCTGCAGCGCGCGCTGTCGCGCCAGACGCTGCGCTACGAGTCGAGCATGATCTTCCTCGCCACCATCGTCTCCGGCGCGCCGTTCCTCGGCATGCTCGGCACGGTGTGGGGCGTCATGGAGGCGTTCAGCGCCGTCGCGGTGCAGGAGTCGGCGAGCATCAAGACCCTCGCGCCCGGCGTCTCGGCCGCGCTCCTCACCACGATCGCCGGCCTGGTCGTCGCGATCCCGTCCGTCTTCGGCTACAACCTCCTGCTCGGCAAGTCCAAGCAGCTGATCACCGAGCTGGAAAACTACGCGAGCGCCCTCGCGGACCGCCTCGAGCTCGAGACCTGAGCGCCATGGCCCGGACCTTCCGCCGCAAGAGCGCGCAGCATCCGATCTCGGAGCTGAATGTCACGAACCTGATCGACCTCGGGTTCACGCTCCTGATCATCTTCATGATCGCGACGCCGCTGATCCAGCAGGAGCAGACGATCCCGGTGAACCTCCCGCAGGAGTCGCGCAGCGCGCAGCAGAAGCCCGACAAGAACGCTCGGTTCGTCGCGATCTCGATCGACGCCCGGGGCAACTTCTACCTGGACAACCAGACGCGCCCGGTGTCGTTCGGCGAGCTCCGCACCCGCCTGCGGGCGTACGCCTCGGAGCCGAAGGTGCCGGTCATCCGCATCCGCGGCGACGCGAAGCTGCCCTACGAAAAGGTCGTCCAGCTCATGGACGAGCTCAAGAAGGCCAACCTGCTCAAGTTCACCTTCGACACCCAGTCGCCCAATTGAGGCCGCGGCCTAATCTTTTCCCGGAACGAGCGTATATTCTGGTGCCACGATGACCGCCCGCTCACCCAGCGCCTTCCTGCTCTCGGCCGCTCTGCACGGGCTGTTTGTGGCCGTGGCGCTGCTGTTCGCGTACGCCGTACAAAGCTCGGTCAAGGAACAGCCGAAGGTGATGGAACTGGTGGCGGGCGAGGGTGACAACTACGCCGCGACCGAGGCACCGGCGCTGGGCGTGCCGACCGGCATCAAGATCAGCATCCCCGAGCCGCCGGCCCCGGTCCTGAAGCCGCCGGCCCCGGAGCCCGTGGTCGCGCCGCCGGTTGAGGCTGCGCCCGAGCCGGTCATAACGAAGGCGCCCGAGAAGGAGAAGCCCGTGGTGAAGGAGGCAAAAACGGAGCCGCCCATGCCGAACATGGCGAACAAGATCAAGCGGACGATCATTCGGAAGGAGTCCCAGGTGAAGAAGCAGATCCAGAAGGAGCGCGAGGCGGAGCAGCGTCGACTCACGAAGGAGGAGTTCGACCGCCAGAACCGCGCACGGACGGCCCAGGGCGCGGGCAACCCGAAAGTGACGAAAATCGACTCGGAGGGCATCGCGGGCGGCGTGGTGGGCGGTTCGACGCGGAACAAGACCGGCGGCGCCGGCGGAAAGGCGCTGAGCCGCGAGGAGGGCGATTTGATGGACGCGTATTTTTCGCTCGTGAAGCGGAAGATGAAGGACGCCCTGGACAAGCCGCCAGGCCTAAGCGATTCGCTGACCGCCGTGGCCGAGTTCCGTTTGTCGGCCGATGGCTCAATCTCGGGCGCCAGCATCGCCCGCTCTTCGGGCAGCGACGAATTTGACCGGGCCGTACTCGAGGCCGTGAATCGATACCGGTCCATCGGCACCCGCCCGGATCACAAGAGCGAAATCGTGTCCCTGACCTTCAAGATGAAGGAAGAGGAAGAATAGGCTCTGGCTGGGTTGGGAATCGAAATTCGATCTTGGCCGCAAGGAGGCGCAAAAGGCGCAGACTAGACCGATTACAAATTCAGCGGCAGAGTGATCTTGTGCCTCGGGCTATTGCCTCAGTAGGGCGCATCGCTTTGGCGACAGCTCTTGCGCCTTTTGAGCATCTTTGCGGCTACAATTCTTGCTTGATTGCTCTAGGAGGACATCACGCCACGCAAGATTACGCCCCGGTCGAATCGGTAAGTCCGCGCTCCGTGGCTCAGTGAATCCTCCGTGACCTCTGTGTCGCCCTTCCAAACAGTTTGTTGGATCGCATTGGCTTGTGCAGAGGTTCCAAAAAGTCCTTGCGTTCGCGCCCAAACCTTTGATTTTCCAAAACTCCCGCAGTTGAAACGGGCTCTTAGCTCAGTTGGTAGAGCGCCTCAATGGCATTGAGGAGGTCAGCGGTTCGAACCCGCTAGGGTCCACCAATTTACACCCCGCCGCGAGGCGGGGTGTTTTGCTTTCCGGGCGGGCCTGAGGGTGTCACCGAACGCCCGAGAGTTCAGCTTTCCGTCAGCCAGGCCAGCGCGCTTTGGCGGTCGCGGAACTCTTTCAGTTGGAAGGCGGAGTTGATGGACGCGGTGGCAAAGAAATGCGCCTTCTCTGCGAGCTCCGGCGACTGGGGCAGGATGACCGCCCGGCGGAGCGCGACGTGGCTGCCGGTATCGGTGCGTCGGCGCGCAACCTCGAAGAAAATCTCGGCGACCGACGCTTGATTTTCCTGCACCGCGCTCAGGTCCATCACCACTCGGGTGAATCCCGTGCTGTTCGCGAGAAGGGTCACCTGATCATAGGCCTGGGCAAAGTCGGCGATGCCCACTACGCCGGAGAAGCCGACGTCGATAATTTTGCCTTCAGGCGAACTGGTAACACTCCAAGGCATTGTGGAGTGGGCAAATTAATGTCTCACGCGTCGGGAGTCGCAAACCGCTGCGACGGAAAGGCGAGTAGGTGAACTCCTGGAGAGTGGACCGTGCCGAACGGTTTTGGGTCGAGACTCGGTGTGGCGGGGTGGCACCGTCAGAAAAAAGCCCCGGCCGAAGCGGCCGGGGCTCGGAAATAGGTCGCTCTCCCGGGGTTCAGGAAATGCGCCGGCGAATCATCACCATCGCGCCGAGGGCCAGCCCAACGAGGCCGAGGACCGACGCGCTGTCGGGCACCGAGTCACCCTTGATGCGGACGCCGAAGTTGAGGTCGTCGTATTCATGCCAATTGCCATTGTCGACCGCGACAAAGGCCTCAATCCCGAGCGGATTCGGCACACCCGACTGCATGCCGGCACTAAGTGACTCGTTCGCGATGAATGCGACCCAGTACGTGCCGGCCGACAGGAAGAGGTTCAGATTGGTGAATCCCTGCCAGGCGGCAATGGAGTCGCCGCTCAGTTGGACATTGTCCGCCCAGATCTGCGCACCCGGGATCGTGCCGTTGGAGTTGTCAGTGACGGCAATGCGCAGGTACTCGGGATTGAACGACGAGATCCAACCTTCCAGCGACGTGATCGTCACGTCCTGCGTCAGGGTAAACTGCGCGGCCAGACTTTGGGGGTAGTTGTTACCGACGCCGCCCAAGGCCCATTCCGGTGCGTTCGGATTGCCAGGGCCGGTGTCAACCAGGACATTATCGGCGCGGGTGAGAGCCGCGGTGCCGAGCAAGAGGGCGATCAGGCCGATTGATTTGACGAATGATTTCATAGGGTAGGGTTGGGGTTTCGGCTAGGTAGGGTTGGACAAAAAAGCCGCTCCAAACCAAGCACTTATGATGCCAAGAAACCGGGGTGATTACGGAGTTTACTTAGCTCTAATGAGTTAAGAATCAAAGCTCCATTTCTTAGGCCGGTATGCACTCCCAAAACCGTCAACTGTTCCGACGTTTTGCCACCATACTTTACATTAGGGAGGGTGGAGTCGTTTCGGTGGAAGCGCCTAAGCTTAGCAGACATATTACGCCGGAACGCTTGCTTGAGCGGCCTAAATTGGTCCTTGTCCGGCAAAGAGTCGCGACGATGTGTCCCCCGCCCACGGATCAAGCCCGGTGGTTTGCCCAGGAGATCCAACCTCATGAGGCAGCGCTTCGCGCCTATCTCCGGAGCCGGTTTCCCGACGTTCGCGACGTCGACGATCTGGTGCAGGAGAGTTTCAGCCGCGTATTGCAGTCCTACGGGACCGTGCAGATTGAGAGCACCAAGGCCTATCTCTTCGCCACCGCGCGAAACCTCGCCCTGAGCGCGCTCCGGCGCCCGAAGATTTTCAGCCCGACACCTGTAACTGATTTTTCCGTCCAGAGCGTCGTGGAGGAAAGCATCAATGTCGCCGAGGCGGTCAGCGTTCGGCAGGAGGTCACCGTCCTGCTTGACGCCATCGACGCGCTCCCGGCCGCCTGTCGTGAAATCTTCATCCTCCGCAAACTCCAAAATGTGCCCCAGAAGGAAATCGCCGCCCGGCTCGGGCTGTCCGAGCAGACCGTGCAGGTCCAGATTGTCCGCGCCATCCGGAAGTGCGCGGTCTACCTCCGGAAGCACGGTGTGAAGGGGATTCATTAACCATGGGACTGTTTCTTCATCGCCCGACCCAGGATGAGTTGATCCAGGAGGCCGCCGCCCGCTGGCTCGCGCGCCGCGACGCCGGCTGGTTGGCCGGCGAGCGGGAGGCATTTGAGTCTTGGTATTCTTCCGATTCGCGGCATGCCGCGGCTTGGGACGAACTCACCGCCGCCTGGTTGGCGTTCGACCAGCCGCTGCACGACGGCCAGGCCGACGCCATGGTGCGGGAGCTAGGCCGGCGCCGGCATCGTCGCACGTGGCGCCGCTCGATCGCCGTCGCTGCGGGTGCCGTGGGAGTGGCGGCCGCCGTGACCCTGGCGCTTTGGCTCCGCCCGGAGGGCAACCGGGGCAATCTCTGGGAAGTGACCCCGCAGCGCCTCGCTGATGGCACGGAAGTGGAAGCGGCGCCCGGTGCGAAATACTCGGTCGCCTTCGAGCCCGCCAAACGCCTGATCCGCCTGGAGCAGGGGGCGGTGCATTTCCGCGTGGCGCACGACTCCGCCCGGCCATTTGTGGTCAGCACGCATCAGGTCAGCGTCCAAGCCGTCGGCACGGCCTTCAGTGTCGAGGCCGGCTCGTCGTCGGTGGAGGTGGTGGTCACCGAAGGTCGCGTCGCCGTGGAGCGGGATCGTCCGGCCGGCACGAATTCTCCTGGACCGATGGTTCTCGCCGACGCCGGCCAACACGTGGCGGTCCCGCTTGGCGCCGGCGCCGGTGCGGCGTTGCAGGCCGAGAGTCTGCCCGCCGCGGAGCTGGCGCGCCGGCTCGCGTGGCGCGAACCCCGCGTCGAACTCGACAACACCCGGCTGGAGGACGCTGCCAACCTGTTCAATCGCGTGAACCGCCTGCAGCTGGTTGTGCCGGACCGGGAGCTGGCTGACATGCGGCTTAGCGGCACTTTCCGCGCCAGCGACCCCGAGGGATTTGTCCGGCTGCTCGAGGCCAATTACCGGGTGGCAGCTGCCCGCGAGGCCGGCACCGTGGCCCTGCGCCGGAAGTAGAGCAAGCTAACCAGAATTGTGGCCGCAAGCATGCTCAAGAGGCACAAAGACCTGCCGCCGGCGAGGTGCCCCGGGCAGATGCCGCCACCGAGAACACAGGGCCAATCCGGAGGACACGGAGCCAGCTGCATGGGATTATTCTCCGGCCTAGTCGCCGCGCTTGGATTAGGTGGCCTCTGTGCATCCTCCCTGTTCTCGGTGTCCCCCTCAGGACTGCTCTGATCGAAATCAATCCCAGCTTCTGATGCCGGCTCCCATGAACTCTCGTTGGATGACCGTTGGTGCCATCGCCCTGACGGTGCTCGGGACGGGCTGCAGCTCGTCCTCCATCGAGTCGCGCATTGCCGAGCGCGCGGCGGCGTTCCAGTCCCTTGCGCCCGAGAACCAGCAGGCCGTGCGCGAGGGCGCCATCGCCGTCGGATTTACCCCGGACATGGTCTACATGGCGCTGGGCCAGCCGTCGGAACGGGGCAATGCTCCGGGTGGATTCGAAGTCTGGACCTACCGGAATTTCTTCTTCTCGGATCGGCTGGAGGAGGCGCGGCGCGCGCATCGCCCGGCAGCGCGACCGACCCCCGCGTTGGGCCAAAGCCGGCAGCTGTCCGCCTGGTCCGACTCGACCTTGCCGTCGGGCGCCTCGGTGCGGGGAGACCAGATTGACACGCCGCGCACGTCGGGTGGCACGGGTGGCGCGGTGATGGAGGTCCCGCCCGCGGCCACGCTGCGGGTGGCCTTCCGCGATGGCAGGGTGACCGGCTACGCGCTGGAGCGTTGAGGCGCCATGTCGCGCTTCGTTGTACATTTCGGTAACAGGCGGATCCTCCGTGCAGGGCTCCTCGCCATGGCGCTGAGTCTGGCGGTGGCGTGGGCGAGCCCGGCGCAAGCTGCGGAGGAGCCGGCCAACGGGGATTTTCACCTAGCCACGGGCGACGCCGCCGTCCGCCTGCGCGAGTTCGCCGAGCAGTCCGGGCGCCAGGTCATCTTTCCGACCGACTTGGTGCAGGGTCTGCGCACGCCGGCCCTCGACGGACACCTCCGCGTCCGCGAGGCGATCGACCGCCTGCTGGCCGGGAGCGAACTCACGGTGTGGGAGGATCCTCAGACCGGCGCGCTCGCGATCGGACGGGCCGTGGCGGTGCCGGGCAAGGCCGGGGCCAACGCAGCGGCGCCCATTCTCCTGCCGCCCTACCTGGTCGAGGAACTTGCCACCGACAAGTGGCGGTATGCCAAAGTGGGCGACCTCGAGGTCCTGTCGCGCGCGAGCGATTCGGTCACAGCGGGACTGATCGAACAAATCCGCACCATGCGCGCGTTGCTGGGATTAATGCTGCCGGCCGCCCTGCAAGGCCGCTCCGACGTGCCGACGTCATGCCTGATCTTTGCCGGCAGCAGCCAGCAGGGCGTTCCGCCGGATCTGCTCTCGCGGTTGGAAGCACGCACGAGGGCCGCGGCGGCGGCGCGCAAGGCGGCCGGCAGCCCACGGGCGCTCGCCGACCTCGTGGGGGTCCTGCCGAACTACCGGTTCTGGGATCACGACAGCCACGCGATCTTCTTTCTCTGGGACGATCTCGACGAAACGCGGCTCATGCCGACTCCGGACTATGTGCGGTATCTGTTGGAAAGCCGGACGCCCACGCTCCCGCGCTGGTACGTCGAGGGGTTCCTCGCGCTGTACCAGTCCACGGTCATGTACACGCGATCAATGAAGGAACGGGCCCTGTCAGACGCCGGCTCGGCCCGGACCGCGGCGGGCGGGTTTGAGCCCGACACCATTCACCTCAACCGTGTAATGTGGTTCTCCGAGGCCATCACGCATCGGCTGCAGTCGGCCCGGGCCCGCGGCGGCGCGGACGGGCTGGCCACGGAGCTGCATCTTACCGGGACGGAGCCATTGCCCTTGGCCGAGCTATTCGCTGAACGCGCAGGGGAACCTGACCAACCTCGGCTGGCCCGCCGACGGGCCGAAACCGCGGCCTTGCTGATCCGGCGCATGCTGGACCTCGGGGCCGAGCGGCCGCGCCCATCGGAGGGGACACGCGCGTTCTGGCGCTACGCCGGCGGCACGGCGGGCGCGGCGCTCACCCGGCTGGTCGAGCGGGCCTGCGCGGGCCCCGTGACGGAAACTGACTTCCAGGAGTGTTTTGGTGCAACGCTCGCCGAGGCTGACGCCGACCTGCGGAACTATCTGCCGAATGCCCTGGATAGCAGCGTGAGCCTGCGGCCCGGTCCGCAGGTGCCGGGTGATCCCGTGGAACTGCGCGATGCGCAACCCGACGAGGTCGCTCGGGTCCGCGGCGGTTTTGGCCGCCTCGAGGTGCGCTATGTCGCCGCACTCTATCCGGAACTCGCCGCCCGTTATCTGGCGCAGGCGCGTCACCTGCTGCAGGCCGCCTATTCTGCCGGCGACCGCGATCCGCGCCTGCTCGCGGAGCTCGGACTATGCGAGGTCGAGGCGAACAACGACGCCGGCGCCGCCCCGTACCTCGACGCGGCCGTGGCCGCGAGGGTGGTCCGCCCGCGGGCGTATCTGGAACTCGCGCGCATCCGCCTCGCCTCGCTGCGGGCCGAAGGGTCCGAGGCGAAGCTCTCCGCTCGCGAGACCCAGGCAGTGCTGGAACCGCTTTGGCTCTCCCGGCGCCAGCGCCCGGCGCTCCCGGAAGCGTACGAGCTCATGGGCGAGACTTGGCTGCGCAGCGCGGCCGCGCCTAATGCGGCCCAACTCGCAGCGCTCGCCGAGGGTGCCAAGCTCTTTCCGCAGCGGAGCCGTCTGGCGATCCTCACGGCCCTGGTGTACGCGAGCCAGCGTCAATGGTCGGAGGCGCAGGAGTTTGTCACGCGCGGCCTGCAGTTCGCGACTGATCCGCACGACCGCGACCACCTGCTCAAATTACAGGCTGCAATCCAGCAGGACCGCACCGCGGCACCGTAGCCAGACGTTGCACAGGAGGCAACGGAGGAAACAGAGCACGCTGAGACCAAAGGGCCAAGTTTCACCCCGCCACTCCGATAAGCCTCCGTTCTCTCCGTTATCTCCTGTGAAAGTATTCTTCTACGGCGTCTCGGGCGCGCGGCGGGCGGCCGCGATGAGCAGCAGGCCGACCGAGAGCACCCAGGCCGCGAACAGCGATTGACGCACGCGGTAGGTTCTTACTGCGTCGGTGGTCAGCAGCGAGTAGGCAAGCGGCGGGTCGTAGAGGTAACGCTTCACGTTCGTCCAAGCGTACGTCCGATCCTTGAACATCATCGAGTACACCTCGCGCTGGTCCTCCACGTTCGGCGGGTGCCGGTACTTGATGATCGCCTGATGCGTGTACTCCTGCTTCGCGATCTTGTCTACGAGGTCGAACGGCACGGTCACGGGCGTCAGGGGCTTGGCCTCGACCGGCAGGTCCTTCCAGTGCCAGTCCTTGAAGATCCGGGCCGTGATCCCCTCGAACGCGTCATGCTGCGCGAGGTTCACCAGGTCGGCGGTGTTCAACAGCTGGCCATGGCGGTCGGCGACACCGAAGAGGGACTGGGTCATGTCGACGTAGGTCCAGCGGTTCTGCTCCTTGACCCACGACTCGGCCCACGAGTGGCCGTTGTAGATGATCTGGTCATCCTGGGTGTTCGCCCCGAAGACAAAGCGGGTGGGGACGCCGGCGCGGTTCGCGAAGAAGACATAGATCTGGGCGTTCTGCGTGCACCAGCCCTTGCCCGTGCCGGCGATCATCTCCTGGCACATGCTCCACGGGTCCATCCAGCGGAAGTCGTCCTTCGGCACGCCGCCCGAGTTCGCGAGCTGGATGCGGAGGTAACGCATGACCTTCTCGATGCGGGTCATCGTGTCGTCGGAATCCTTGACCCCGATCTGCTCGCGGACGACCCGGTCGGCGGCGGCGAGGCGCTCGGCGCCGATGTAGTGATAGTCATCCGCCCAGTGGCTGAGCGGATAACGCGGGTAGTTGCCGACCGGGCCCTGCGGATGGACGATGTAGATGTCCTTCGCCCGCTGCATCCCGCTGCGGCGGTAGAATTCCGCGTCGATGGGCGTGATGGCAAAGCTCAGGCTCGGACCGAGCGCGGCCGGCACCGGCTCCAGCACATAGGTGTGCTCGAAACTTTCCAGCGTCTCCTTCGCGGTCCCATCAAAGATCGGGCGGAGCAGCGGGATACTTGGGGCGGCCGCGGGGACATCCTGCACGAACTTGCCGTCGACCAGGAGCCGCCACTTCTCGGGTGTGCGGTTCCATGCGATCTCGGGCACGAGCACGTGGCCGTCCTCGATCCGCCACTCCCGCACGGTCGGGACGTCGAGCGGGACGTTGAGGGTCGTGTAGCTCGCCGGGAGGAAGGAGGACTCCCAGTCGCGCATGAAGAACACATAAAGGTTCGCGCCGAGGAGAATCGCGCTGAGGAGGCCCAGGACGCCGAGGTGCTTGCGGTGGGGAAGGGTCATGATCGAAGCGCTCCCATCCAACCGCGCCCCATTCCCGAAGACGAGGTCAAAAGTCCCAAAGTAACCGAACAGTTTTCAGGACGATCAGGCCTTGCACAGGAGGCAACGGAGGGAACGGAGGACAACGGTGGCCGGAATTGTGCGGCCTCGCGCCGGTTCTTGGGCGAGGCTCGCAGTCAACGAGCAGCCTCGGATCGCTCTCCGTTTCCTCCGTTGCCTCCGGTAAAACATAAATCCGGATTACCCGGTTTCGGAGGTTGGGCGGGAGTGTTCTAGGTCGGGAAACAGGGCCCGCCAGGCGGCGTCCTCCTGCTCGCGACGCCGGACGGCTTGGTACTCGGCCTCGCCGGCCAGCAGGATAAAAACGAACAGCACCGCGGTCAGGTAGCTTTCGTAGCGCCAGACGGCCACGACCGCCCCCAACAGGGCGAGGATCTTGCCGCCGGTCGCGGCCCAGTACGTGGCCCGGAGGTACGACCACCGGATCGCGAGCAATGCGCGCAGGATCCGGCCGCCGTCCATCGGGAACACCGGCAGGAGGTTGAACGAGCCCATGATCAGGTTGGCGTGCAGCAGGAGCTGGCCGAATCCGGTCAGGTTGGCGGGATATTCCCCCGTCCCAAACCCCACCAGCGGCCAGAGCGCGGCGGCGATGACGAAGTTGACGGCCGGACCGGCCAGCGTGATCAGCAGCTCCCGGACCGGCTGCCGGGGAATGCGGTCAAACTCGGCCATGCCCCCGATCGGCATCAGCAGGATGCGCCGCACGCCGACGCCGAACCGCATGGCGGTCAACGAGTGACCGAGCTCATGCAGCACCACGCAGGCGAAGAAGGCGACCAGCGTCGCCACGCTCCAGGCCATCTGTTCCCACCCGCCGTCCTGCCAGCCGTCGACCGCCACATAGGCGAGCAGGAGCAGGAAACTGCCATGGAGGGCGAGCTGAATGCCGCGAATGCGGAACAAGTTGATTGACCAGCGGAGCACGTGAAATAATCAAAGCCAGCTTTGCGAAAGCGCCAGAGCAGTTTTGGCGACTCGCGGGGCGAACCAAAGTTCCATGTCCGACACCGCCGCCAAGCCTCCGACCATTCTCATCGTCGATGACGACGCCGAGATCCGGTACTCCCTCACCCGGGTGTTCTCCTCGCGCGGCTACCAAGTCGCCGAGGCCGCCAGCGGCGAGCAGGGCCTCGCGGTCGTCAAGAAGGGCCCCGTGCCCGACCTCGTGTTCCTCGACGTCCGGATGGGCAGCGGCATGGGCGGCATCGAGACGCTCCGCCTGATCCGGTCGGCCAACCCGCGCCAGCTGGTGGTGCTCATGACCGCCTTCGGCACCGCCCAGACTGCGATCGAGGCGATGAAGTACGGCGCCTTCGATTACGTGATGAAGCCCTTCGATCCGCCGAAGGTCCTGGCCATCGCCGACGCGGCGCTCAAGGCGCACGCCGACCTGCGGGCCGCCGGGGACTACAAGCCGGCGCTCAACACCGAGGACTACAAGGAGGGCATCGTCGGCAATTCGGCGGTCATGCAGGAGGTCTTCAAAGTCATTGGCCAGGTCACCGCCAGCGACGTCACCGTGATGATCACGGGCGAGAGCGGCACCGGCAAGGAACTCGTCGCCCGCTCGATCTGGAAGCACAGCCACCGCGCCGGCAAGCCGTTCATCGCGGTCAACTGCGCGGCGATCCCCGACAACCTGATTGAGAGCGAGCTCTTCGGTCACGAGCGCGGTTCGTTCACGGGTGCGACCGGACAGCGCATCGGCAAGTTCGAACTGTGTGACGGCGGCACGATCTTCCTCGACGAGATCGGCGACATGGCGCCGGCGACGCAGACCAAGATCCTGCGCGTGCTGCAGGCCGGGGAAATCCAGCGCGTGGGCGGCACCGAGACCCTGAAGGTCGACGTGCGGGTCATCGCCGCCACGAACAAGGACCTCGAGGCGATGGTGAAGGCGAAGACCTTTCGCGAGGATCTCTATTACCGGTTGAATGTGGTCCGCATCCGGATGCCGGCGTTGCGCGAGCGTGCGGAGGACATCCCGCTCATCACGGACTTCTGCCTCCAGAACCTCGTGAAGCAGCGCAAGGCGCACGCCGGCCGGGTGTCGGCCGAGGCGCTCGCGGTGCTCACCCGCTACCCGTGGCCCGGCAATGTGCGGGAACTGGAGAACGTGATCTATCGCAGCGCGGTCATCGCCCAGGGCGAAGCGATCCTGGTGAAGGACCTGCCCGCCGAAATCCGCAGTGCCACCAGCACCGAGGCGGTGGTGGCCGAGAATGTCGACATCAGTTCGTCGCCCTTCGAAGGGGTGCGCCTGGCCAACGCCGAGCAGGTCGCCCTGGCCACGGCCCGCGTAGTGGCCGAAAGCGTCGCGGCCGGCGAGGCCGCCCTGACCGAGACCCGGGCGCTCGACTACCTCTACGCCGAACTGCGTCGGAATGAGGAGCCCATCCTTGAGCGCCTCACGCAGGAGATGGTGCAGCGCGCCCTCGCCTCGGCCAACGGCGACGTCAAAACCGCCGCGGCCGAGCTTGGCCTGACGCTGCCCGCGCTGAAAAAACGTCTCGCGAAATAGCCGCGCGACCGCGCGGCTAACTCCGATAACCTTGCGGGTGGGAGGCGTGCCACTTCCACGCGGTCGCCACGATACTGTCGATGTCCGGAAACTTCACCTTCCAGCCGAGTTCGCGCTGCGCCTTGGTGGAGTCGGCGTAGAGGGCCGGCGGATCCCCGGGACGGCGGGGTTTCTCGATTACCTTGATCGGACGGCCCGTGACCTTCTCCACGGCGCGGATGACCGCGCGGTTCGAGGTGGGCTGGCCGGTGCCGAGGTTGTAGAAGAGCGCCGCGCCGGGCTGGGCGAGCTTCGGAAAAACCGCAATGTGCGCGCGGCTGAGGTCGTCCACGTGCACGTAGTCGCGCAGGCAGGTGCCGTCCGGGGTCGGATAGTCCGTGCCGTAGAGCTCGAGGTGCGGCCGACGGCCGGTCGCGGCATCGAAGGCTAGGGGAATCAGGTGCGTCTCGGGCCTGTGGTCCTCGCCAATGACGCCGTCCTCGGACGCGCCAGCGGCGTTGAAGTACCGGAACGCAGCGAAGCTGAGGCCCTTCGCGTGGGCGAGCGCCTTGAGCGCATTTTCCACGTCGAGCTTGGTCTGGCCGTAGGGATTGATTGGCGCCTGCGGCAGGTCCTCCGTGATCGGCAGCCGGGCAGGCACGCCGAACGTGGCACAAGTGGACGAGAAGACGAATTTTGTCACGCCGGCCGCCAGCATGGCGTTCAGCAGGTGCAGCGTGGCGACGACGTTGTTGAAGTAGTACTTGAGCGGCTCAGTGACCGACTCGCCGACGTAGCAATACGCGGCGAAGTGCATGACCAGCTCGATCTTCTCGTCGCGGAGCACGCGGGTGACCCCTGCCTCGTCGCCGAGGTCGACCTGGTGGAAGGGCACCACGGGATCAACGGCTTGCCGATGGCCGTAGACCAGATTGTCGAGCACCACGGGCCGGTGGCCGGCGGCGGCGAGTTGGCGGACACAATGGCTGCCGATGTAGCCGGCGCCCCCTGCGACGAGCACGTTCATGCGGCGAGGCTTGTATTGCTTTCGGCCCCGGGTTGGCTAGCGATTTCCATTTCCCAACGAATGAAGTCCTCCCGCATCGTCATCACCGGAGTCGGTCTGACCGCCCCCAACGGCAATTCCCTCGCCGAATTTCGGCAGAATCTGCTGGCCGGAGTTGCGGGCATCGAGCGCATCGAGCTGCGCTACATGGGCTCCCAGCTGGCCGGCGTGTGCCACTATGATGCGCTGCGGTACCAGACGAAGAAGGAGGTCCGCGTCGGCACCCGCGCCGGCAGCATCAGCATCTACTGCGCCCGCGAGGCGCTGAAGGACAGCGGCGTGGCGTGGGACGGCGTCGCGAAGGATCGCGTCGGCATCTACATCGGCTGCACGGAGCACGGAAACGTCGAGACCGAGAACGAGATCTACAACATCTCAAAGTTTAACTACGATACGAAGTTCTGGTCGCACTACCACAACCCCCGGACCGTCGCGAACAATCCGGCGGGCGAGGCGTCCCTCAACCTCGGCGTCACGGGTCCCGCCTACACGATCGGCGCCGCCTGCGCCGCGGGCAACCTGGGCCTGATCCACGCCACGCAGATGCTGCGGCTCGGCGAGGTCGACTTCGCGATCTGCGGCGGCGTGAGCGAGAGCATCCACACGTTCGGGATTTTCGCCGGGTTCAAGAGCCAGAATGCGCTCGCCACCCATGAGGACCCGAAGAAGGCCAGCCGGCCCTTCGACCAGGCGCGCAATGGCATCGTCGTGTCGGAGGGAGGCTGCCTCTACACGCTCGAGCGACTCGAGGACGCGCAGGCCCGCGGGGCGAAGATCTACGCCGAGATCGCCGGATATCACGTCAACTCCGACGCCAGCGATTACGTGCTGCCCAATCCGACCCGGCAGGCGGAGTGCGTCCGGGCGGCGCTGAAGCACGCCGGGATGGCGGCCCGCGACATTCACATCGTGAACACCCACGCGACCGCCACGCCGCTGGGCGACATCCAGGAGTGCGAGGCGATCCGGGCGGTCTTCGGGGAAGGGTGCCCCGCCACCTCCATCAACAATACCAAGAGCTACATCGGGCACTGCATGGGCGCGGCGGGCGCGCTGGAACTGGCGGGCAACCTGCCGTCCTTCGCCGACCTGACTGTCCATCCCACGATCAACGTCGACAACCTCGACCCGGCGTGCGCGCTTCCCGGTTTGGTTCTGAATCAGCCCCGGAAGGTTGCAAAAGTGGAG
>JAFEGX010000084.1 GCA_018239675.1 Verrucomicrobiota bacterium
CGTAGACGAGACCGAGGACGAGGACGCCGAGAAAGAAGAGCACCGGGCCGAGAATCGGGATGCTGTGCGCGAGAAACTCCCGATAAATGAAGGTCCACGGCACGAGGATCACGATTTCGAGATCGAACAGCATGAAGAGAAGCGCCGCGACGAAGAACTTCACGGAGAACCGCGTGTGAATCAGGCCCTCCGCCGGGACGCCGCATTCGTACGCGGAGTCCTTGATCGGGGTTCCCTTGCTGCGCTGCCCGAACAGGTGGCTCGCAATGATGACCGCGGCGGTGATGCCGGCGGCCAGGAGCGCCTGGATCAGGAACGGAAGATACGCAGCGGAGGTCATGTCAGCCAAGAATTGGGTCGAGTGGCGCGCCGGAGACAAGGCGTTTTATTGGACGACCGGGACGAAGTGGGCGGTGGCAATGTGGGTCGAGCCCACGCCGAGCGTCTCGGCAAACTCAAGCGTGCGGATCTCCTCGGAGATCGGCTCGAACCCGGCCTGTTTCCGCAGGCCGTTGATCCGGCTCCGCATCAGCGAATCAAGCAGCACCGGGTCAGTGCTGAGCCACACGAGCGGCTCGGAGGTCGAGTAGAGCGAGTTGAAGTACGGGCCGCCGATGAACTGGTAGTGCTCGAGGCTGACGATCGTGCAGCGCCAGGTCTCGCGGAGCTCCGGGATCGCGCTCATCTCGGCCACGGCCGCCGGGGCATTGGCCGGCGAGCGGAAGAAACGGCCGGTGTTCGACGCGTTCCACAGCGTCGCATTCACCAGCGCCCCGTTCACGCCGAGCATCGGGTGGTCGGTGTACACCGGCAGGTTGATCCAGAAATCCGCGTCGAGGAACAGCGGCGTCGCGAGGAAGCTCTTGCGGTCCTCGTCCTTCGTCGAGGAGTTCGGATAGTCCTTCGTCTGCTGCTCCGCCAGAATCGGGTCAAAGCGCTGCGGGAGCGGGCTGTCGTAGAACCATACCGGGTCGTAGAACTTGCCCGACTCCAGCACGTACACCGGGTGGCCCTTGAACGGCGTCTCGCCCGTGACGAGCGACGGCAGGTAGCCCGTCATGCGGAGGCGGAGCGCGTTGAGGCCGACCAGAAAGATATCGTGCTTCTCGAAGCCACGCCGCTCCAGCGCGGCGATCACCGCCTTCACCAGCGGGATCGGCGTGGCCATCCCGGGACCCGAGTCGGTGTAGATCTTCAGGCCCACCTTTTTCTTGAGGCCCGGGACCATCTTGCGGCCAGTGCTCTGCTCAAAGCGCGAGATCAGCGCCTCGACGCTCCGGCTGTAGGAGTCCTGGTCGAACGTCGCCAGCTGGGCCTGGTAGACCGGATCGGTCGGCGGGGTCCGCGGCACCGCCGTCTCGTTCGCACGGGCCAGGGGCGCCGCCAGAATCGCAGCCAGAAAACCGAGGAGGGAGAAAAAGCGCATGGGAACAGAGTGAGTCGCCCAAAAACCGGCAATGTTTCGTCGCGGAGCCGGGAAACTTGACAGTCTCACTGCCGGGTTGAAAGTGCATTCTTCCGCCCGGCCCCAATGCCCGCCATCAAGCCCACCTGTGTCCGCGACCTGAAGCTGCGGGTGAATCTGGCCGACGTGGTTTCCCGGGTGGTGACCCTGAAAAAGGCCGGCGCCGGCCGCCTCAAGGGTCTGTGTCCCTTCCACAACGAAAAGACGCCGTCCTTCCACGTCGACGCCGACAAGGGCTTTTACAAGTGCTTCGGCTGCGGCAAGGCCGGTGACATCATCTCCTTCGTCCGCGAGACCGAGCAGCTCGGCTTCACCGAGGCCGTCGAGGCCCTCGGCCAGCGGTTCGGGGTCGTGATCGAATACGAGGAGGGTTCCGGCGGCCCGAGTCGCGAGGAGCGCTCGCTGCGCCAGGAGATCTTCGAGATCCACGACCTTGCCACCGAGCATTACCATCAGGCGTTCAAGGCCGCCGGCCCCACCGGGAACTTCATGCGCTCATATTGGGTTGAGCAGCGGAAGTTCGCGCTCGAGCTCGCGGACGAGTTCAAGATCGGCGCCGCCGCCCCGGCCGACGAAGGGCTCGGCGCCCTCCTCCTCAAGCGCAAGTTCTCCGAGGATGCCATCCGGCAGTGCGGCCTGTTCTTCGTGCGCGACGGCGCCCTGCTCGGCCTGGGCTCGCTCAAGCCGCGCTTCCGCGGCCGCCTGATGATCCCGATCCGCGACCACCAGGGCCGCGTGGTCGCCTTCACCGCCCGCCAGACCACCCTCACCCCCGAGGATGACCCGGCCCGCGAGGCCAAGTACGTCAACTCGCCCGAGACCCCGATCTTCACCAAGGGCAATCTCCTCTTCAACCTCGACCGCGCCCGCACCGCCGTCGGCGAGGGCCGGCCTTTCGTCCTCGTGGAGGGCCAGCTCGACGCGCTGCGCTGCTGGAGCGTCGGGCTCAAGTCCGCCATCGCGCCGCAGGGCACCTCGATCACGGAGTCCCAGCTCGTCCTCCTCCGCCGCTACCACAGCCAGGTCGAGTGCTTCCTCGACGGCGACAGCGCCGGCCAGAAGGCCGCGATGCGGTTCCTGCCGATGGCGCTGCGCGCCGGGCTTGAGGTCAGATTCCTCGTCCTCGCCAAGGGCGACGACCCTGACTCGCTCTTCCGCGAGCGCGGCCTCGCCGCCTACGAGGAGGTCCGGAAGACCGCGCTCACCGCCATGGAGTTTGCCCAGCGCTCGGTGCTCCCCGACGTGATGAACGCCTCGGCGGAGCAGAAATCCCGCGCGGCCGTCACCCTGTTCGAGATCGTCAGCCAGGCCGATTCGGAGATCACCCGGTCGACCTTTCTGCAGGAGAACGCCGCGTACCTCCGGGTCTCGCCGAACGCCCTGCTCCGCGATTTCCAGTCGTTCACCACCCGCCAGCAGCGCCAAGCCGCGGCCCGTCCCGCCGGTCAACCGGCGCCCGCCCCGGCGGCATCACCCGCCAACACCGGCCAGAGTCCGGAGCACCACCTGCTGATCCTGTGCCTCCATTACGAGTCGCTCGGCAAGCCCCTGAGCTCGGCATTGCCGCACGACTGGATCGATGTCACCCACCCCGCCGGCGTGCTGCTCAACCGATTCCTCGGTGAGTTCGAGCACGACACCTGGCCAGGGCGCGACCACCTGGATACGCTGCTGGAAACCACTGATGAAAAGACATTAGTGGCATCGCTGCTCTTCGACCGGCCCACGATTGACGACCCGGTCAAGGTCGCCAATGAAGGACTGCGCCAGCTCCGGGCCCGTGCCCTCGAACCCCGCCTGAGGCAAATAGAACTTGCATTAGCCAACCACGGTGCGGACAGTAATTCTGACCCAATTTCACTCTTAAGAGAACGCTCGGACCTCCAGCGCCAGCTGCGTCAACCGTTGCAGTTGCCGGTGGTAGGCTAGCGTTTTTTTTGCCGTATTTATAGAGACCAATTCATCCATGCCGCGAAAAGCCAAGCCCGCCCACGCCGCCGCCGACACCCATTCCGAAGCCGTCGAGGCCGCCCTGGAAAAAAGCCAGAACCACGCCCCCGGCGACGCCGCGGCGGGCGACATCCCCGCGGGCGGCATCAATGACAAGATCCGGCACCTGATCCGCCTCTCCAAGGAGCAGGGTTACCTCACCTTCGACGACATCAACGAGGCCCTGCCCGAGTCAGTCGAGAACCAGGAGGAGATCGATAATGTCCTCTCCATCCTCCAGAACCTCGAGATCGAGATCCTCGAGCCCGATCAGGTCGATGACTACAAGCAGCGCATGGAGGAGGCCGAGGAGGAGGAGAGCCGCTCCTCGCAGCACGACATCCTCGACGACCCGGTGCGAATGTACCTCAAGCAGATGGGCCAGGTCCCGCTGCTCACCCGCGAGCAGGAGGTCGAGATTTCCAAGCGCATCGAGAACGCCGAGCTCAAGGCCCAGACGGCCCTGTTCGAGGCCGCCGCGATCGGCGCGTACATCGGCACGCTCGGCGCCAAGCTCCTCAACCGCGAGGAGCGCTTCGACCGCGTGGTCATCGACAAGAAG
The DNA here is from genome assembly GCA_018239675.1 of Verrucomicrobiota bacterium. GTDB lineage: Bacteria > Verrucomicrobiota > Verrucomicrobiia > Opitutales > Opitutaceae > Opi-474. Next base: position 4,017 of record JAFEGX010000084.1, read on the forward strand.
ATCGACAGCCGCGAGGCCTACTTCAAGTCCCTCCCCAAGCTCGTCGAGAACACCCAGAAGGCCGAGAAGGCCGTGGCCGAGTCGTGGCAGGAATACCTCAAGGCCAAATCCGACAATGAGCGCAAGAAGGTCCTCGCCAAGCACCGGAAGCGCGAGAACGTCCTCCGCGCCAACTTCGGGAAGTTCTTCTTCAAGCTGAAGGTCTACGAGGAGTACCTCGAGCAGATCCGCCCGACCCTCGAGGAGATCGAGTTGTACCACAGCCAGCTCGAGCGCGCCAAGCATCCGAAGACCAAGAAGGACGCCGCCATCGACGTGCGCTCGGTCAACCAGCGCCTCAAGCAGATCGAGGCCGCCCAGCGCATCGCGCCCCACCAGCTGCTCGCCGTTGTCGCCCAGACGCGCGTGCACATCCGCGAGGCCCACCAGGCCAAGACCGAGATGGTCGAGGCCAACCTCCGCCTCGTCATTTCCATCGCCAAGAAGTACACGAACCGCGGCCTGTCGTTCCTCGACCTGATCCAGGAGGGCAACATGGGCCTCATGAAAGCCGTCGAGAAGTTCGAGTACCGCCGCGGCTACAAGTTCTCGACCTACGCCACGTGGTGGATCCGCCAGGCCATCACCCGCTCGATCGCCGACCAGGCCCGCACCATCCGCATCCCGGTGCACATGATCGAGACGCTCAACAAGGTCATGCAGGTCCAGAAGCAGCTCCTCCAGGAATTCGGCCACGAGCCGACACCCGAGGAGGTCGCCGACGAGATGAACCTGCCCGTCGAGCGGGTGCAGCAGATCATGAAGATGGCCCAGCAGCCCATCTCGCTGCAGTCGCCGGTGGGCGACGGCGACGACACCAGCTTCGGCGACTTCATCGAGGACAAGTCGGCGGAGAATCCGTACGACATGACGGCCTTCTCGCTGCTGCGCGAAAAGATCATCGACGTGCTCGATTCGCTCACCGAGCGCGAGCGCCGCGTGCTCTCCCTCCGCTTCGGCCTGGTCGACGGCTACAGCCGCACGCTCGAGGAGGTCGGCAAGCAGTTCAAGGTCACCCGCGAGCGCATCCGCCAGATCGAGGCCAAGGCGCTCCGCAAGATGCGCCATCCGACGCGCATCCGGCAGCTCCACGGGTTCTTCGACGCCGAGCAGATCGACAACGCCCAGAACCTCATGAAGGTCGCCGCCACCAGCGGAATCCCGCGCCCGGCCGGCTTCCCGCCCTCTCCGGGCTCGGCTCCCAGCGGTTTTCCGCTCCCAAAGCCCTGAGGGGAGTGGACCGTTGAAGGTTGGCTGTTGAAAGGTGGCCGCTCCCAGCGAGTTGCCGCTCGGGTTGCGCCCACCCGCTTTCAACCTTCAACCGTCAGCTTTCAACTGGCGCCCGCCCGCTGGTCGGAATTTGGCAATTGCACGGCGCGAATTGCGACGCGGCGGCCGGGTGAATTCGTAAAGCACGCCGCCAGCGCGGCATGCCAAAGTCGGCGTTTTCCAATCCCGCTTTCCCGCTTTACAGTCGGAAGGTCCGGGATAGGTTGCGCGTCATGGCTACTCTTCCCGCAATCTTCGCCGCGTTTGGCATCGGTGGCACGGAGCTCCTGGTGATCCTGGCGCTCGCCCTCCTGCTTTTCGGCGGGACCAAGCTCCCCTCGCTCGCCCGCGGGTTGGGCCAGTCCATCAAGGAATTCAAGAAGGCCAGCCGGGATGACCCGGAAGAGGACAAGAAGCCCTCCGAAGCCCCGAAGTCCTCCGACGCCAACAAGACCCACGGCACGAACTGAGTTCGAGCCAGGTCAGACGCCCAGCGCGCCCGAAACCGGGCGCGCTTTTTTTGTGGATGCCCGAGGCTTCCAAGCGAACACCGAA
>JAFEGX010000085.1 GCA_018239675.1 Verrucomicrobiota bacterium
GTGGAGAAGGGCCCGCAGGCCTTCGACATCGACATGCTGCGCTGCATCTACTGCGGCTTCTGCCAGGAGGTCTGCCCCGAGGAGGCGATCTTCCTCCAGAACCAGTACTCGATGTCGGGCTTCTCTCGCGAGGAGATGGTCAACCACAAGGACCGGCTCTACGCGATCGGCGGCACGCTGCCGGACCAGCATTTCAAGTGGGACAAGAAGAAGGCCGCCGCCGAGCACGGCAACGCGCACTGACCGGAAACCATCCCGCCACCTCCCCACCATGGGCCAGATCCTGTTCACCCTCTTTGCCTTCCTGACGGTCATCGCCGCCGTCGGCGTTGTGCTGAACAAGAACGCCGTCAACGCCGCGATGTGCTTCCTGCTCTCGCTGGTCGGCGTCGCCGGCCTGTTCGTGCAGCTCGACGCCTACCTCCTGGCGTTCGTGCTCCTGCTGGTGTACGCGGGCGCGGTCGTCGCGCTGTTCCTCTTCATCATCATGCTGCTCGACACGCAGGGCGGGTCGCCGCGGCGCTACTCGCCCGTGACCATCGGCGCGAGCGTGGCCGCGCTGGCCCTGATGCTCACCGGCCTCGGCGCGCTGCTGACGCGCGACCGCCTCGTGGCGCCGGCCATCGGGTCGGCCGACGGGGTGGGGGCGGCGCTGAAGCCCTACGCCTACCAGCTGTTCACCACCTACCTGCTGCCCGTGCAGGTCATGGGCTTCCTGCTCCTGGTCGCCATGCTCGGGGTCATCGTGCTGAGCCGCCGGCTCACGAACGGGGAGGACAGCCAATGATCTCCGCCAGCCTCCACACCTATCTCGCGCTGAGCGGCCTGCTCTTCGTGATCGGCTTCTTCGGCGTGCTGCTGCGCCGCAACACCCTGGTGGTGTTCATGGGCCTCGAGCTGATGCTGGTGGCGTCGACCCTCGCGCTGGTCGCGTTCTCGCGCTACAACGGCACGCCCGACGGCAACATCTTCGTGTTCTTCATCCTCACCGTCGCCGCCGCCGAGGTGGCGGTCGGCCTCGCCATCATCGTCGCGCTGTTCCGCCAGCGGCACACGGTCCAGGTCGACCAGCTCAACTCGCTGAAGCACTGACGCCCCATGACGCCGGTCTCCCTCGCCCTCACCGTCCTCCTCGCGCCGCTCGTCTCCGCCGCGGTCATCGCCGTGTTCCTGCGCCGGGCGGGCACGCTGGCCGCGGTCGTGTCGGTGGCCGCCGCCGCCGTCATCGCCGCCGGCGCGTTCACGCTGGCGTTCGGCGGCGCGCGCTTCGAGGTCGCGACGCCGTGGCTGCAGTTGGGCTCGTTCACGCTCTCGCTGGGCTTCAAGTTCGACGACCTCGCCGCGCTGATGCTCGTGATCGTCGCGCTGATCGGCCTCTGCGTGCACGTCTTCTCGCTGGGCTACATGCACGACGACGAGGCGAAGGGCCGGTATTTCGGCGGCCTCTCGGTCTTCATGTTCTCGATGCTTGGCATCGTCCTGGCCGACAATCTTTTCATGATGTTCATCTTCTGGGAGCTGGTTGGCTTCAGCTCCTGGCTGCTGATCAACCACTGGCACGAGCGGCTTTCGGCGAGCGACGCCGCGAAGAAGGCGTTCGTCACGAACCGCGTCGGCGACTTCGGCTTCCTCCTCGGCATCATCCTCTGCTACTGGCTCAACGGCACGGTCAGCCTGAGCGAGCTGGCCCACGGCCACGTCTCGAGCCGGCTGATCCCGCTGCTGCTGTTCTGCGGCGCGGTCGGCAAGTCCGCCCAGATGCCGCTGCAGGTCTGGCTCCCGGACGCCATGGAGGGCCCGACCCCGGTGTCGGCCCTGATCCACGCCGCGACCATGGTCGCGGCCGGCATCTACATGCTGTGCCGGATCAACGTGCTGATGGTCCCGGACGCCCTCACGGTCATCATGTGGGTCGGCACCGCGACTGCGCTGTACGCGGCCTGTTGCGCGATCGCCCAGCGGGACATCAAGAAGGTCCTGGCCTACTCGACGCTTTCCCAGCTCGGTTACATGGTCGCGGCCTTCGGCCTCGGCTCGCTGGCGGTCGAGCATGACGGCCACCGCGCGGTGATCGCGGCCGGCGTCGGCGCGGCGATGTTCCACCTCGCGACCCACGCCTACTTCAAGGCGCTGCTCTTCCTCGGCTCGGGCTCGGTGATCCACGGCTGCCACCACGAGCAGGACATCTTCCGGATGGGCGGGCTGCGGACGCGGATGCCGCTCACCTTCTGGACCTTCACGGCGGGCGTGGCGGCGATCATCGGCCTGCCGTTCCTGGCCGGCTTCTTCTCGAAGGACGCGATCCTCTACCTCGCCTACGCCAACAACCGCGCGGTCTTCGCCGTGCTGGCGTTCACCGCGGTGCTGACGGCGCTCTACATGACCCGCCTGTGGCGCATCACTTTCTTCGGCGAGCCGCGCAGTGAGGCGGCGGACCACGCGCATGAGGGCGGCCTGACCCTCACGCTGCCGCTGGTGGTGCTGGCGGTCCTGGCGGTGGTCGGCGGCTACGCCGCGCACTACCCGGCGGGCTTCGGCGGGGTGTTCTCGCAGATCCCGGAGGCCGAGGGCTCCGATCATCTGGCCATCCTTGCGACGAGCCTGGTCGTCCTCCTGCTGGGCGCGGGCACGGCGCTGTCGTTCTACCGGCCGGCGGCGCAGGACGCGCTCGAGGCGCGGTTCCCGGGACTGCACCGCCTGCTGGCCTCGAAACTGTGGTTCGACGAGATCTACGGCTACTACATCGCGAAGGTGCAGCAGCGGTTCGCGCTCCTGCTCAACTACCTTGAGCAGATCCTGCTCGCGGGCTTTGTGATCCGGGGCCTGGTCGCGGGCGTGGTGACCTACGTCGGCGTCGCCGCGCGGCGGCTGCACGTCGGCCGGCTGAATGTCTACGTGTACTGGTTCCTGTTTGGCGTGGTGGCCCTGTGGCTCTTCGCCGCGGGCGTCTTCTGATCTTGCGATGAGCAACCTGCCGTTCGATCCCCTCCTTTTCTCCATCGCGACGCCGCTCGCGGTGGCGTTCGTCATCGCGCTCGGCCTGCCGAAGCGCTGGTCCGTGCGGCTGGCGTATGTCGGCTTTACGGCGCCGGCGCTGCTCGCGCTGTGGACGTGGTGCAACTACGGCGCCGCGCCCCAGCAGCAGGGCTATGCCTTCCTGCGGACGTATTCCACCGGCCTCGACCAGCTCGGAATCCGCCTGACGCTCGGCCTGAACGGCATCTCGCTCCCGCTCTTCGTGCTGGCCGGACTGGTGGGGCTGGCGGCCGGGCTCTACGCCATCCAGTCCGGCGCCGAGCGGCTGAAGATCTACCTAATGCTCCTGCTGGTGATGCTGGCGGGCCTGATGGGCGTGTTCGCGAGCGTCGACATCTTCTATTTCTATTTCTTCCACGAGCTGGCCCTGATCCCGTCGTTCATCATGGTCGGCGTCTGGGGCACGCGCGGCCCGAGCGAGAACAGCTACGCCGCGATGAAGATGACGATTTACCTGACGCTCGGTGCGATGCTGTCGCTGCTGGGTCTGATCGCCCTCTACGTGAAGAGCGGCGCGTCCGGCGCGCACAGCTTCAATCTGATCACGCTGCGCGAGATCATCGCCGCGCAGCCGCTTGAGGTGACGCTCCAGCAGAACATCTTCGCCCTGCTGCTGTTCGGTTTCGGCATCCTGGTTTCCCTCTGGCCGCTGCACACCTGGGCCCCGCTCGGGTACGGCGCCGCGCCCAGCTCGGCGGCGATGCTGCACGCGGGCGTGCTCAAGAAATTCGGCCTCTACGGCCTGGTCCAGATCGCGCTCCCGCTGCTGCCGGCCGGCATCGCCCATTGGGGCTGGCTGCTCGGGCTGCTGGCGGTGGTCGGCAACGTCCTCGTCGTCGGCCTGATCACGATGGCGCAGCGCGACCTCAAGCAGGTCGTCGGCTACAGCTCGGTGATGCACATGGGCTATGCGTTCCTTGGGGTCGCGACCTGCTCGACGCTCGGCGTCGGCGGCGTGGTGCTGCTGATGGTCGCGCACGGCCTCTCGGTGGCGCTGCTCTTCCTCCTCGCGACGAGCATCCACCAGCGCACGCACACCTTTGACCTGCAGGAGATGGGCGGCCTGGCGCAGAAGACGCCGGTGCTCGCCGGGTTCTTCGTGGCCGGCACGTTTGCCAGCGTCGGCCTGCCGGGCTTCGCCAACTTCTGGGGCGAGCTCGCGATATTCGTCGCGGCTTGGCGGTTCTCGCCGCTGTTCACCGTGCTGGCCGTCGCCGGCGTGGTGATCTCCGCGATCTACGGCCTCCGGGCCGCAGCCCGCGTGTTCTTCGGGCCGTCGACCGACGCCCTGGCCAAGGTCACCGCCGTGCATCCGCCCACTGACCTCGGCTGGAGCGAGCGCCTGCCGGCGCTGATCCTCCTCGGCGCGCTCTTCTTCGTGGGCTTCTGGCCCCAGTCGATCAGCCGGCCCCTCAACGCCACGCTGGCCGCGGTCTATGCGCCAGCGAACCCCGCCGCGAAGTAACGCCTTTCCGCCGCCATGGATGTGACCGCCCTCCAAGCAATCGCCGCCAATAACGACTGGATGACCATCTTCCCCGAGCTGCTGCTCGGGTGCGTGGCGCTGGCGCTGCTCGTGCTGGAGATCGTGCTCCCGAAGCGCCTGCACGCCTCGCTGCCCGGCGTCGCCCTGTTCGGCGTCCTCGCCATCCTGCCGAGCCAGGTGATGAGCTTCTGGGTCGGCTACATCGACGGCGACTCGTTCAACGGCCTCCTGCACCATTCGTACGAGGGGCAGGTCATGCGGGTATTTTTCCTGCTCACCGCGGCGCTGGTCTGCCTCCTCGGGACCATCACGGTCGCCCGGCGGAAGGTGGCCCAGACGGAGTTTTACCACACCGTCCTGATCGTGACCGCGGCCATGATGCTGCTGGCGCAGAGCAACCACTTCGTGATGCTGTTCGTCGCGCTCGAGACGGTCACGGTCGGGTTCTACATCCTCGTGAGCTATTTCCGCGGCAGCGCGCGGTCGCTCGAGGCGGGACTGAAGTACGTGATCATGGGCGCGCTGAGCTCGGCGATCCTGCTCTTTGGCATCGTGCTGCTCTACGGCGTGGCCGGCAACCCGTCGCTCCCGGCCCACACGACCGCGGCGATGAACTTCGACGAGCTCGCCGCCTTCCTGTCCGCGAATCCCCACCATTTCCTTGCGAGCGTCGGCATCGTCCTCGTGCTCGCCGGCGTGGCGTTCAAGATCGGCGCGTTCCCGTTCCAGATCTGGGTGCCGGACGTCTACCAGGGGGCGCCGACGCCCGTCACCGCCTTCCTGGCGGTCGGCTCGAAGGCCGCGGGCTTCGTGGTGCTGCTGACGCTGGCGCGCACCTTCGCGGCGTACGTCTGGCTGACGCTGCCGGTGCTGACTGTGATGGCGGCTGCGACGCTGCTGTTCGGCAACCTGGCCGCGCTGACCCAGCACAACGTGAAGCGCCTGATCGGCCTGTCCGGTGTGTCGCACGCCGGGTTCCTGCTGCTCGGCGTGGTGTCGGCGGCGACGGTCCCGCTCGGCTACGGCGCGGTCTATTTCTACCTGTTCGCCTACCTGCTCGCCTCGTTTGCGGTCTTCGGCGTGATGGCGCACGTCGGCGGGCCCGACGACGCCGACCAGGAGCTGACGCACTACGCCGGCCTGGCCAAGGAGCGGCCGTTCCTCGCGCTCGTGCTGGCGGTCGGCCTGGGCTCGCTGGCGGGCATCCCGCCGCTGGCAGGGTTCATGGGCAAGCTTTTCATCTTCATCGCCACCTTCCGCGCGGGCCACTACGGGCTGCTCGCGGTCGCGGTCATCGGCGTCGTGATCTCGATCTACTACTATTTCGGCTGGATCCGGGCGGCGTTCTTCGCCGACTGGAACCCGGCGCCCGCGGCGCCGGCGCGCCCGCCGGTCGATCTCGCGACGCGCGTCGTGCTCGGCCTGCTGGCGGCGGGCACGGTGGCCCTCGGCTTCTACCAGGGCCCGCTGGGTGGCTGGCTGTCGGGCCGCTGACGGAATCCGCCCGGGATTCGGGCCGCCGGCGCAAAAGAAATTTGTTTCCGGGGCCGATTAGTGCCTCAGTCGCGCTGTCGCATGAAAGTCACCGGACTCGCCCTCGTCCCGCCGCCGACCGCCGCCGATCTGCCCAAGGTCACCCCCGAGCTGCTCGCCTCCGTCCTGGCCCGCTACTCGCGCAGCAACGAGGGTCTCGCGGCCATCCTTGCCAAGGTCGACGTCAACCACCCGGACGCGTCGATCGACCGGATCCTGAAGTTTGTCGACTACGGCCACGCCTCGATCGGCGGCCTCACCGGCGGCCTGGCCATCGCGCTCGACGGCGTCTCGATGTGGCTGGCGTACAAGATTTTTGAGATCGCGACGATGGCCGACGGCCAGGAGTCGAGCACGCGGTACATCGCGATGGACGCGACGAACCTGCCGGCGCCCGAGGAGATCGGCGTGCCGGACGATCTGGCGGGGCGCTGGCGGGACGTGATGGCGGCGGCGTTTGCGGCGTACAACGCCGAGTACCTCCGCCTCGACCTGCTGGCGACGGCCCGGCCGGAGCTGGTGCGGGTGCCGGCCGGCGCGAATCCGGCGGTGGTCACCCGCCTCCGCAAGAACTACGCCCTCGACCGGGCGCGCTATTTCGTGCCGTTCGCGACGCGCACCAACGTCGGGCTGGTCCAGTCGTCGCGCATGTGGGCGATGACGGTGAAACACCTCGATTCGCTGCCGCAGCCCGAGGCGCGGGCGGCGGCGGGCCTGATCCGCGCCGAGCTGCTGAAGATGTCGCCGCGGCTCCTGAGTCACAGCCAGGCCGAACGATCGTACGAGGAGCAGGCGAAGCAGGAGCTGGCGGCCAGCCTGAAACTCGGCCTGGAGAGGCTGTCGGCGGAGCCGCTGGACGACGAGGTTTGGGTGAAGGTGGACCGCGACACGCCCCCGTGGCTGCCCGAGTTGCAGCCGATCTCGGAGGCCCTGCGCTACCGGGCCAACCGGTACGGCCACCAGGGCCTGGCGACCCGGCGGGCGCGGGTGACCTTTGCCTGGAACAACCTGGCGCTGGCGGAGCTGCGCGACCTCAACCGTCATCGCACGGGGCATCGCTATTCGCCGCTGGTGCAGGGCGGCTTTTACCTGCCGCCGGAGATCAAGCACGCGGACCACGCGGTGCTGCTGAAGGAGCAGCTGGAGCTGACCCGGACCCTGCTGCAGCGGGGTTCGCCGGCCTACCTGTATTCGCTGCTGCTGGGGGCCCAGACGCCCTTCGAGCACTCGACCCAGGTGGACAAGTTCGTCTACGAGGCCGAGCTGCGCACGGGCATGGGGGCGCATTTCCGCTATGCCGAGCACTTGAGCGCGGCCCTGCGGGAGTTCTTCCATCAGATGCCGGCCGCCCGGGCCTGGGTGGTCGAGGGCACGGCGGAGCCGGAGTGAGCCCCTCAAGGGGGTTACAATAATTGGTTTGCCGATCCCCGGGGGCGCTGCGATTTTCTCCCCGCTTCCGCCCCCGCCGGCAGCACCCATGTCGAGCTGGTGGACGCGGGAAATACCCCATTCTCAATTCCAAGACGTGATCGATCCGGCCGCCTGAACCCGCGCCCCAGACCATGAGCACGTTCCGCGTCATCCAGTTCAACATGCAGTTCGGCCAGATCTGGGATGAAACCTATCCCGATCGTGCGCCGATCCGCCTGGAATCGACGCTGGAGGAGATCCGGGCCCACAACGCGGACGTGATCCTGCTGCAGGAGGTCGAGAAGGCCCTGCCGGGCGGCGTGCAGCTCAAGCCGCCGCCGAACTACATGCGGCTTCACGCCGAACTCCCGGGCTACGACAGCTGGTTTTCCTATCCGCGGGCCGACCCGCGCGAATTGCCCTTCGGGCTGGGGCTCGCCATTTTCTCCCGCGGACCGCTCTACGGACACGTGCGGATGGACCTGCCGTCGCCGCCCATCGAGTTCGAGTTCTTCGGCCGGAAGACCACGCCGACCGACCGCCTGCTGATCGGCGCGTACACCACGATCCAGGGGCGCGAGGTCAAGCTGCTGAACACGCACCTGCTCGCGTTCTTCATGCTTAACTCGAGCAGCACCGCGCATCCGTTCCAGCGCAACCTGGTCGCCGAGCAGCTCTCGGACTCGCACGGCCCGACCATCCTGGCCGGCGACTTCAACGTCACGAATCACCGCAACCTGGTCGACCAGTTCGCCGAGTGCGGCTACCAGACCGTGCAGCAGACCGAGATCACCTGGCGCCGGCGGCCGTTCGTCCTCGACCACATCTTCTACAACAACCAGCTGCGGTGCGTGGCGCACCGCGTTGTGCCGACGCCCGCCTCCGACCATCACGTGATGGTGGCCGATTTCGAGTTCGTGAAAAAATAGTTGGGCGGAAGCAGCGAGCAGCGGGCAGGACCAGTCGCGGTGGCCGCGGTGCGCTCCGTGACGGGAATCCGTCCGGGTCGCCCCGGCACCCGGTCACTTGCCGCGGCGGACCCGCTCCTTCTCGTCCTCGCGCTCCTCTTCCAGGCGGGCGCGCTCGCCGACCATCTGCTGGCGGACCTTCTCGGCCTCCTCGGCCTTCTGGTCCGCGAGGGCCTCGTCGAGCTGCTTCCTCAGGAATATCTCCCGCTCGGCGATCTTGCCCTGGTAGACGCGGTCAATCTCCGCCAGCCGGGCCTTCTGGTCCGGGGTCAAAGTGCGGCCCGCATCCGGGTCCGACTTGGCCAGGCGTTCCATCGCGAGTTCGTAGGCGCTTTTCATGGCCGGCTACCTAACCACGCCGGCCAAGCCGCGCTCAAACCGAAAAGCGTGGGACATCTCAACCCAGCCGGACGCCCAGCCCAAGCAGCAGGGCCACCAGGGCAAAGGGCGGCCAGCCGCCCCGGCACCATCCCTGCCAGCGTGCCTGGTAGCCGGCCACCAGGACCGCCAGCAGGAGCGAGAGGGCCGCGGGCCCCAGCCATTCGTATCGGAACGTCGCCGGCAGCCACATGCCCGGCAGCTGCTGCATGAAGCCGATGCCGCGCTCAATGCCCCACAGCACCAGGACGGCGGCGTGGTTGGCCAGGACCGTGCCGGCGGCGAACCCTACGACTGAGCACAGCAGGGCGACCGCGCCGAGCACGATCACGAGCGACGATGCCGGCACGAGCCACAGGTTCGCCAGCAGGGCGCCGGGAGTGAGGAGGTGGAAGAACGCGATGCCCGTGAACGCTCCGACGAGCGACGTGGAGGCGCCGATCGCGACCGCGCCCACCAACCCGCGCCAGAGCCAGCGTCGCAGCCGGTGGTGCCAGCGCCAGCTGACCCGGGGCAGGTCGGCAAACAGGTCGGACGCCTCCAGCCAGCGCTCGGCCAGCGGCAGGCCGAGCAGCAGCAGCGCCAGCACGATGGCATAGCTCATCTGGAAGCTCGCGCTGAACAGGTCTGCCGGCGCCACCAGGAGGACGATCAGCGCCGCGACGGTCAGGGCCGGCAACGGCTGGCGCGGGACCCGCAGCGCGAGTGAGACCTGCACAAAGGCCACCATGGCAAACGCCCGAATGGCCGACGGCGCGGTGCCGGTAATGTCCACGTACAGCCAGAGCACCGTGAGCCCAATGATCAGGCGGGGCCAGCGTGGCAGCCGCAGCAGGGCGAGAAGGGCGGTGAGGCTGCCAGCGATCACCGTGATGTGGAGGCCGCTGATCGAGAACACATGCATCGTGCCGGTCTGGCGGAAGGCCGTGGCCTGGTCCTCCGCCAGCGCCTGCTGCTGGCCCAGCAGCATGGCCCGGAAGATGGCGACCTGCCGCGGGCGCTTGGACTCGACCCCGCGACCAAGCGCCGCGGAGAGCCGGTCAAGGCGGGCGGCGCACCAGCGTTCGTAGCGCGGCGCCGGGGAGACCTCAGCCAGCAGGCGCCCCCGTGTGATCCGAAACGTCGCGCCGGCGGCCGCGAGGTAGGCGTCGAACGAGCCGGCGGGCGGATCGGATGGTAGGGCTGCCAGCACGCCCCGGATCCGGATGACGCCGCCACGCAGCGGTACCGGTTCGCCGGGTGCGAGGCGCACGCCATATTGGACCCGCTGGCCGACCAGGTCTTTCACGGGCGCTTCCATCGCCTCCACCCGTCCGAGTCCTGAGGCCCGGCGCGGATCCCGGGTGCCGAAGCGGCGCTCGACCCGCAGCGTCACCCAAGCCTCGCGCGGCGGCAGCCGCGACCACTCCGCCGGCTGGACGGGCAACAGCGCCAGACGCGCCCAGCCGGCGAGAAACAGGGCCGTCACGATGGCCACGGCCCACCCCGCCTTCCATCCACGCGCTCCCGCGGCCAAGGCGATCCCGGCGGCGGTTGCGGCGCCGCCAAGCAGCAGGGGAAGCGGCATCCCGCCGCATGCCCGTGCCGTCGCGAGGCCGGCGATCAGGGGCACGGTCAGCCACAGCAGCGGCGCGCGTTGTCCAAGACTCCGATGGGGCACCCCGACTGGCTATGCGGGATTGTGCCGAAGGAAATGGGAAACCCGAACTGAAGCCCCGATGCCAGCGCTTGGCGCGAACGGCCTTTCCATTCCCGGGCAAACGTGTTCATTCGGAATTCCGATGTCCGCCGCCGACCAGACCGACCTGTTTGCCGAGGAGCCCAGGACTCCCGACTGGCCGGCCGCGACCAAGCCGGCACATCAGCCGCTCGCCGCGCGCATGCGGCCCCGCTCGCTGCAGGAGGTTGTGGGTCAGGACCACCTACTGCGCCCCGGCAGCCTCCTCCCGCGACTGGTCGCGCAGAATCGCTTCGGATCGCTGCTGTTCTACGGGCCTCCGGGTTCGGGAAAAACCAGCATCGCCGAGGCGATCGCCCGCGAGACCAAAAGCCGCTTCGTGCGCGTCAACGCCGTCATGTCTAACGTCGCCGAGCTGCGCGAGATCCTCTCGGCCGCGCGCCGCCAGCCGGCCGCCGGCACCATCCTGTTCATCGACGAGCTCCACCGCTTCAACAAGTCGCAGCAGGACCTGCTGCTGCCCGACGTCGAGGAGGGGACGGTCCGGCTGATCGGTGCGACGACCCACAACCCGGGCTTCTACGTCAATCCGCCGCTCCTTTCCCGCAGCCACCTCTTTCGCCTCGAGCCGCTGCCGACCGCCGCGGTGGCGGGCGTTCTGCGGGCGGCGCTGACCGACCCCGAGCGCGGCCTTGGTGCGCGCCGGGTCGCGGCTGACGACAAGCTACTGGTCGACCTGGCGGTGCTGTGCGACGGCGACCTGCGCCGCGCGCTGAACGCGCTGGAGGTCCTCGTGCTCGGGCTGGCCGAGGGATCGACTCTCACGGCGGCCGACCTTGAGGTTTTCGCCCGCGAGCGCCGCATCCGGTACGATGCCGACGAGGACGAGCACTACGACACGATCTCGGCATTCATCAAGAGCTGCCGCGGCAGCGACCCGGACGCCGCGATGTACTGGCTCGCCAAGATGCTTGCGGGCGGGGAGGACCCGCGGTTCATTGCGCGCCGCCTCGTGATCCTCGCCAGTGAGGATGTCGGCCTGGCCGATCCCCAGGCCTTGCCGCTCACCGTCGCGGCGCACCATGCCGTCGATTTTGTCGGCCTGCCCGAGGCCGAGCTGACCCTGGCGCACGCCACGCTGTACATCGCGACCGCGCCCAAGAGCAATTCCGCCACCCTCGCGCTGGGCGAGGCCCACCGCGTGCTCAAGGAGCAGCCTGTTCAGGCGGTGCCGAAGCCCCTCCGCGACAAGAGCGGGGCCGCCAGCCGGCAAAACCAGCACGGCAAGGGCTACCGGTATTCGCACGATTATCCCGAAAATATCTCCGGCCAGGACTACCTCGAGAAACCGGTCGCGCTCTATGTGCCGAAGACCGCGGGGTGGGAGGCCAAGATTGCCGAGCGCCTGGCCCGCTGGCGCGAGCTGAAGGCCCAGCTGGGAGCTGCCGGCCACCGTCCCCGGGATTCCTGAGCGCAGGATGGCCCCATGAAAACCCGCCGCGAGTTTCTTGCCAGCGCCGCCACGGCAGCCGTGGGTGCCTCCCTGCTGCCGGCAGCGGAGCCCGTCGCCGCTGGCGATCACCGCGGTGAAGTCGTGCCGCTGGGCGAGCCGCGTTTCCGGTTCCTGCAGCTCAACGATACCCATTACCAGTCACCCCAGGCCGAGGTGATTCATCCCACCTACAACCAGGCCAACGCCCGCGTGCACTGGGTGCTGGATGCCATCCGCGGGGGCGGTGTTTTCCCGCCGCTCGACTTCGTGCTGCATCTCGGCGACCTCACCCACCAGCACACGGTCGACCGCCGCCGTGAGCTGAGCGCGTTCAAGGCGCTCCTCGAGTCGCTGCCCGTCCCGACCTACACCGTGGTCGGGAATCACGACAACGTGCAGGGCGAGGGGTCCCCCGAGAAGGAGGCGCCGTACCGGGAGGTCTTTGGTGAGCGCTTCGACTACACCTTCGAGCACCGGGGCCTGGGTTTCGTCGTGGCGGATGTCTCGGGCACCGGCAATGCCGACCTTCCGCCGGCGCGGGTCGCCCGGCGCGAACAGCTGCTGCGCCGGCATCTTGATTCGTTTGGCGACCGCCCCGTGATCGTGGCCTGCCACGTCCCGCTCGTGTCGGTGCGCGAATTGCCCGTGCTGGCCCAGACCTTTGGCTTCGACTCTTACATGGTCCGCGAACCCGGCCTCATGGAGATACTGCGCGCCCATCGGCACCACGTGGTGGCCGTGCTCAGCGGCCACCTGCACCTCTCGGGCACGGTCTGGGTGGAGGGTGTGCCGCATATCGAGGTCTGTGGGACGGCTTCCTACCCGCACGACGTTGCCGTGCACACCGTCTACCCGAACTGCCTTGAGACCAGATTCGTCCGCCTGCCGTCGGACCTGCTGGTCCCTTCGACCAACATCCACGGGGCCCACCGCTTCGGCCGCGACTTCACCGATGCGGGCCATGCCGAATATACGAGCTACCTGATGGGCCACGCCGCGGAACGCCTCGTCCGCGTCCCGCTGGCCCGCCTGGGCGCGCCGGCGTAGATCCGACCCGCGGGGACGGGCCTGCAGTTGACAGCCTGCGGGCGGGGCGAGACGGTGACGACCCCATTGCCATGACTGTGATCCACTCGGCTCCCTTTGACTCCATTGAATCCGTCGTGGCGGATATCGCTGCGGGAAAGATGGTGATCGTGACCGATGACGAGGGGCGCGAGAACGAGGGTGACCTTTTGATGGCCGCGGCGAAGGTCACGCCTGAGGCGGTCAACATGATGATCCGTCATGGACGCGGCCTGATTTGCGTGCCGACCACCGGGGCGCAGCTCCGTCGTCTCGGCATCGGCCCGATGGTCCAGGAAAATCGCGAGTCGCACCAGACGGCCTTCACGGTCTCGGTCGACGCGGCCGCCGGGATTGCGACCGGCATCAGTGCGGCGGACCGGGCGCGCACGATCGCGCTGGTGGCCGACCCGGCGTCGTGTCCGGAGGATCTGGTCCAGCCCGGCCACATCTTCCCGCTGCGGGCAAGGCCCGGCGGGGTGCTGGAACGCGCCGGCCACACCGAGGCGGCGGTGGATCTGGCGACGCTGGCGGGGCTGCCGCCCGTCGGGGTGATCTGCGAGATTCTCAATGACGACGGGGCGGCGATGCGGCTGCCCGAGCTCATCGCGTTCAAGGAGCGGTTTGGGCTGAAACTCGTCTCCATCGCGGCGTTGATCGAGTACCGGCACCAGCGCGAGCAGCTCGTCGAGCTGGCGGGCACCGGGCCGTTCGCCTCGGAGTTTGGGGAGTTCACGGTGCACGTGTACCGGAGCCGCGTGGATGACCGGCATCACTTGGCGTTCACCTTGGGGAAACTCGGCCCGGAGCCGACCCTGGTGCGCGTCCACCGCGAGAACCTGCTGGGCGACGTGTTCCGCGGGAAGGGCATGGAAAGCCATCATGCCCTGACGGCCTCGCTGGCCGCGATCGCGCGCGCCGGGCGGGGGGTCGTGCTCTATATGGAGCAGGCCGGCAGCGGCCGTGATGCCCTGCACCGCCTGCAGGCCCGTCCAGGTGAGGCTCCGGGTCCCATGAGCTTCCGGGACTACGGCATCGGAGCCCAGATCCTGGTGGCGCTGGGCCTGCGGCGGATCCGGCTGCTTTCACACTCGAACCGCAAGGTTGTGGGCCTTGACGGCTACGGCCTGGAAATCGTCGAGCAGATCTCGATCTAGCCCGGCAATTGGGTAGGCCGGGGTTGAGGTTGCCGCGAAGGGCACGAAGCGCGATCGGACTGGTCTTGGGGTGCGTCGTGTCCTTGGTTTTCAAACCGAGCGGCAGGGTGTGACAGGGGCCCTAGCCAGCTCGGCGGTGGCTGTTTCTTGCGCCTCCTGCGCTTTATTGCGGCCAACCTCTTGGTGATGACCCACCCGCATCGATCCGCCATTTGGTGATTGCCGATGGATGCCGAAATTCATCCGCTGTTCGACTTCTTTCCCATATGAGCCTTGCCGCCCCCCAGTCTCCGACGCCGTCGGGCCGGACCTTCACGGTCGGGATCGCGGCCGCCTGCTACAACCAGGCGCTGGTGGACGCGCTGCTGGACCGCGTGGTTGCGGGTCTGCGTCGCGCCGGCGTGGCGGACCGGCGCCTGACCGTCGTGCGGGTGCCGGGCTCGAATGAGCTGCCGGTGGCGGCCCAATGGCTGGCCCGCCGACGGGGCATGGATGTGGTGATCGCGCTCGGCGTGTTGATCCGCGGCGACACAATCCACTATGAGCTGATTGCCGACGCCACGACGCACGCGCTGCAACAGGTGGCGCTGGCGACGGGCGTGCCTGTGATCAACGGCGTCGTGGTGGCGGAGAATGCGGCCCAGGCCCGCGTGCGCTGCGCTGGCCGGATCGACCGCGGCGCGGAGTTCGCGCACGCGGCGCTGACCATGGCGGCGTTGAAGCGGAGGATTTCCCCATGAGCAAAGCCCAGTTTGCCCAGCGGCGCGATGGTCGCGTCGCGGCCCTGCAGTACCTGTTCGCGTGGAGCCTCAACTCGCCCAAGAACCTGGCGGAGGACCTGCGGGAGTTCTTCTCGAACCTCGAGCAGCCGCGCGAGCACTACGCCTTCGGCGAGGAGCTGATCCACGGCGTGATTGAACATCAGGGCGACATCGATGCGCGCATCAAGGCGCTGGCCCACAACTGGGAATTTGACCGCATTGCCAAGATCGACCTCGCGATCCTCCGGCTCGCCATGTTTGAGATGCTCTACCGGAAGGACATCCCGCCGGTCGTCTCGATCAACGAGGCCATCGACCTCTCGAAGCAATTCTCCAACGCCGACGCGAAGCGCTTCATCAACGGCATCCTTGACCGCGTGAAGGACCAGCTCGGCCGCGACGCACGCAAGGCGGAGTGATTCTGGAGTAGCGAGTAGCGCGTAGCGAGCATACGGACCCGGGCGATGGCGCGGGGTTTACAATTTACGCCGTGAGCAAGTGGCGGACCCTGCCTGCTCGGAAATTTGGGATCTTCTCGTCCGCCCACCGCGACCAACGCACAAATTCTACTCGCTACCCGCAACGCGCTACTCGCTACTAGTCCGCCCATGTTTGGTCTCTTCAAGAAATTCAAGGACGGCTTGGCCAAGACGGTCTCGGCCATCGCGGCCAAGACGGCCGGGCTGTTTGGCGGGAGGAGGATCGACGCGGCTTCGCTCGGCGAGCTCGAGGAGGCCCTTTACACCGCTGACTTCGGCGTTGAGACCACCAACGAGATCCTGGCGGAGATCAAACGGGCCTACGCGCAGGACAAGGAGCTGCAGGGTCACCAGGCCGCTGAGATCGGCGCGCAGGTCCTGCGGCGGGTCCTGGCCGGCTCCGAGGGCACGCTCGACGTGGCTTCGGCCGCATGCGGGCATCCGGTGGTCATTGCGATGATTGGCGTCAATGGCTCAGGCAAGACGACCACGTCGGCCAAGCTCGCGTGGAAGCTCAAGCAGGAGGGCCGCAGCGTCACGCTCGCGGCCTGCGACACCTTTCGCGCCGCCGCCGTCGAGCAGCTTAAGACCTGGGCGCACCGGCTTGAGCTCGAGATCGTGGCCAGCCACACCGGCGCCGACGCCGCCGCCGTTGCATTCGACGCCTGGCAGGCGGCCAAGTCGCGTCACCGCGACTTCCTGATCATTGACACCGCCGGCCGGCTCCACACCAAGTCCAACCTGATGGAGGAGCTGGCAAAGATTCGCCGGGTGCTCCAGAAGCACGATCCGGCGGCGCCTCAGCACCGCTGGCTGGTGGTGGACGGCTCCCTCGGCAGCAACTCGATCGAGCAGGCGAAAGTGTTCCACCAGAGTTTCGGCCTCACGGGCCTCGTGGTCACGAAGCTCGACGGTACGAGCCGGGGTGGGGCACTGGTGGGAATCTACCGCCAGCTGAAGATCCCGATTTACTTCCTTGGCCTCGGCGAGAAAGCCGAGGATCTCCAGCCCTTCAGCATCGAGAACTACGCGAAGGCCGTGTTCGGTCTGGAGTGAGGTTCTGGCTGGTCAGCGCATGGCTGAAAGTGTGACGCGGGAGTGGAAGGATTAGTCTTCTGCCGCGATCTTCACCGAGGACCAAGAGGCAGACTTGGAGCGTCGTGGCGCAATGAGGATTTCCCGGTTTTCTGACTGCCAGTTGCTCGCTCGTTTCAGCGCTGCAGGAACGAGCATTCCTGAATTGTTAGGCTATTTTGTGGAGACTCACTATCGACCCTTTTGACCGAGGGACAGGCTACTGGTCGGACCACTGGTCGGACCCACGACCGAGGGACAGGTTACTGGTCGAAGGAGGGAGTGCCGTTGAATGGCCTACGCGGGCAGGTAGCGATAGGCGTGGTCTTGTTGCTGGAACGAGACGATAGGCCTTCCCA
>JAFEGX010000086.1 GCA_018239675.1 Verrucomicrobiota bacterium
CCTTGGCCCGCCAAGACTTCGATGAATTCCTCCGCCTGGGCCGCGAGGTTCCCGGCGTCAATGATTCCGGGGGTGCCATGGTGACGGGCGCCACGCGCGCCGCGATGGTCATGGCGTTCCGAGGAGACCATGCGGCGGCCGCCAATCGGCTGAAGGTCTTTATCGAGCAAACCCAGGCGCGATTAAAGCTGGACCCAACCAATATCCACCTGCTGCGGCATGCGGCTTTGGCCTGCGCGGCCGTGGGGAGGAAGGAAGAGGCTCGAGCCTACGCTGATCAGGCGGTGGCGGCCCGGCCGGAGTCAAAGGATGCCAGGGCGGGGGCCTATTCCTGTGTCGTCCGGGCGATCGTGCTGGCGTGGACCGGCGACAAGGACCAGGCGATTGCGGAGCTGGCACGACTGCTGCGGAAACCCGGCATGCTCTGGGTGCCAGTTATGAAATGGGAACCGTCGTACTATCCGCTGCACGGCGACCCCCGGTTCGAGGCCTTGCTCAACGACCCGAAGAACAACGCCCCGCTGTTCTGACCATGAGCGAACCCGGCAAAGCGGTCTTTCTCTCGTACGCGTCGCAGGACGCGGAGGCGGCGCGCCGCATTGCGGAGGCGCTGCGGGCGGCCGGGGTGGAGGTGTGGTTCGACCAGAGCGAGCTGCGCGGGGGCGATGCGTGGGACCAGAAGATCCGGCGGCAGATCCGGGAGTGCGCGCTGTTTGTGCCGGTGATTTCCCGGCACACGCAGGAACGGCTCGAGGGTTACTTCCGGCTGGAGTGGCGACTCGCCGACCAGCGCACCCACCTGATGGCGACGGGCAAGGCGTTCGTGGTCCCGGTGGTGGTCGACGCGACGGGCGATGCCGGGGCGTACGTGCCCGACTCCTTCACGGCGGTGCAGTGGACCCGGATCGGCGATGATCCGGGGGCGTGGACGGCCTTTGCGGATCGCGTCCGGCGGCTTCTGCACGGCGAGTCCGCCGCGGCTGCGCGCGACTCCGCTGCGCCCCTGGCGCCGCGCCCGCCGGCTGCGGCGGACCAGCGCTCGGTAGCCGTGCTGGCCTTCGCGAACCGCAGCAGCGACCGCGAGAACGAGTTTTTCTCCGACGGCATCAGTGAGGAGCTCCTGAACGCCCTCGTGAAGGTGCCCGGCCTGAAGGTCACGGCACGCACCTCGTCCTTTTATTTCAAGGGCAAGGATGTCCCGCTCGCCGACATCGCCCGCCATCTCGGCGTCGCCTACGTCGTGGACGGCAGCGTGCGCCGCGCGGGCGACCGGGTGCGGATCACGGCGCAGCTGGTCAAGGCCGCCGACGGGTTCCAGGCCTGGTCCGAGACGTTTGACCGCGAGTTGAAGGACATCTTTGCCGTGCAGGACGAGATCGCGGGCCTCATCGCGAAGAACCTCTCGCTGAAGCTCGGTGGCGGCGGGGTGACCCGCGAGGTAAACCCGGAGGCCTACCGCCTGTTCCTCGAGGGCCGGTCCATCTTTCACCGCGAGATTCCGGCCCTGTACGACCAGGCCATCCGGTGTTTCCAGCAGTCGCTCGAGCTCGATCCGGACGCGTCCCAGACGTGGGCGTTGCTGGCGATGAACTACTGCCTCGCGGGCGGGACCGCTACGCTGCCGATCGGCGTGGCCCACCGGCTGGCCCGCGAGGCGGCGACTCGCGCCGTCGCCCTCGACCCCCACCAGGTGAAGGCACATCTCGCGATGGCCTTCCAGCAGCTCATGTTCGAGTGGGACTGGAAGCCGATCCAGGCGAACCTGGCGCGCGCCGCGACGATCGCGCCCGGCGACGCGGAGGTCATCGGCATGCAGGCCCACCTGCTGGCGATCGTCGGCCGCCTCGACGAGGCGATTGCGCTGGCGCGGAAGGCGGTCGAGCTCGATCCGCTCGGGTACCTGTCCAACTACGCGCTCGCTCGCAGCCTGCGGGACGCCGAGCGGTTCGATGAGATGTTGGCGCAGTGCGAGCGGATGATCGCCCTCAACCCGGACGCGCTGCGCTGCCGGCTGTTTCACTCGCTCGCGCTGCTGCTCCTGAACCGTCCCGACGAGGCCGCGAGCGCGGCCGAACGGGTGCCGCTGGGCTGGGCGCGGCGGATGGCCCTGGCTTGCGCCCGGTTCGCGCAGGGGCGCCGGGCCGACTCCGACGCGGCGGTGGCGGACCTGATCCGCGAGGACGGCGCCCATGCTGCCTACCAGGTGGCGGAGGTATACGCCTACCGTGGCGATCTCGACCTGGCGTTCGAGTGGCTCGAGACCAGCCACCGGCAGCGCGATACGGGCACGGCCCTGGTCCGACAGGATCCGCTGATGCGCAGGTTGCGCGCGGACCCGCGCTGGTCCGCGTTCCTGCGCAAGATGAACCTCGACGGCGACCCCCTGGCATGAGCGAGCCCGGCAAGGCCGTCTTCCTTTCGTATGCGTCGCAAACTGCCGAGGCGGCGCGCGTAGAGCTGCAGCGGCCGGACTCTCGACCGGGCCCGACGCAGTCGCGCCCGCACTGACGGGCATCGCACGCCATCCGCGGCGTGGAGTAACAGAGATCCCTCGGCTGTGCTCGGGAGGACGGATCTGAGGGTTAGCCGGAGAGTCTGAAGCGCACTACGTTCAAGCTCGGTTCGTTGCGACCGAGGAGGTCTTCGCGGTTTGCCTAATTGACATCGGATCCATTTCGCCGCCAAGCAAGCGAAGCCCGCGAAGTGCTGATGCGCTCGGGCAGGGCGAAATTTGCAGGTCGAACGTCGGCGGTCGTAGGGTGGCGGCGAAGCCGCGGATGAAACCTGTCACTTGCGACCTGTGACCTTCGTCCTCCTGCCCGTTTTCGTGGTGAAGTCAGGCTGAAGTGGTCATCGCCTCGATCAGCGGTCCCAGGGAAACTCAACGCTTTGGCGTTGCGGTGGATTCCCTGCCGGTACCAACGTTCGGGTTCGCCCACGGCATCACATGAAATTCTTCCCGGTCCGGATAGCGAAGCAAGTGGCGGCATGGAGCCTGACTCTGGCCGCGGGTTTCAATCTGGCGGGCGTGGCTGCCACGCGGACCACCACGACGCCCGTCGTGGGCCTGCGCGACGCCAGCCCGCGCGTGCACGCGCTCGTCGGCGGCCGCATTGTCATGGCGCCAGGGAAGGTCATCGAGCGCGGCACGCTGGTGCTGCGCGACGGCGTCGTAGCCGCCGTCGGCCCCGACGTGGCGGTGCCGGCCGATGCGCGGGTGTGGGACGTCACTGGTTGCACCCTATATCCGGGTTTCATCGAGAGCCATTCGTCGCTGCTGCTCCCCGAGGCGCTGCGTCCGCCGGGCGCGACGGCGCGCGCGGAGGGGGCCGAGCGTCCGCGGCCCGCGGCGCCGGCCATGCCGGTGGTGGGCGCGCGTGCGGCCAACCCGCGGATCATGCCGGAGAAGGATGTGCTAAACCAGCTGACCCCCGACCCGAAGGGCGTGGAGAAATTCCGCGCACTCGGCTTCACGGTGGCAAACATCGCCCCGGAACGCGGCATCTTTCGCGGCTCGAGCGCGCTGGTGAGCCTGGGAACATGGGACGTGAACAGCAGCGTGGTGCGCGCGGCGGCCGACCAGGAGGTGGTCTTTGAGATCGGCAGCTATGAATCGTTTACCTACCCGACATCTCTGATGGGCGCGATCGCCCTCATCCGCCAGACGTTGCTGGACGCCCAGTGGTACGCGGCGACCCAGGCGGCCTACGCGAACCATGCGGGGCAGGGGGTCGAGCGGCCGGAGGTCAACGAGTCGCTGGCGGCGCTCGGCCCGGTGGTGGCGGGCCGCCAGCTCGCGATGTTCCAGCTGGACGACGAACTCGACGCAGCCCGCGTCCTCCGGCTGGCCGACGAGTTCAAGCTCAAGGTCGCCCTCCGCGGCGTCGGCACCGAGTACCGGGTGCGACAGGAGCTCGCCCGGGCCAAGGTGCCGGTGGTGATTCCGCTCGATTTTCCGGAAGCCCCCGAGGTGGAGTCGCCGGACCGGGCCGTCGATGTCCAGCTGCATGAGCTGGAGCAGTGGGACCTCGCGCCCTCCAACGCCGCGCGGCTCGCCGAGGCCGGCGTCACTTTCGCCTTCACGACTTCCCGGCTGCGGAAGCCGGAGACCGAATTCTGGCCGCGGCTCCGCCGGGCCGTGCGGCGGGGCCTGACGGAGGACCAGGCGCTGGCGGCGCTCACGACGGTGCCCGCGGCGATATTCGGTATCTCCGCCACCCAGGGCACGCTCGACGTCGGCCACGCCGGCAACGTGGTGGTCGCGCGCGGCGACCTGTTCAAGGCGGACGACGCAGTGATCGAGTTGGTGTGGGTCGACGGCGACCCGTATGAGCAGGAGGCTTGGCAGCGGCTCGACCTGAGCGGCGCGTGGCAGGTGACGTGGACCGGCGTGAAAGGCCCGGCGGAGCTGGCCATCAGCGGCCGCGGCGGCCGACTCCGGGTAAAGGCCGGCGAGAAGAGCGGCTCGGCGTCCCAGCCCGACCGCCGCTCGGTTTTGATGCAGTTGCCGGCGGAGGTGTTTGGTTCGGCTTCGCTCACCACGAGTGGTTCGACTTCGCTCACTGCGGGTGGTTCGACTGGGCTCACCACAGGTGGCACGGCGCGGTTGGCGGCGAGTGGCGAGGGCGACGACCTGAGCGGCACGGGCGAGCTGCCCGACGGCACGAGCTTCCGTTGGACGGCGCACCGCAGCGCGGCCGCGAAGGCCGAGGAGCCGGCGGCGACCAGGGACGAGCCGATCGCGACCGGCGACCGTTACCCGGCGGGTGCCTTCGGCCGAAAGGGGCCGCCGGCGCAGCCCGAGCACGTGCTGATCACCCATGGCACGGTCTGGACCAGCGGCCCGGCGGGCGTGATCGAGGACGGCGACGTGCTCATCGAGCGCGGCCGGATCGTGCAGGTGGGGCGGAAGCTCGTCGCGCCGGCGGGCGCCCTGGTCATCGACGCGAGGGGCAAGCACGTCACGGCCGGCATCATCGACTGCCACTCGCACATCGCGATCAGCCGCGGCGTGAACGAGGGTGGCAGCGCCGTTTCGCTCGAGGTGCGCATCGGCGACGTGATCGACCCGACGGACATTTCGCTCTACCGCGATCTGGCGGGTGGCACGACGGTCCTGAACATCCTCCATGGCTCCGCCAACCCGATGGGCGGCCAGAATCAGGTCATCAAGATCCGCTGGGGCGAGGACGCGGAGGGACTCAAGTTCGCCGGGGCGAAGCCCGGCGTGAAGTTCGCGCTCGGCGAAAATGTCGTGCGCGCCCACAGCCTGGCGCCGGTCCGCACGCGTTATCCGGTGAGCCGGATGGGCGTGCCGGAGATCATGCACGACGTGTTCAACCGCGCCCGCGAGTACGAGCGTACCTGGGCCGATTACCGGGCGGGCCGCTCGGTCCTGCCGCCGCGCCGGGACCTGCGGCTGGAGGCGGCGCTCGAGATCCTGAATCGCGACCGCATCATCCACATCCATTCCTATCGTTCCGACGAGGTGCTGACGTTCATCCGGCTCGCCGACCAGCTGCACCTCCCGGTGGCGACGTTCCAGCACATCCTCGAGGGCTACAAGGTCGCGCCCGAGATTGCGAAGCTCGGGGCCGGCGGGTCCACGTTTGCCGACTGGTGGGCCTACAAGTTCGAGGTCTACGACGGCATCCCGTACAACGGCGCCCTGATGGCGCGCGCCGGCATCGTGGTGTCGTACAACTCCGACAGCGCCGACCTCTCGCGCCGCCTCAACACCGAGGCCGCCAAGGCCGTGAAGTACGGCGGCGTGTCGCCGGTCAATGCGCTCGACTTCGTGACGATCAACCCGGCCCGGCAGCTGCAGATCGACCAGCGGGTCGGCTCGCTTGAGCCGGGCAAGGCCGCCGACTTCGTGATCTGGAACGGCAGTCCGCTGTCCACCATGGCACACCCCGAGCAGACGTGGATCGACGGCCGAAAATACTTTGACCGTGACGACGACCTCCGGATGCGGGCGGAGGCCGCGGCCGAGCGTTCCGCGCTCCTGCAGAAGGCCCTGGCGGAGCGCCGGAAAGCGGTGGCCCGCGGCCCGGCTGCCGAGTCGGCCGGCGACAGTTCCGACGGCGGAGGGCCGAAGCCGCCGGGCGCCGCCACCGACGACCATGATGAATATCGCGCCATCTATCACAACGGGGCCGACGCCCACACCTGCATGCAGGAAGAGGGAGGTCTCCAATGAACATCCGCATCGCCCTTTCCCTCACCGGCCTGCTGGCCGCGCTCGCCCTCCACGCCTCGACGGCCCTGCCGGCGAAGCGTCCCGCCGGGCCCGTGCTCCTGCGTGGCGGCGAGGTTCACCCGGTTATCGGTGCGGTCCTGCCGAAGGCCGACGTGCTCCTGATGGACGGCAAGATTGCCCGGATCGGACCGAAGCTCTCCGCCCCGGCCGGCGCCGAGGTCGTCGACGTCACTGGCCAGCGGATCTATCCCGGCTTCATCATCGCGAACACCACGCTCGGCCTCGAAGAGATCGGCGCGGTCCGGGCCTCGGTGGACTCGTCCGAGTACGGTCCGATCAACCCGAATGTACGGGCGCAGGCCGCGTTCAATCCCGACAGTGAGATGATCCCGGTCGCGCGCGTGAACGGCGTGCTCACCGCCTGTGCCACGCCGGTGGCGGCCAACGAGGGCCAGCCGGTGCCCGGTCTGCTGGCCGGCACCTCGTCGCTCATGCGACTCGACGGCTGGACCTGGGAGGAGATGACGCTGCGGCCGACGGTGGGCCTGCAATTGTTCTGGCCGGCTCCGGTCCCGGCCCAGCGCGGACCAGCCCCGGCGCCAGGTGCGCTCGAGGAAACGCGGAAGCGCTATGCCGACCAGGTGAAGCTCATCCGGCAGGCCTTTGCGAACGCCCGCGCCTATCTGCGGGCGAAGGACGCCGCCGGCGGCCATCCGGCCGAGACGGACCTGCGCTGGGAGGCGATGCTGCCCGCGCTGCGAGGCGAGCAGCCGGTGTTCATCCATGCCGACGACATCAAGCAGATCGCCGCCGTGCTTGACTGGGCGCGCGAGGAACCCGGCCTGAAACTCGTGCTGGTCGGCGGGCGCGACGCCTGGCGGGCAGCGGACCGGCTGAAGGCGGCGAACATCCCGGTGATCATCGACGGCACCACGCCGCTGCCGGCGCGCCGGGATGACGGCTACGACGCCGTGTACGCCAATGCGGGCAAGCTCCACGCCGCGGGGGTCAAATTCTGCATCTCCGAGTCCACGAATGAATCGGGCGGACCCACCAACGCCCGCAACCTGCCGTACGAGGCGGCCATGGCGGCCTCCTACGGCCTACCGGCGGACGAGGCGCTCAAGGCCATCACAATCTATCCCGCCGAGATCCTCGGTGTGGCCGCCGAGCTCGGCTCGATCGAAGTTGGCAAGCGTGCGACGCTGATCGTGACCGACGGCGATCCCCTCGAAATCCCGACGCAGGTCAAGCAGGCCTACATTGATGGCGCCCGCATCGACCTGCGCACGCGCCAGACTGATCTCTACGACAAGTACCGCCAGCGTTAGCAGGGAAACGGACGAGAAACCACTAATCCGCGCTAATTTTCGCTAATCCAGAGTCCGGACACTTGAACGCCGGAATGATTAGCGGAGATTAGCGAGAATTAGTGGTTCCCCAAAAAATCAGCTCACTCGAACTGCTGGGTCTTCTTCCAGGCCGCGCGGTCGGTGAACGTGGTCGCCGGCGGCGCCTTGGGCGCGTGCTGGCGGGCGAAGCCGAGGAAGGTGCGGTTCTGGGCGGTCGCCGGCGTCAGGCTGGCGCGCAGGATCTCCGCGGCCCGAGCTTTCGTGAGGTGATTGAGCGCGGCCACGGTCTCGGCCTGGCGGCCCCAGTCGGCGTCGCGGTTGTAGGCGAGGTCGAAGAGCCGGAGGCCGCGTTCCGCGATGGTCTTGTCTTTCTCGAGCAGCTTCGCGCGGACGCCGCCGACGATGGTCGACCAGGTCTGGTCGGGCAGGGATGACAACTGGTCGGGCAGGGTGGCGATGAAGGCGTTGGACCGCGCCTCCAGCTCGTCGGCCGGATGATCGCCCGACTGGATGATGAAGTAGGCGAAGTTGGACTTCTCCTCGTCGCCCGCGCCACCCCACACGACGTAACCGAGCTGCTGGTGCGTCCGCATCTCGGTGAAGTACGGCTGGCTGACGAAGGTGCTCAGTACCAGCGTGGCCGCCCGCAGCTCGGGCGTGTCATGGCCCAGCATGTACTCGGCGCGGTAGCACGAGTTGTTGCCGGCGAGCGTCTCGCTGGTCCGGACGGTGCCGCCGGCGGGGAGCGTGAGCAGACGCCGGCGCAGCAGGTCGGCGTCGGCGACCGGCGCCACCTTGAGGGCCGAGGCGAAGCGGCGGGCGGCGGCTGTGGCCTCGGCGGCGGTGACGTTGCCGTACACGAGCGCCTCGATCTTCCCGTGCGCGTAGAGGCGGTGCGCAAAATCCTGCACCGCGGCGAGCGTCAGGGCCGAGGCCACGGGCAGTGCCTCCTCGGGACGGTAGTAGAACTCACGGACCGTGGCGCGCCGGGTCTGATTGATGACCTCGTAGGCGTCGGAGCGCGGGAAACTTGTGAGCCCGCGCACGATCCGGTCCTTGATCGCGTTGAAGCGCTCGGGCGACAGCTTGAAGTCGACCAGGTTGGCGGCGACGACGTCGCGCAGGCTGGACATCGACTCGTTGTAGCCGTCGAGCGAGATCTTCACGCCCTCGAGGTCGGACGTGAGGTTGAAGTTGAGGCCCGCCTGGCCCGCGGTGTACGCGGTCTCATTTAGCACCTCGTTGACGCACATCTGGTAGAAGGTCAGGAGCACGGAATTCTCTAGTGAGCCGAGTGAGCGAGGGAGGCGGAACCGGTAGACCTCGGACACCATCGGACGGAGGAACTCGGTGTCCTGCGCATAATAGAGGCTGAAGCCCGGCTCGTCGACAAGGTGCAACGGCTCCATCGGCAGCTGCTCGGCCTTGGTCGGGATGAACGGGTTGGGCTTCGGGAGCTGGATGCCCGCGACGGTGGGCGGATTCAGGAGCCGTGTGTAGGCCTCGCCGGCGTCCTCCGAGTAGCTGTAGTGCGTGCCGAAGAAATGCTCGACCTTGTCGGTCGGCTGGCCCTTCGCCACGAGCGAGATCAGGACGTTGTCCGGGCGCAGGTGGTCGAGGATCAGCTGGTAGCCGGCCGGGTCCTCGTGGAGCCAGAGGTATGGTCCGCGCTCGGCAATCTCGAACGGGTACTCCTGGAACTGGTTGGCCAGCGCGACGGCGCGCTCGGCGCCCTCGCCCTTGTCCTTGAACATCTCGTCGAGGCGGGCCATGGCCTGGCGCTCCTTGAAGAGATAAGACGGATAGCCGGCGGCGCGCACCTGGTGGACGGCGGCGAACACGAGATCCAGCACCCGCGAGTAATTCTTCAGGCCGGCCGGGGTCAGCTTGATGGTGAGCATGAACGACCCGAATTCCTTCGCGTCGAAGTCCGCGCCGGCGCTGATGCCGGTCGCCAGGCCCTCGGCCTTGAGCTGGGAGAGCAGGCTGCCTTCGCCCTCATAGCCGAAGATGTAGCCGAGGAACTCGGCCGGCTTGCTGGCGTAATACTGGCGGATGCCGGGCAGCGCGAACTCCAGCGTCAGCTGGCGGAGGTCCTTGACCGGCTCCATGTGAATCATCCGGAGCGCGGCCTTGGGCGGCAGGAAATCGGCCGGCAGTTCGACCGGGGCTAGGTGACGGTTCTCGATCGGGCTGAAATACTCGCGGACCCAGCGCTCGAGCTGGTCGAGGGGCGCCTTGCCCGTCACGGCCAGCGTCATGATGCCGGCGGAATAGTGCGTCTTGTAGAAATTCAGCAGCTCCTCATGCGTCGTGCCCGTGAGCGTCTCGCGGCTGCCGATGTTGAAATGGTTGGCCGGGTGACCCTGGCGGTAAAATGTGCCGTGCAGGTGGAACTCGCGCCACAGGTCGTTCTCGAGGCGGAACTGGTACTCGGAATTGACGGCGTTCATCTCGCGCTCGGTGAACTTCGGCGAGAAGAGCGGGGCGATGAAGAACTGCGAGAAACGGTCGAGCGCGCCCTCGAGCGCCTCGTGGCGGACCTCGAAGTGGTAATTGGTCAGCGCGCCGGCCGTGTAGGCGTTGGAGTAGCCGCCATTGCCCTCGAGATACTGGCGGTAGGCCGACTCGTCCGGGTACTTCTCGGTGCCGAGAAACAGCATGTGCTCGAGGAAGTGCGCCAGACCCTGCCGATTGGCCGGATCGCTGTACGAGCCGACGCCGACCGCGAGGGACGCGGCCGACTTGTTGAGCTTGGGGTCGGACAGGAGGATGACCTTGATGCCGTTGTCCAGGGTGAACCGGCGGTAGACGGACTCGTCGTTGGGCGCCTGGGGCCGGGGCGGGACCTCGATCGGGTTTTCAGCACGCGCCAGGGGCAGGACTGCCGCGAGGGCGAACATAAACAGGGTACGGAGTTTCATGCGGGGAATTTGGCGGGCAGGCTGCGCCTTTCCGCCGCCGCCGCCAAGCCTCTTGCGGCGAGCGGCGCCAAAATAGGCCGTTTGGCCGCTAGACAGGATGAACGGCGCGGGAGAGCGGTAAGCTGTAAGCAATCAGCGATCAGCTCTGAAACCAATCCTAGGGTAGCCGCAAGAATGCACATAAGGCGCAAAAAATCCTGATCGCTGAGGCTGTGGCGGATGGATTGTTTCTGCGCCTATTGCGCCTTCTTGCGGCAAAAATTGGTGCAGATTAGCTAAGATTAGCGGTTTCCCAAAAGAACCGGAGAGGGACCGGGGGAAATGGGTACGGAAGCCCCATTGTTTTTGGTGAAAATCATTTCGGAACTTTTTTCTGCCGGGGCTGTTTTTTGCACGTCGCAGCGTTTGTCCCATGATTGAAGTCACTGCGCTCTGCAAAAACTACGGCCCGGTCCGGGCGGTGGATGGGGTCACTTTCCGCGTGCAGCGCGGGGAGATCTTGGGATTTCTCGGGCCCAATGGGGCCGGGAAGTCGACCACGATGAAGATGATCACGGGGTTCTTGGCCCCGACGAGCGGGAGTGTGCAGGTGGGCGGGCATGAGGTAACGAAGGAACCGCTCGAGGTGAAACGGCGACTGGGTTACCTGGCGGAGAGCGCGCCGGCGTATCCGGAGATGACGGTGGAGGAGTTTCTCGAATTCATTGCGGCGATCAGGGGCTACCGGAAACGGGCGGAGGCGAGGGAGCGGGTTGAGCGGGTGGTGCGGCTCTGCCATCTGGCGGAGGTGCGGCGGCAGACGATCGAGACCCTGTCAAAGGGGTACCGGCAGCGGGTGGGGTTTGCGCAGGCGCTGCTGCATGATCCGCCGGGGCTGATCCTGGATGAACCGACGGATGGACTGGACCCGAACCAGAAGAACGAGGTGCGTTCGCTCATCCGGTCGATGGCGCCGGACAAGGCGATCATCCTGTCGACCCACATCCTGGAGGAGGTCGAGGCGCTCTGCACGCGGGTGATCATCATTGCGCGGGGACGCATCGTGGTGGACGAGGCGCCGGAGGCGCTGCGGGCCCGGCGTCCGGGGGCGCGGCTCGACGAGATTTTCCGTGAACTGACAATCGGTTGAAGCCATGCGCCAGGTTCCTCCTCTCTTCCAACGCGAATTCCTGGGGTACTTCCGGTCCCCGGTGGCGTACGTCTTCCTCTCGATCTTCCTCCTGGCGTCGGTGGGCCTCGCATTCTTCGTCGGGCAGTTTTTCAAGGCGGGGAACGCCAGCCTGGAGAGCTACTTCGTTTTCCATCCCTGGCTGTTCCTGTTCCTGATCCCGGCCGTGGGCATGCGGCTGTGGGCCGAGGAGAAGCGCGCGGGGACGATTGAACTGTTGTTCACGCTCCCGGTGTCGACCGTGGAAACGGTGCTCGCGAAGTTTCTGGCAGGGTGGGCGTTCCTGGCAGTCGCGATCCTGCTGAGCTTCCCGCTGGTCGTGACGGTGTACTGGCTCGGGGAGCCCGACGGGGGCGTGATGGTCGCGAGTTACGTGGGCAGCATATTGATGGCGGGGGCGTACCTGAGCGTCTGCGCCCTGACTTCGGCGATGACCAAGAACCAGGTGATCAGCTTTGTCTTGAGTGTCGTCGCGTGCCTGGTCCTCGTGTTCCTCGGCTGGAACGTGTTTTCCGAGCTGCTCGCCTCGGTGCTGCCGGTGTGGCTCGTGGACCTGCTTGCGAACTTTTCGTTCACGACGCACTTCGACGCGTTCACCAAGGGCGTCATCGATCCGAAGGACGTGATGTTCTTTCTCTCCCTGGGGGCCTTCTGCCTCTGCCTCAACGTCATGGTGCTCGACCGCCGATGAAACGCCTGAGCTTTATCCTCGCGACGCTGCTCCTGCTGGTCGGGCTGGTGGCCCTGAACGACCTGGCCGGTCAGTTGCCCCTGCGGGCGGACCTGACGGCGGCGCGGAACTACACGCTCTCGCCGGGGAGCCGGGCGCTGCTCGGACGGCTTGAGGAGCCGGTGCAGCTGGATTTCTATTTTTCCCGCAGCGTCGAGGGACTCCCCATTTCATTCAAGAACTACGCGACGCGCGTCGAGGAAATGCTCCGGCAGTACGTGCGAGAGGGACGCGGCCAAGTGCGGCTGCGGGTGATTGACCCGAAGCCGGACACGCCGGCGGAGGAGCAGGCCACCGCGGCGGGACTGACGCCGCAGACGACGCCGCAGGGCGACGCGGTGTATCTCGGCCTCGCGGTCACGCAGGCGGAGGCGCAGAAATCCATTCCCTTCTTCGCGCAGTCGCGGGAGCCGTTCCTGGAGTATGACATCTCGCAGCTCATCCATGCCGTGCAGCAATTGAGCCGGCCCAAGGTTGGGCTCCTGAGCGGGGTGCCGTTGCGAACGCCCATGGATCCGCAGGCGATGCAGGTGGGCGAGCAGCTGCCGCCGGACCAGTTTGTGATCGGGGAGTGGTCGCAGAGCGCGGAACTGGTCACGGTGGAGTCGAGTGCCGAGACTCTGCCGGCGAATCTGGACGCCCTCGTGATCGTGCATCCGCGCAATCTCTCGCCGGCGCTGCAGTTTGCGATCGACCAGTTCGTGCTCGCGGGGAAACCGGTTTTGGTCGCGGTGGACCCGGTGGCACGGCATGCGCCGGCGGAGAACCCCATGATGGCGCAGTTTGGCGGCGCTGGAATGGGCGGCACATCGTCGCTGCCGGACCTCTTCCGGAGCTGGGGTCTCACCTACGATGACAAGAAGGTGGTGGCTGACACGGAGCTTGCAACCCCGGTGCAGGAGCGGTCGGGGCAGGTCAACCGCTTGCCGAGCTGGCTCAGTCTCGCGGCCGCCAACCTGAACCGGTCGTCGGCCGCGGTGGCGCAGCTCAAGAGCCTGCTCTTCGTGGATGCGGGGGCGATTGCAGCGCTGCCGGGAACGAAGGCGACATTCACGCCCCTCGTGGAGACGACGGCGCAGGCCGGATTGGTCGACGGGATGAGCCTGCAGTTCGGGGACCCGGAGGCGGCGTCGGGCAAGTTGACCTCGCCCGGGAAGAAGGTCCTGGCGGCACTCGTCCAGGGAAAATTCAAAACGGCTTTCCCGGGTGGTGCGCCCAAGACGGCGCCGGAGACAAAATCGGGCGAATCGGGCAAGGCGAGCGAGACCAAGGGGCCGGCCGCGTCATTCCTCACGGAGTCCAAGGGAACGTCGACCGTGGTGGTGGTAGCTGACACCGACTGGCTGTTCGACGACTACAGTGTCCGCCGGCTCAATTTCCTTGGGAGCCAGGCGGCGCAGCCGATCAACGACAATCTCGCCTTTGCGACGAACCTGTTGGACTTCCTGGTGGGCTCGCCGGACTTGATCTCGCTCCGTGGCAAGGGCTCGGCGCAGCGGCCTTTCACCGTGGTGCGGCGGATGGAGGCAGAGGCGCAGCGAAAGTACCAGCAGCAGCTGGATGTGCTGGAGACGCGCATCGCGGAAGTGCAGTCGAAGCTGGCGGCGTTGCATGGCAAGGCGGGGGAGGGTAACCGCCTGGTCGCGACGCCGGAAGCACGGCGGGCGATTGAGGAATTCCAGCAGCAGCAGCTGGCGATGCGGGCCGAGCGGCGGCAAATCCGCGCGGCGCTGCGGGAGGGGATCGAGGCCCTCGGCACGCGGTTGCTCCTGCTCAATCTTCTCGTGCCCGTGGGCCTGGTCGCGGGGTTTGGACTGTGGTTTTACCGCCGGCGCAGGAGCACCTGAATTGCCATGAAGCTGAAGCCCCTGTTCACGGTTGTCCTGATCCTGGTTGCGAGTGCGCTTGGGGTGCGCTGGCTGCGGCGTCCGCCGCCACTCCCGGCGGAGGATGCGCGGGTGGGGCAGATGCTGGTGGCTCCGTCCGCGGCCGAGCACCTGCGCAAGATTGAAATCACGGACCAGGGCCGGACGGTGCGACTGGAACGGACCGGGGAGGGATCCTGGACGGTCGCGTCTTACGAGGGTCTCCCGGCGGACTTCGGCAAGCTTTCGCAGTTTGTTTCGGTGCTGACCGGAGCCAAGGTGCGCCGCCTCGTCACCAGCCGGCCGGACCGGATCGAGCGACTGGGCTTTGGCTCATCGCGCATCGAGCTCACGGGCGAGAAGGAGTCGGTGCGGATTGATTTGGGCAAAACGGCCGACGCTGGAGGTCGCTTCGTGCGCTATGGCGACGAGAAAAAGGGTTACCTGGTGGACTATTCCGGGTGGCTGGACGCAGAGTCGAAGAATTGGGCAGACAAGACGCTGCTGGCGCTGAAACCGGAGGAGATCCGCGGATTGTCCCTGAGTTTCGCGGAAGGCCCGGGGATCGAGGTGACGCGCGAGGCGAAGGACAAACCTTGGGTCGCGACCGGACTGCCGGAAGGGAAGGTGCTCGACGCCTCGAAGGTGGATGCGCTCGTGCGGGATTTCGGGACGTTGCAGTGGACGGACACTTACGATCCCGCGGGACCCGAGGCCAAGGAGGCGAAAGCGCACGCGCGGACGCTGGTGCTCCGGACCTTTGCCGGCGCGACCTACACCCTCGTCCTGTCGCAGCGGCCCGAGGTGAAGGCGGAAAAGCCGGTCGCGGGTGCAGCGGGAAAACCCGCCGTGACGCCGGCGTCTTCCCGGCCGGCCGGACCGGCGTTCGTCGCGATCCAGGTGTCGGATGTGAAAAACCCGCTCAATGCGCGGATGGCCCGGCGGGCGTTCGCGACGAATTCTTGGACTTTCGACCGGTTGCCCGCGAAGCGGGATGAGTTTTGGCGCGCGCCCCCAGCTCCGGCGAAATGACTGGCGAAGCGCCGACCGACGGCGCGCGCGCATTTGGTTCCCGGAGAAAAGACCGTTGCTGACCGCACTTTCCGGGCCCACGGAATATCCGGAACACACGGAGCTGACGACCGAGGGCTTACCGCTGACGGCCCGCGCTCGTGCCCGTGTCTGTCCGCTGTGCGGTGAAGGCATGCCCGATTAGCGCCTT
Organism: Verrucomicrobiota bacterium; assembly: GCA_018239675.1. Taxonomy (GTDB): domain Bacteria; phylum Verrucomicrobiota; class Verrucomicrobiia; order Opitutales; family Opitutaceae; genus Opi-474. The sequence goes on from JAFEGX010000086.1 coordinate 15,464, forward strand.
GCTCCGGGGAGGTGGCAGGACAAGATGCGCCGTCCATGAACACGAGCCCCGGTGTTCAGTCCCACGGAGATGGCCGCCGTCTGGCGGCGATCGTCTTCACCGACATCGTGGGCTATTCCTCCCGCATGCAGCGCGACGAGACCGGCACGCGCGCGCTCGCGAAGGTGGACCTCGACCAGATGCGCGAGTCGGCCGTGCGCCACGGAGGCGAGGTGCTCAAGTCGACCGGCGACGGCCTGCTGTAGAGCTTCGACAGCGTCACCCAGGCGGTGGCATGGAGCCTGGAGGCCCAGGCCGCCTTTGCGCTCCGCGGTCCAGATGCCCTCCAACATCGCATGGGCATTCATGTCGGTGACGTTTTTCGGGAAGGCGGCGACGTGGTCGGTGAGGGCGTCAATCTCGCGGCGCGACTGGAGGGGCAGGCCCTTCCCGGCACGGTTGCGGTGAGCCAGACCGTCCATGACGCAGTCCGCGGCAAGGTGGCGATGCACGTCGAATCGCTGGGACCGCGGGCCCTCAAGAATCTCGTCGAGCCTGTGCCGGTCTGGCTGCTTGCGCCCGTCTCTGCGCGGCTGCCATCGACGCGGAAGGCGTGGCGGAAGCAGACTGGCTGGCTGTTGCTGGCGGCAGCCGCGGCCGCGGCTGTCCTGTGGCTGTCCGGCCCCTGGGCCAGGAAACCGGCCGTCAGCGTGCCGCCGTTGAAGGATGAACGGTCTGTGGCCGTGCTGCCGTTCGAGAACCTGAGCGACGACCGTGCGAACGCCTATTTCGCCGATGGGGTCCACGAGGACCTGCTGGCGAGCCTGGCCAATTTCTCCGCCTTGAGGGTGATCTCGCGCACCTCGGTGATGCAGTACCGGGGGACCAAGAAGACCGTGCGCCAGATCGCGGCTGAGCTGGGTGTAGCCTACATCCTCGAGGGCAGCGTGCGGCGCGCAGGAAGCAAGGTGCGCGTGAGCGGGCAGCTCATCAAGGCGGCCGTGGACGAGCAGGTCTGGGCCCGGACCTACGACCGGGAGCTGAGCGACATCTTCGCGGTGCAGTCGGACCTCGCGCGAGAGATCGCGGGCGCCCTGCGCACGGCATTGTCACCGCGGGAGGAGTCGCTGCTGGACGCGCGCCCCACGGCCAATCTCGAGGCCTATGACCTCTATCTTCGCGCCCGCAGCATCCGAACCGGTGCGAGCCTCAAGGACGAAATGGCGAAGGCGGTGCCGCTCCTGGAGCAGGCCGTCCGGCTCGATCCATCGTTTGCGGCGGCCTGGGCCGAGCTCGCGAACTGGCAGTTCAGCGCCTATGCGATGCTTGAGCCGACGGCCGCCCGTTTCCGGGCGGGCGACGAGGCGCTGGCGCGGGCGAGGGAGCTGGCGCCGAATTCGTTGGCGGTGCTGGCCGAGACGCAGCGGCGGGCGTTTTTCCGGGGCGACCGGGCGTCGTCGCCTCCGATTGTCCGTCGCATGATTGAACTGTACCCGGGCCGGGCTGAGAGCCATCTCGCGGCGGCGCTGCTCGCGCAGGATGAACACAACTGGATCGAGGCGCTGGCGGAGGCCCGGTTGGCGCAGCAGCTGGATCCGCGGGGCGTTGACACGCTGGCTGGGGTGCTGGGTCTGTATCTTGCGCTCCGCCGCTACGACGAGGCCAACCCGGCGGCGCTCAGTCTGGTGGCGAGTGCGCCGCCATCGCCGATCCGCGAGTACCGCAGTGCGTGCGTGCCCTACTGGACGAATGGCTCTGCGACAGCCGTCGCGAAGGTGCTCGAGCGGTATCCGCTGATCGATCCGCTGGAGAACCGTGATGTCACCGTGATCCACGCGCAGTGGCTGTTCTCCTCCGGCCAGGCGCATGAGCTGGTGAAACTCTGGGAGCGTGCCGGCCCGCGCTGGCGATTCTCGTTTACCGGCGCCCGGTTTGAGCGGATCGCGGTGGCGGTTGCGCTCCTGGTCGACCACCAGGAGGAACGGGCCCGGACGCTGCTGAGTCACGAGCGGGAGGCAGTGCAGCAGTCACTTGCTCACGAGGCCGGCACGCGCTCGCAGTACGCCAATCTCGCCATCACCGAGGCGCTGCTCGGTCACGCCGATGCCGCGCGGGCGGCGGCGGCGCTTGCGCGGACGCGCCCCGACTTCAACTACGCGGACAACTCCCTGCTCACTGCGGGCGAAGCTTGGCTGGGCAACAAGGACGAGGCGCTGCGGGAACTGGCGGTCGCGATGCAGAAGGCCCCGGTGAACACCATCGGCAGCAACGTCCACGAGCTGCGCCACAACCTGATATTCCATCCGTTGCAGGGCGATCCACGATTCGAGGCGCTGCTGAACGACCCGGCCAACAACGCGCCGCTGCCGCGCTAGGCGGTCAGCGATTAACCAGCAGCGCGAGATCCTATCATCGGTCAACCGCAAGGAGGCTAAGAAAGCGCAGAATTCCAATCGCTGAAGGAAAACCTCCGACCGATCGCTTCTCAACCAAGGGACAGGCTACTGGTCGGACCCACGACCGAGGGACAGGTTACTGGTCGAAGGAGGGAGTGCCGTTGAATGGCCTACGCGGGCAGGTAGCGATAGGCGTGGTCTTGTTGCTGGAACGAGACGATAGGCCTTCCCA
>JAFEGX010000087.1 GCA_018239675.1 Verrucomicrobiota bacterium
ATAATCCCGCCGAGTCCCAAGCAAAGGCCCCGCATCGCGGGGCCTTTTTTTTTCGGTTCATACGAACGCCGGACGCCGAAGAACGAGAGCGATCAATCTTTGAGGTTCGATGTCGGACGTTCGATGTTCAAAGTTCGTACCGGTATATCAGCGCCAGTATCCCTGGATATAGACATAGCCGCGGCCGCGGTATTCCCAATGCGGCGCGACGTAGGCACGGTAGTGGCGGTGCGGGGGACGAACCCAGCGGCCGCCGATCCACACGTAACGGTAGCCGTCGTAGGCCCAGTAGCCCTGAACCCAGACCATGCCGGGGGCGGGCTGGACCACGACCACCTCGCGCTGGATTGGCGGAGCAGGCGGAGGCTGGGCGACCACGTAGTCCGTGGTGGCCTGCGCCTCGGAAGTGTAGAGCGTGCCGCGCTCGTGATCGAGGCTGTTGCCGATGGTCGCACCGGCGATGCCGCCGGCCACCGCACCGACCGCGGCGCCGGCTGCGGCGTTATGGCTGCGGCTGTTGTTGCCGATGATCGCACCGGCGAGGGCACCGATGGTGGCGCCACCGACTGCGCCCTGCTGGGTATTGGGCCCGGAGCCCACGCAACCGGTCAGGAGTCCGGCAAATGCGAGGGAAGCGAGGAGAGGCTTGGAGACGTGCATGTGTTGCGGCTTAGAGATTGAAAGCGGGTGTTTGGTTCCGTCGATCCGTATGACGCGCGCCGGCCGCCGCCGGTAACGCATGGGGTAACGGGCTTTGCCTCCTATGGTGGGAGGGTCGACGGGGACCGGTGACAAGCGCCAGGTCCCATCCGCCGGCCGTCCGCCCAAGTCGGAGGGCTACTATCGACCATCCATCAGCTACTATCCACCCTCCGCGATGGACTCCACGCGTCATCTGTTACCACTACCGAAAGAAACTGCTGACTCGCCATCGTCTTCGTGCCTTCAAAGCATCTTCCAATGAGCAATCCGTCCGCGCGCAAGCCCGCCACCGGGTTCATTTTCGTCACCCTGGTCCTGTCCATCGTCGGCTTCGGCCTGCTGATCCCGGTGATGCCGCGGCTCATCAAGCAGTTTGAAGGCGGCGATTTTACCAGCGGCTCCTATGCGCTCGGCTGGATTGTCAGCAGCTACGCCCTCATGCAGTTTGTCAGTTCGCCGATCCTCGGGGCGCTGTCGGACCGGTTTGGCCGCCGGACGATCATTCTCATCGCCACGGCCGGCTCGGCGATTGACTACTGCATCATGTCGTGGGCGCCGACGCTCGGCTGGTTCTTTGTCGCGCGCATCATCGCCGGCTCGACCGCCGGCGTCCTCGCGACGGCGAACGCCTACATCGCCGACGTGACGCCGCCGGAGAAACGGGCGCAGTCGTTCGGACTGATGGGAGCGGCGTTCGGCATCGGCTTCATCATCGGCCCGGTCGCGGGCGGCATCCTCGGCCAGTACAGCCTGCGCCTGCCGTTCATCGTCGCGGCCTGCTGCTCGGCGGCCAACTGGCTCTATGGCTTCTTTGTGCTGCCCGAGTCGCTCGCGTCCGCGAACCGACGCCGGTTCGATTGGAAGCGCGCCAATCCGGTCGGCGCCCTGCTCGCCCTCAAGCGATTTCCGGCCGTCCTTGGCTTGGTCGAGTGCTACTTTGTCCTGACGCTCTCGCAGGTGATGCTGCAGACCACTTGGGCGCTCTACACCGAAGAGCGCTATGGCTGGAACCCGCTCCAGATCGGCCTCTCGCTCATGTTCGTCGGCCTGGCGACCGGCATGGTGCAGGGCACGCTGATCAAGCGGATCGTCCCGAAACTCGGCGACACCCGGGCGGTCGTTGTCGGCATCTGCATCTCGATCGCCAGCTACATCGGCTACGGCCTCGCGCCGTACGGCTGGGTGATCTACGCGGTCGTGTGCGTGGGCTGCTTCGCGGGCATCGCGCAGCCGGCCCTGCAGTCCTACGTGACGAAGCACATCCCGTCCAACGAGCAGGGGGCCGTGCAGGGTGTGTTCGCGGGACTCGCGAGCCTCGCGGCCATCCCGGCGCCTTTCATCGCCTCGCACAGCTTCGGCTGGGCGATCGCGCCCGAACGCTCGTTTCACCTGCCCGGCATCGCGTTCTTCGAGTCAGCCGCGCTGTCGGCCCTCGGACTCTATCTCGCCATCCGGAGTTTCCGGAAGGACCGGACGTCGCCAGCGGCAGGGTGAGCGTTTCGAATCCCGAGCTCCGCGCCTAGAGCGGATTCGATGATGTTGTAGCCGCAAAGAAGCGCAAAAAACGCAGATCAATCCGATTCCAGCTCCGGCGTCGGAGTGATCGCATGCCTCGGGCTATTACCCAAGGAGGGCACCACGCTGTGGCGACGAGTGCTTGCGCTTCTTGCGCATCTTTGCGGCTACAATTCTTGCTGAATTGCTCTAGCCCGAGCTACCGCGGGTGGTGCGCCTTCTCGTCCAGTTCGCCGAGCTTCAGGCGAACGCTGACGATAAACGGCATCTCGTCCTTCACCCAGTGGCCGTACGTGGTCGCCACGATCGTGCCGTCTGGCAGCACCTCGACTCCCGGGTACCCGCAGTCCCAGCCTTTTGTGTTGTGCATCAGCCGCACGCGATACTGGCCGGGATGACCCTGCACGATGTCCTCGTAGGTGCCGACCCATGCGAGCCAGTCACCCTGAGTCGGTGACTGCGTGTTGGTGTCGCGGAAACTGACGAAAAGCCGGCCATCCGGCGCGTAGCGGGCCGTGTGCCGGTCGCCGGTCAGCGGGTTGGGCAATGGCCGCGGCTGCGTCCACGTGCGGCCCTCGTCGTCGGAGAAGATGACCTGCGACGGCTGTTGCCGGCTCTCCTCGCGCAGCAGCAGAGCGAGCTGGCGGCCGTCCGGCGAACGCACCACGCCGGGCTCGCAGACCTTGATGGCGGTGGTGCTAGCGATGCCGCGCGGTTCGGACCAGGTGAGGCCGCCGTCGCGGGATTCCACCTGGTAGATCGTGAAGACGGGCGGGCTGGCCTGCTTGATTCCCTGGCGGAGGAATCGTCCGTCATCGTGGAACCACGCGAGGTAATGGCCGGGCTCGTTGCGGACGGCGGTGAGGCTGGCCATGACCACGATGCCGCCCCAGTCGCCGGCCGGCGTGAGCGGCGTCCAAGTCGCGCCGTCGTCCGCCGAAACCGCCAGACGGGCCGGATACAGCCCGGACCACACGATCAGCCGGCGATGCCCGGCGGCATCGACGACGCGGTGCAGGGTGGGGGTCTCGAGCGAGGTCTGCCAGTTGTCCGGCACCGGCAGGCGCGGCGACCAGGTCAGGCCGCCGTCCGTGCTGCGCTTGAGCTGGATGGCCCCCTTGCCGTGACCCAGCGGATAGACGCACAGCATCGTGTGCCCGTCCTCGAGCAGCACCGTCGTCGGGTGCCCCAGGTACTGTCCCGGCTGGCGGTCGACGACCACCTGCCGCCCGGATTCGCCGGCGAGGTCGATGAACGGAACGCGCGGATCAGGCGGCGACATCGCGGCGAAGACGGGCAGGCCCAGACCGAGCGACATGGCGGCGAGGAGTTTCATGATGGCCGGAAGATAGCGGCACCGGTAAATGGAAGCCAGACGAACGCCAAACGTCGGACGCTGAACGGCCCACGCCGAAATTTGGGCTGGCCTCGAAGAATTGGTGGGGAATTTCCAGTCCACCACGGCGGCAGGGTTCGGTTCCGGCCGTCGCCAACTCTTTCGACGTCCGGTGTTGGGCGTCCGACGCTCGGCGTTCGTCTGACATCCCCAAGACAGGGGCGCCCCTACCGACCTACGGCCTTCATCATCAGCTCCGGGTAGCGCAGGCCGGACGCGGCGTCCTTCGGGAACGCCGCGGCGATCGCCGCGAGGTCCGCGGGCGTCAGCGTGACGGCCAGGGCGCCGAGGTTCTCGTCGAGGTACTTGCGGCGCTTGGTGCCCGGGATGGGGATGATGTCGCGGCCTTGAGCGAGCACCCAGGCAAGCGCGAGCTGGCTCGCGGTGCAGTGCTTGGCCTGGGCGAGTTGCTCGACCCGGGAGACGAGATCGAGGTTCTTCTGGAAGTTCTCGCCCTGGAACCGCGGCGAGAACCGGCGGTAGTCGTCGGGGGCGAAGTCCTCAAAGCGCTTGAGCTGTCCGGTCAGGAAGCCGCGGCCGAGCGGGCTGTAGGCGACGAAGCCGATGCCGAGCTCGCGGCAGACGGCCAGGGCGCCGTCCTCGGGATCGCGGGTCCAGAGCGAGTATTCGGACTGCAGGGCCGTGATCGGATGCACCGCGTGGGCGCGGCGAATCGTGGCGGGGCCGGCCTCGGACAAACCGAGGTAGCGGACCTTGCCGGCCCGGACCAGCTCGGACATCGCCCCGACGGTCTCCTCGATGGGGGTGTCGGGATCGACCCGGTGCTGGTAGTAGAGATCAATCGTTTCGACCCCGAGCCGCCGCAGGCTGGCCTCGCAGGCGGAGCGGACGTAGTCGGGCCGGCCGTTGATGCCGCGGACCGTGGGGTCCGTGCGGCTCCGGACGATGCCGAACTTGGTCGCAAGGAAGTACGAGGCGCGCGGCCGCCCGGCGAGTGCGCGCCGGAGCAGTTCCTCGTTGTCCCCGAAGCCGTACATGTCGGCGGTGTCGAGGAAGGTCAGGCCGCGATCGAGCGCGTGCTGCAGCGTGGCAATCGACTCGGCGTCGTCGCGGCCGCTGTAGAATTCGGACATCCCCATGCAGCCCAGCCCGAGGGCGGAAACGCTGGGGCCTTTTTTCCCGAGAGTGCGGTGAAGCATGAACCGAGACTAACGCCGGGCCGCGAATTGTAAACCCTGCCGGCCCAGACACAGGCATGGCTTATTTTCGGGAGTAGCGGGCAGCGGGTAGATTGCATGCCTCCAGCCCCCGCTGCGCCGAAACCAGAAGGCTTACCTATGTCCAGACAGGACCAGCCTTCGACCTGTGACCTGTCACCTCCAATTGCCCATCACCGTTTCACGAGGTAGATGGCGGCATTGTCCAGATCGATGGTGTACAGGAATCCCTCGAAGAAATTGGCGCCGAGGAGATTCACCGGGAGGTTGGTCGAGAGCGCCACGCCGACGCCCTTGGTAAGCGCGCCGGCCGTCACAGCCGCATTCGCGTAGGGAATCCTGACCGGCCCGTTCACGGTGACCAGATCGTGGTGACCCACGGGCATGAGCGGCACCTGCCGGATATCAACCGTGGTATAAGTCTCGGCGGGATCCACCAGGCATTCGCAGGGGTACTTCTTGCCGTTGGCGCCAATCACCACCTGAAGATAGAGCTGGTTGCCTTCCCGGCGCCCAAGCAACGTGATTTGCGCCCCGGGCGGCAGGTCGGAGGCCAGCATCGGCGTCTGGGTCGCCTCGGGACGCGGCCGGGCGGGCACGGGAATCGGCCCGGGCGGAGGCGGGGACGGCGGGGTCTTGGCGCCGGGACGAAGGTGGGCCTGCTCGATGGCGGCCAGCACCGGATCGGGCAGGTCCTGATACGCCAGCGTTCCGCGACCGCCCTCCCACCGCGCCACGACCGCCTGCTCGGCATACATGACGATCCGCACCTGCTTCAGCACCCGGCCGTCCTTGAGCGTGATCTCCGGGATATCACCAGCGAGGTCGACCGCCGCGCGGGCGACCAGCGCACCGAATAGGATAGCCAGGGAAAACCGTTTCATGCGTGCAAGCCTGGGCCGAAGATTGTCGGCCCGGCTCAGACTTACAAGCCGGCGAAGGCGCCAAGGCGTTTTCGAACCGGCACCGCGACCTCGCCGGATCGCGTGATCAATTCATGCGGTGCGTCCGGCACCCGTTGCTGCCAAGATGACGGAAACCGCGCGGCCCCATGCAGGCGCTCCATTGGAAGCGGGTTACGGCCTTGATGTGACCAGGCTCGTGAAAATCGACCTGCGACATTCGGCTTTTCACCTTCGGCCCTATCCGGCGCGAGGCGCTTCCGCGTTCAAGCTGGCGGAACGGTGTCAGGCCGATAGGGTCTGGAACGCATGAGCGTTTTCAAGTGGGTGTGCGCCGGCCTGACGCTGGCGGTGGCGGCGGCCGGAGCCGACAAGCCGGCTGAGCCGGACGAATTTGCGAAGTCGGACCTGGCCTGGCGGGAGCAACGCGTGGCGCGACTTACGAGCCCGGACGGCTGGCTGACGCTCATCGGCCTGCATTTTCTCAAGACCGGGACCAACACCGTCGGTACGGCCGGCGACAATTCCATCGTCCTCGCCAAGGGACCCGCGCACCTCGGCACGTTCACGCTCGACCAGAACAGCGCGGTCCGGGCCGTGTTCGAACCGGGGACCGACGTGAAGGTCGACGGCGAGGATGAGCTCTCGGCCGACATTCGCGACGACCGCCGCGAACACCCGTCGGTGATCACGATCGACAACCTCACCATCCTGTTGATCGACCGGAATGGCCGGAAGGCCCTGCGGGTCAGGGACAGCGAGTCGGAGCGCCGGACTCATTTCCTCGGCATCGACTATTTTCCGATTGATCCAGCCTGGCGCATCGAGGCGGATTGGGTGGCGTTTGAAAAGCCGCGCGAGGTGCCGATCAAGAACGTGCTCGGTGACACCTCGAATGCCCTGGTGCTCGGCAAGGCGGTGTTCAAACGTGACGGCCAGACCGTCGAGCTCCTGCCGCTCCAGGAGTCACCCGACGGACCGCTGTTCTTCGTGATTTCCGACCAGACGAGCGGTCGGGAGACCTACGCTGCCGCGCGCTTCCTCTATGCCGCCCCGCCGGAGGACGGGAAGGTCATCCTGGATTTCAATCGCGCCCAAAACCCGCCCTGTGCCTTCACGCCCTTTGCGACCTGTCCGCTGCCGCCGAAGGAAAACCAGATGAAGATCGCGGTCACCGCCGGCGAGAAGATGTACCGCGGTTTCCACGAGTAGCGCAGAGACCTTCGGTGATCAGTAGTCAGACCTGGGCATGGGCCTGATTGGCTGCAGGTGCGAAATTCCGGATGTCGTGGGTACACATCAGTCGGCGTTGGGTGCGACCGCAGCCAGCCCTCGACTGCCTTGCGCCAGGAAATTGGGCGGCCCGGACCTCCGATGACGCAAGCAAGAGCAGGGTGGCTTGGCGCTATCCGCTCACGAGATCTATGCCTGGCCCAGGATGGTTTTCAGCAGGTCGGGATGCGGGCGGAGGCGCCCCGACTCGATCTCGTGGACGATTTGGGTTGTGGCCTGATTGAGCCGGGCATCGATGCCGTGCTGCTGCCCTAAGGAAGCCACGTAGCCATTGATGAAATCGATCTCGGTCTGGCGGCCCCGTTCGAAGTCCTGGAGCATGGACGGCTTCAGGTCACCGTAGGCCGCCATTACCGCGTCGATCCAGCCCGCGTAGGCGGGTCCCTCCACACTTTCGCCGTTCCAGTCCGGAGGGATTGGCTCGACGATCATCCGCGCTGGCTCGATGCCGCATGCCAGTGCCACCGTGAGGGCCTCGTCATACATGCGGCGAAACAGCTCTCGCCCAAATGGCCAGTCCAGGTACCGCCGCATCGTGCAACCCGCCACCGCACCAAGGGTCGTCACCGAGCAGTTGAGCAACAGCTTGGACCAGATCGCGCCGGATAGGTTGGCGGTGGTCTGGACCGCAACGGCGCCTTGCAGGGCGTGCGCGATCTGGTCCACGCGCCGGCTGTGGCCGCCCGCGAGCTCACCGATCAGTAGATGACCCGCATTGCGCTGCTCATAGATACCCGGCGATACCATGGTTGCCCCAAGATTCGACAACCCGCCTACGACGGTTGAGCCTTTCAGGCGATCGGCCAGCATCCGGGAGACGCCCCCGTTCTGGATGGGCAACAGGGCGCCGCCGGCCGCGAGGAGCATTTGGAGCGCGGGACCGAGTTCCAGGGCGGCATGCGCCTTGGTCGCGATGATGATCAGGTCGAATTTCTCGCCGTTCCCGTAGTCGTCAACGGTCGCCACCGTGATCGATTTGGCTGTCGCGGATCCGCCGACGCCAGTCACCTGGAGCCCGGTACCACGCAGGGCGACGGCTGACTCCAGGGTGCGGGCCGCCAGAGAAACCTGGATGCCCGCACTGATGGCCCGCGCGGCGATCGTGCCTCCGAGGGCTCCAAGACCAACGATCAAGATCCGCATGGGCGATGGGAGTCGTTTGGGGTGATGATGCGACCAACCGGAAGAGGCTCGACCGCCGCTTTTCCGGACGCAGCGGGAAGCTGGTCACCAGTCACCTCACCCTGCGCCTGCTCGCGGCCAAGCTTGTCCCGGCCGGCCCCTCGCTGGTTCAGCTCGACGGCGGCGTGCCGAAGTGCGCCTTGTGCGCGGCGTAGGCGGCGGAGTCGTGCAGCATGGCGTCGATGGCGGCGGCGAGGGGCCCCTCGCGGACCAGTCCGGAGAAGACGGCCTTGTCGCCGATCACATCGGTGATCACGAACGCCGGCCGCTGGTTGACCTGATGCGCGAAGAATTCCTTGGTGCTGGCGGCGACCCGGGCGCGAACGGCGTTCGAGGTCGCGGCGGCGCGCAGTTTCTTGGGCGCGATCTTCCCGGCCCTGGCCGCGATTTCCACCGCGAGGTCGAGGTTGCCGATCTTCTTGCCCTCGCGGAGGGCGGCGTGCGCGAGGGCGCGGCGAACCTCGTCACCGCCGATGCCGAAATCCCGCGCGGCCTCGGCGACGTGGTTGGGGGCCTCGTAGTTGCCCTTGCGTGAGGCCTCGAACCAGCTGGAGTTCAGCATGAACGGCGAACGCATGATCGTGCCGCTGCGCTGGTAGAACCAGTCGCACTGCTTCTGGGAAACGGGAAAGTCCTCGGGATTCATCAGCGCGATGCGCCATTCGAACCGCACGCGATCGCCGTAGCGGGCCCTGAGGGCGTCCCAGGTCGGCTCGAACCAGGAGCACCAGGAGGAAAGGATTTCGAGGTAATAGGTGAGGGTGACGGGGGGCATGTGAAATCGGGGTTGGGTGTTGGAAGGTCGCGGATGGCGGAAGCCCGGAGCGAGGAGCGCATGGTCCCCCATGTGCGGGCCTGGGGTTTCCCGGGCGGACCAGGCCCGCTCGTGCCGGCAGGGATTATTTGCCGAAGAGCTTTTTCAGGTTCTCGCCAGTCTTCTTGACCCCTTCGGCGGCGGCGGCGCCCGCGGTGGAGCCGATCTGGCTGGCGGCCTGGGTGGTGGCGCTGACGACGCTGCTGGTGACGCTGCCCAGGACGGCGGCGGCCATTTGGTCGGGCGTGATGCCGCCTTCCTTGGTGCCGAGATCGTGGAGCTCCACGGGTGGCATCGGCAGCGGCAGCGCGGCGGAACCGACCCCGAGCTTCACCTTGCCGTTGGTGAGCCGGAAATGGCGGATTTCAACCTTGAGGGGCTTGCTGCTCGACTGGCTGGAGGCGTCGGCCTTGTTGGCGCCGCCGGTGGACTCCTTGATGTTGTTCAGGAGATCGCCCAGGTTGCTGGAGAAAATCTTGGTCTCGTAGGTGAACTCCGGCTGGTCGATATCGATCTCATCGATGACGATGTGATCGCCGAAGATGGAAAACGGCTTCATCGAGACGTGGATCTTGCCGAGGTAAAAGACCCGGCCTTTGCTCCAGCCCTGGGGATTGTCGACCGAGAGGCCCCGCAGCGTGCCGCTGCCGGTGAGCGGGGAGAGATTGGCGCCGTCGAGCACGACGGCCGTCTTGGTGATCGATGGCCCGATCCGGTTCACCGCCGCCTTGACCACACCGCCGAGGAAGAACGTCAGGCCGACGTAAACCAAAAGCGCGAGGACAAGGATGACGATGCCAGTGGAGGAGAAGATTTTTTTCATGGGGCGGGTATCTGACCAATCAATCGGGCTTCCGGCCGGTTTCAAGCTGCGGAAACGAGATGACAGGGTGGCCGGCGGGGCCGGCGCGCCCTTGAAGCCATGCTCGGGCGTCCATCCCGGCGCGGCCCCAGGCCGCCGCCCGCACCCTTCGCTCCCGTAATCGCCCAAGGAGTCCGTGAAATCCGCGACCGCGCCAGGGGTGGTCGCGCCCCGGATTACGCTTGTCATGCCGCTCTTCGCCGGGACGCTGTGCGCCAACGCAATCATGGCCCAAGCCTATACTGAAGCCAGTATCAAGACCCTCAGTTCGCTCGAGCACATCCGCCTCCGTCCGGGCATGTACATCGGACGCCTCGGCAACGGCACCCACGCGGAGGATGGCATCTACGTCCTGCTGAAGGAGACCGTCGACAACTCGATCGACGAGTTCGCGATGGGGCAGGGGCGAAAGATCGAGATCGAGCTCAACGAGCGCCTCGTCCGCGTCCGCGACTACGGCCGTGGCATCCCGCTCGGCAAGCTGGTCGACTGCGTGTCGATCATCAACACCGGCGCGAAATACGACAGCGAGACCTTCCAGAAAGCCGTCGGGCTGAACGGCGTCGGCCAGAAGGCCGTCAACGCCCTGTCGCTCACCTACCGGGCGCAGGCGTTCCGCGAGGGCGAGACGAAGTTCGCCGAGTTCGAGAAGGGCAAGCTCCGCAAGGAGTCAAAGGTCCTGAAGTCGGACGAGCGCAACGGCACGCTGATCGAGTTCACGCCCGACGCGCAGCTCTTCGGCTCCGATTTCCGGTTCCGCACCGAGTTCATCGAGGACATGCTTTGGAACTACGCGTTTCTCAATCGCGGCCTCACGCTCACGCTCAACGGCAAGCCCTTCCGGTCCGAGAACGGCCTCCGCGACCTGCTCGCGAAGGAGCTGAGCGGCGAACCGCTGTACCCGATCATCCACCTCGAGGGCGAGGACATCGAGGTCGCGTTCACCCACGGCAACCACTACGGCGAGGAATACTGGTCCTTCGTCAACGGCCAGCACACCACGATGGGCGGCACGCACCTGGCGGCCTTCCGCGAGGCGCTGGTCGACACGCTGCGCAACCATTTCAAGAAGGACTACGATGCGGCCGACGTCCGCCAGGCCATTGACGCCGCGGTCTCGGTGCGCGTCCAGGAGCCGGTGTTTGAGTCCCAGACCAAGACCAAGCTCGGCTCGACCGACGTCGGGCCGAAGGGGCCGTCGATCAAGGAGTTCGTCGGCAAGTTCATGCAGCAGTCGCTCGATACCTACCTCCATAAGAACCGGGAGGTCGCCGAGATCATCAAGCGCAAGATCGAGGAGAATGAGCACGAGCGGAAGGAGTTGGCGGGCATCCGCAGCCTCGCCCGCGAGCGCGCCAAGAAAGCCTCGCTGCACAATCGCAAGCTGCGCGACTGCCGCCTGCACCTCGGCGACCGCAATGAGCGCGCCGAGGAGAGCACGCTGTTCATCGTCGAGGGCGATTCCGCCGCCGGCTCGCTCACCGCCACGCGCGACGTGCAGACCCAGGCGGTCTTCGCCCTCAAGGGCAAGCCGCTCAACACCTTTGGGCTCTCCAAGAAGGTCATCTACGAGAACGAGGAGTTCCACCTCCTCCAGTCGGCCCTGAACATCGAGGAAGGGCTCGACGGCCTGCGGTACAACAAGATCGTCATCGCGACCGACGCGGATGTCGACGGCATGCACATCCGCCTGCTGCTGCTCTCGTTCTTCCTGCAGTTCTTCCCGGACGTCATCCGCAACAACCATCTGTTCATTCTCGAGACCCCGCTGTTCCGGGTGCGCAACAAGAAGGTCACGCGCTACTGCTACTCCGAGGAGGAGAAGCAGGCCGCGATGGCCGAGCTGGGCGCCAATCCCGAGATCACGCGCTTCAAGGGCCTCGGCGAGATCTCGGCGGGCGAGTTCAAGGACTTCATCGGCGAGAACATCCGCCTCGAGCCGGTCAACCTGCACCACCTCGGCAGCAGCGACGAGCTGCTGGCCTTCTTCATGGGCAAGAACACGCCCGAGCGGCAGGACTTCATCATCGACAATCTCCGGGTGGAAAAGGACCTGGTGGAGGCGTAGACGCCTCCAGGTGGGAAGGGACAGGGACCAAGTAACAAGGCCGACGAACAGCCCTTCCCATACACCCGGAGTCAACCCTGGTCGGCCTTTCCCTGATTCCTGTTACCGGCCCCCTGAAACTTTCCCTAGTACCTGTCACCCGAGACCTCTCTTCTTCTAGATGGCCAAACGTAAGAAATCTTCCAACGACCAGGCGGAGCTTCCGCTCGATGCCGTTTCAGCGACCGACAAGGGATCGCAGAGTGACAAGGGACGGGTGACGAGTGACAAGAAGACGGAGCCCGCCGCGGCCGTGCGAAATCCGGAATCGTCCGCCCCAATCCGCGATCCGCAATCCGAAATCCGCAATGGCGAAGCCGCCGAGCCGCCGAAGCGCAAGAAGGGGCAGAAGGTCCAGGACGACCCCGCGCCGCTGGCGCAGAATTACCGGAACTGGTTTCTCGACTACGCGAGCTACGTGATCCTCGACCGCGCGGTGCCGCACGTCGACGACGGCCTCAAGCCGGTGCAGCGACGCGTGCTCCACACGCTGTGGGAGATGGACGACGGCCGGTTCCATAAGGTGGCCAACGTCGTCGGCGCGACCATGAAGCTCCACCCGCACGGCGACGCCTCCATCGGCGCCGCGCTGGTCGGCATCGCGCAGCGCGGCTGGCTGATCGAGCCGCAGGGCAACTTCGGCAATGTCTTCACCGGCGACGAGGCGGCGGCGCCCCGCTACATCGAGGCGCGCCTGACGCCGTTCGCGCGCGAGGTGCTCTTCAATCCCAAGACCACGACCTGGCAGCAGAGCTACGACGGCCGCACCAGGGAGCCCGTCACGCTCCCGGCCAAGTTCCCGGTCGTGCTGCTCGAGGGCGCCGACGGCATCGCGGTCGGCCTTTCGACCAAGATCCTGCCGCACAATTTCAACGATCTCTGCCGCGCGGCGGTCAACCATCTCCAGGGCAAGACATTCCGGATTCTCCCGGATTTTCCGACGGGCGGCACGGCCGACTTTTCCGAATACAACGACGGCGAGCGCGGCGGGAAGGTGAAGGTCCGCGCGACAATCGAGGTCCGCTCCAAGTACCTGCTCGCCATCACGGAGCTGCCGTACGGCGTCACGACCGAGACGCTGATCGAGTCGATCCTCGGCGCGAACGCGAAGGGGAAGATCAAGGTCAAGCACGTCGACGACAACACCGCCGACAAGGTCGAAATCCTGGTCCACCTGCCGCAGGGCAGCGAGCCGGAGAAGGTGGTGCAGCAGCTCTACGTGTTCACGAGCTGCCAGATCCAGCTCTCGCCGGCGGCGTGCGTGATTGTCCGCGACGGGAAGACGGGCGACGACAAGCCGCAGTTCATGGGGGTGCGCGACATCCTCAAGCACAGTGCGGAGGCCACGAAGGCACTGCTGAAGCGCGAGCTCGAGATCAAGCTGGGCGAGCTCGAGCAGCAGTGGCACTGGGACTCGCTGGAGCGGATTTTCATCGAGGAGCGCATCTACCGGAACATCGAGAAGTCGAAGACTTGGGAGAGTGTGCTCGCCGAGATCCGCACCGGCCTGAAGCCCTTCCTCAAGCAGCTGCGGCGCGAGGTGACGGAGGACGACATCGTCCGGCTGACGGAGATCCGCATCAAACGCATCTCCGCCTACAACCGCTTCCAGGCCGACGAGGCCATCAAGAAGATCGAGGATGGCATCAAGGAGACGAAGTCGAACCTGAAGAACCTCACGGCCTACGCCGTCGCGTGGTTCGAGATGCTCGCCGAGAAATACGGCAAGGGCATCAAGCGCCGCACCAGCTACGACGAGATCGAGCAGATCAACGCCGCCGAGGTCGTGTCGGCCAACCAGCGCCTCTACGTCAATCGCGAGGACGGCTTCATCGGGCTCAACTGGCGCCAGCACGAGTTTGTGCAGGAATGCACCATCCTCGACAGCGTTCTCTGCCTCATGCGCGACGGCTCCCTCAAGGTCTCGAAGGTCGGCGACAAGGTCTTCATGGGCCGCGACATCATGCACGTCGCGATCTGGCCGAAGGACGGTGACCAGAACTTCTATACGATGGTCTACCAGGACAAGGAGTCGGGGAAGGCCTTTGCGAAGAAGTTCCAGATCGGCGGGCTGTCGCGCGACAAGCTCTACCCGCTGGTGAAGAGCGAGGGCTCCCGGGTCGTCTATCTCGAGATCAGCAAGACCGAGAAGGAAATGCCGAAGATGCTCCATATCTCGCTCGACGGCCGGAGCGGCGCCCGCATCCGCGAATTCGATTTCGACCTGACGCCCGTGCCGGTCAGCACCCGCACCGCCAAGGGCCTCACGGTCACCAAGTGGGCGGTGAAGGAAGTGAAGCGCCCCGACCTGGCGTTGAAATAATCTCTCCGGCACGGCTCGAAGGTATTCGCCACCGAGGTCACCAAGGACACGAAGACCGAAGTGTCCCTGGCTTCGCGTGCCTGGCGGCCGTCGCGGTTAACCTGGATTGGATTTGCCACGAAGACCGCTGCGACCGCGAAGGGATGGTCCGACGCTTTGTGCCCTTGGTGCGCTTCGCGGCGAAGGACCACCCAGCATGTGCGGGCTCGCGCTCGGGCCGTTGACGGGCCTAGGTTCGCCGGCACGTTTGCCATGACGTCTTTTCCCCTGCGTGCGCCTCTCCTGTTCCTGGTTGCCTTGGTGACCGTCGTGATTGGCCGGGCGACCGAGCCGGCGAACCTCGGGGTGCTCAAGAACGCGGTCCGGGCGTATGTGCAATCGGGCGAGTACGAGCGCGACATCGCGAAGGTCACGACCGAGGCGGACGCCTGGCTGCAGGCGCGGGCTCGGCAGGGCGGGAAGAACCTCACCGTGCTCTTTGACGTCGACGAGACGCTGCTGTCGAACCTGCCCGAGATGGAGTCGATCGACTTTGGCTACGTGCCGCAGATCTGGACCGCCTGGATCGCGAAGGCGGAGGCGCCCGGTCTCACCCCTGCCTGCGAGTTGCTCCGCACGGCGCGGCGGCTCGGCTACCGGGTGATCATCCTCTCGGGTCGGCGGGAGCGGGACCGTCCCGGCACTGAAAAGAACCTGAAGGCTGTCGGCTGCGGCGACTACGATCGACTGATCCTCAAGGCCGACGACGTCCGCGTCACGACCGGGGCGTGGAAGACGGAACAGCGGCGGAAGCTGGTCGCGGAGGGTTGTGTAATCGTCGCCAATATTGGCGATCAGGAGAGCGATTTTGCGGGCGGAATGGCCGAGAAGGACTTCAAGCTGCCCAGCCCGTTTTACCTGATGAAGTGAGCGTGCGGCACCTCCGCACGCTCACTTCATCAGGCAGGGGACAAGGAGCAGGGGGCAAGAAGCAG